>NZ_SMGR01000001.1:1200000-1500000 GCF_004346865.1 Shimia isoporae
GTCCAGCGCTTTTAGCGGCAATACTGCGGCCTCATGCTGCCAGCCGTTGGAACCGCTGAGCCTATAGTAACTAGACCGACTTTGCGTTGCGAAAAAGGCGCAATTTTCGGGTGTTGCTGTTCCTCGGACAGTTTGTCTCAGAAAATGCGGATTTCCCGTTTTGACGTCCGAAGCATAGGACGTTAACCTTTGACTACTTTAAGGCAAAATTTTCAGGAGAATGTGATATGCGAAGGTCTATTCTGCGGTATGCGAACGGAGGGGCGGCCGCCTTTGCGTTTTCCATGTTGGCGCTGCCTGCGGCAGCTCAGGACAACAATGCACGCTTCTACGGATTCTTTAACCTTGTCGTCGCAGGCGTGGATGACGGATTTACCACCAATACACAGCTTGCCGACAACTCCAACGCACCAAGCCGCTTGGGCTTTTGGTGGGAGAACGCCGTCGGCGCTGGCACTCTGAAATTCAATTTCGAGACGGCACTTGGTATTCGCCAAGCATCAAACTTGAGCCAGATCGACCCTGATCCGAATTTCTTCAACTACTCTCGCGGCAGTCTGCGTAAGGTTGAATTCATTTACGAAGGAAACTTCGGCAAGGTCTACGTCGGTCAGGGTAGTATGGCGACGGACAGCATCGCCGGCGCCGACCTGTCGGGCAACGACTTCATTTCGACACGCTCGATCTCGGATATTTCAGCCGGTTACGCTTTCCGGCAAACCGGAACTGGTACGCCAGGTCCGACGGTTGGCTCCACCTTCGCGGATTTCGACGGTGCCCGTCTTGGTCGTTTGCGGTATGACTCTCCGACATTTGGCGGAGGCTTCTTTGTTGGCGCGTCGGTTGGCGAGAATATCCTGACCAGTGGCAATGACGATCTGAACTATGACATCGCCCTTTGGTATGCGAGCGAGAACGGCGGCATGAAATATGCCGGTCGTCTGGGTGCGGCTTGGGTCGATGGCCAGAACGGTAACCCCGATAACAACAGCGTCGTCGGGTCGTTCAGCGCGTTGCATCTTGATAGTGGCGTAAACGGCACCATCGCCGCAGGCTGGCGCGACAATAGCGGCTTGGGTAGCAACTATATCTACACGAAACTCGGTATTCGCCGGGATTGGATGGCGTGGGGCGAAACCCGGCTTTCGGCTGACTTCTTCTGGGGCGGTGACTATGTGTCCGCGGGAGACGACAGTTTCACTTGGGGTATTCAAGGCACCCAGGTGGTCGAGAACGCGAATATGGAGCTGTATCTGTCCTATCGTCAGCACAGCTACGATGTCGCGGGCACCAGCTATGAAAACATTGGTGTTTGGGGACTTGGCGGACGCTGGTTCTGGTAATACCGCCCTCAATTGATTGATGACATGGCCCGCTCGGCGCAGAACGCGTCGGGCGGGCTTCTTTTTACAGCCTTTGCCCTTGCGCCGCTGCTCTGGGCCAACTAGAAGAGGCCAGATTTTTTTTGACCGTGCGCGGGCGAGTCCCGCGCACCGCTACTTATGGGGTATCCTGATGCAGGTCACCGAGACGCTGAACGAAGGTCTGAAGCGCGGCTACAACATCGTTGTGACCGCAGCGGAGCTGGACGAGAAAGTAAACGAAAAGCTGGTTGAAGCGCAGCCGGAAATCGAAATGAAAGGTTTCCGCAAAGGTAAAGTGCCGATGCCGCTTCTTCGCAAGCAGTTCGGCGAGCGTCTGCTGGGTGAAGCAATGCAGGAAGCCATCGACGGTGCGATGAACAAGCACTTCGAAGACTCCGGCGACCGCCCTGCGTTGCAGCCGAAAGTCGAAATGAAAAACGGCGAAGAATGGAAACCCGGTTCTGACGTCGAAGTGGATATGTCCTATGAAGCACTGCCGGAAATTCCGGAAGTTGACCTGAAGGGTATCAAGCTCGAGAAGCTGGTAGTGAAGGCCGATGACGCGGCTGTAGAAGAAGCACTTGGCAACCTCGCAGAGACAGCGCAGGACTTCAAAGCGCGTCGCAAAGGTTCCAAAGCGAAAGACGGCGATCAGGTTGTCATGGACTTCGTTGGCCGCATCGACGGTGAAGCATTTGACGGTGGCGCAGGCGAGGACTTCCCGCTGGTGCTGGGTTCCGGCCAGTTCATCCCCGGCTTTGAAGAGCAGCTGGTTGGCGTGAAAGCCGAAGAAGAGAAAGACGTAACCGTGTCTTTCCCCGATGATTATGGCGCCGAGAACCTTGCTGGCAAAGAAGCCGTGTTCTCTTGCACTATCAAAGAGGTGAAAGAGCCGGTTGCAGCAGAAATCAACGACGATCTGGCGCAAAAATTCGGTGCTGAGGACCTCGCTGGTCTCAAGACTCAGGTGTCCGAGCGTTTGGAAGCGGAATATGCGGGAGCGGCACGTGCCGTAACCAAGCGCGCGCTTCTGGATGAACTCGACAAGTTGGTATCCTTCGACCTGCCGCCGTCTCTGGTAGAAGCGGAAGCGGGCCAGATTGCACACCAGTTGTGGCATGAAGAAAACCCTGAAGTCGAAGGTCACGACCACGACACCATCGAGCCGACTGACGAACACAACACGCTGGCAGAGCGCCGCGTGCGTCTGGGTCTGCTGTTGGCGGAACTTGGTCAAAAAGCAGAGGTTGAAGTGACCGACGCGGAAATGACACAGGCGATCATGAATCAGGCACGTCAGTACCCTGGTCAGGAACGTCAGTTCTTCGAGTTCGTGCAGCAGAACGCACAGATGCAGCAGCAACTGCGCGCGCCGATCTTTGAAGACAAAGTTGTGGACTATGTTCTCGAACTGGCAGAAGTCGCCGAGAAGGAAGTCGACAAAGACGCATTGCAGAAAGCGGTGGAATCTCTGGACGACGAATAAGTCTCCTACGCCGCAAAGAATTTGCGAAAGGCCGTCCCTGTCGGGGCGGCCTTTTTCCGTTTTGCCAAGTTGTTACGGTGCGTTCCGGTTGACGACCGGCACAAGGAACGCCGAGCCTGTGAAGAACAGGAGGAGAGCGACATGGGACATAAGGCTTTTGACCGCGAGACGTTTGAGGCTTTTAAGGCGATGGATCGGGAGGGGCCTATCCATATGCTGAACTTGGTGAAGTTGCGTGCGAAAGCGGAGTACGACGACGGACGAGAGATGAGTGGTAAGGAAGCCTATGCCGCATATGGCAAGGAAAGCGCCCCGGTGTTTCAGAGGCTTGGCGGCAAGATCGTGTGGCGCGGGGCACAGGAATTGGTGGTTATCGGGCCAAGTGAGGAAACATGGGACCTGTGTTTTATTGCCGAATACCCCAATCCGCAGGCCTTCGTCGACATGCTGGGCGATCCGGAATACCGAAAGGCGATGCCGCACCGTCAGGCAGCTGTGGAAGACAGCAGATTGATCAGGATGGCTCCGATCCCATTGGGCGGAAATTTTGGAGATTGAAAGAGACAAACCGGCGCCAATAAAGCACCGGTTTCGTTTTGCCAGTGAATCGGCCTCAGTGACCGCTGAGAACCAGTGTCTGGACCGGCATCAAAAGTGTCTGCAGTCGCAGGATGGCGGCGTGCACGAGGCCAACTGCGTCGACTGCGTGTAGAACCAGTTTTTGTGTTGACGACAGGTTGGGGTCGTCCAGTTTGTCATGGTTGTTGGTGTAGGCGTTTGCCACGCACTTTGAGCCGGGTGGGATCAATTCCGTCTGTTCGGGATAGAGTGGTTCCAGGATGGCAATGATAGACCCAGGGCGTGGTGAGAGAGCTGGATCAATCAGTTGTTCCTGTGCACGGAACTGACCGGTTGGAATCACATCTTGAATTTGCGTGATGACCATCGGGTAAATCTTGAAGGGACGTGAGAAACAGGTGATCTCTGCGAGCATGCCTTCGTGAAGGACTGGGCCTGTCAGTTGTCCAAAGCCGGCCTGGAACCGGTTTTCGCCGGAATCCTTTGGTACAAGTACACCGGCTGGGCGCACAAACGGATTTACAATGTCTCCCTTGAACAAGCCAAACTGTTCAACGTGTCCGTCAACGCTCGCATATACCACCGTTTTTGAGATGGCGGTTTCGGCCTCTTTTAGGCGGGCTTCGGCGCTGGCGCGTTGGGCAGGCAGTTGGACGGCAATCTTGTCCTCTACGGCCTTCAAACCGGCTTCTGAGGCTTCGACGGCGGCCTCTCTTTGGTCCATCAGGTTGATGAGCCGTTCCACTTCACGTTCCGAAACCGCGGAAGAGCCTCGTTCAAATAGCGTGTTGGTGCGTTCGAATTCGTCTTTGGTCTGCTCCAGCGCAGCTTCGGCCTGATCGACCCTGGCCTCAGCGCTATCGAGTTCGGATGCGGCAACGGCGATTGCCGCATCGATTTCCAGAATGCTCGCACGGGCCGTGGCGGCCGCGGCTTCGGGCTTTTCAGCGTCGAGTTTGAAGAGGCGGTCTCCTGCTTTCACGAAATCACCGTTGCGCACATAGACTTCTTCAACGCGGCCAAGCGCTTCCGGCATAACTGTGATGGCGCGGAAGTAGTTGATCACGTTGGTCGTCGACGGGTGGTAGTAGAAAATTGCGGTGATCAGGCTGATCGTAAGGATCAGGCATGATGTGATGCCCCAGCGCAGTTCGTACCACATGGTGAAAATGGTCAGCTCCTGTCCCCAGCGTTTGCCCTGTCGGTATCGACGGAACAGGAAGTCTGGCAGGATCGTGAGCAGCGAACAGAGGAAAAACTCAATCATGTGTTAGCCCTCCTTGGTCGGTGCTTCAGAAGATTCAGCGTATTTGGGCGCTGCCTCAGTCTGTGTCGCAGCGGCTTCCGGCGCTTCGTGATGGGGATAGTTTGTCTGCATCTCGAAGGGGGGCTCGGTTGAGCCCGTGGCGCGGTCAAGGGCATTTGAAATGCGTTGCAACGGCGTAAGGAAGTCCGGCAGGTTGATCGCCGCGAGAAGCAACGCCAAGATCCAGAACGCATTGTTGTGGGTGAAGAGCGCGAGCAGGGCCAGAATGCTGATGATCTGAATTTGGGTGCTGCCGACGCCGTGTGCCATCTGCTCGGGCAGGGCGTGCATGGTCAGGTAAAAGACACCGGCCCCGAGGACAAGCAGGACCACCAAGACGGCCATGGCCATAAGAAACGGGTCCGATCCGTCTGCATTCGGCATCCAGGACGGGATGAAATGCGGGGCCATCGGGTGAAGTGTGGCATCGCTGGACGTGGCCATTTAGGACTCCGGTTATGTTGCACTGAAGCCAGTCTAAGAATAAGCCTCTGTTGCCACAAGGTTTTTGCAGAAAGCGGGCGGCTGCCTGCCTGTCATTGTCCTAGGGGGCGAGGCCGGTTTCCTTGAGCAGACCTGCGCGCTTGGCTTCTGGATAGTATCCCTTGGCGTAAAGGAACACCGCCCGATCGTAGTTGCCCTCGGCCACAAGAAGTGCGCCGCGGAGATATTTTACGGCGTAGGTCAGATTGGTTTCGGCATCGAGTAGACCCGCGCGGTCGCCGGAATAGCCCATGCCGCGGGCAGTTGGTAACTGGATTTGCATCAGGCCGATGTTGGGGCCGTTGGTTGCCCAAGGACGGTGGGTGCTTTCCCGGATTATCACCCTATGCACAAGGTCACGGGGGACTTCGTAGTGGTCGGCCCACTTGTTGATGAGGGCGCGAAGTTCCGGCGTTTCGTTGGGGTAAAGCGGTGGGTCAAAGGAGGCCGGTTCCGGAGTGCCGCAAGCAGCGATGGGCAGGGCGCCCAAAATAACAATGAAACGTCGGCGGGACAGGCTGGGCATAAGGATTCCTTTGAGAGGGTGCGTCATCCAAGTTTGGCCGAACCTGCACAAAAGAAAAGGCCGCGTCCCAATTAAGGGGCGCGGCCTGCGATTTTTTGCTGAGAGGAAGAGTTTACTTCTCTTCTTCTTCCGCAGGTGCTTCTTCTGCAGGAGCGTCTTCGACGAGCTCGTCGTCGTCGGACGCGGCAGCACCGATATCGTCAAACAATTCTGCGATTTCGAATTCTGCTTCCGCTTCTGCTTCTGCGGCCAGTTCCTGAATGGACTTGCCGGACGCTTGCAGTTCTGCTTCCTCTTCGGAGCGGGCAACATTGAGGTGGATTGTTACGTCCACTTCAGGGTGCAGCAGAACGTGAACAGCATGCAGGCCCAGATCTTTGATCGGCTTGGCCAGAACAATCTGTTTCTTGTCCACAGTGAAACCTGCTTCGGTTGCTGCTTCTGCCGCGTCACGCGGAGTAACAGAGCCGTAGAGAGCGCCAGCATCGGAGGCGGAGCGAATCACGATGAACTGTTCGCCATCGAGTTTCTCTGCCAGTGCTTCGGCTTCTTTTTTGGTTTCGAGGTTGCGTGCTTCAAGCTGAGCTTTTTGCGCTTCGAAAGATGCCACATTGGCGTCGGAAGCGGTCAGAGCTTTGCCCTGCGGCAGCAGGAAGTTGCGTGCGTAGCCGGGTTTTACGTCAACGACGTCACCCATTTGGCCGAGCTTGGCAACACGTTCGAGAAGGATAACTTGCATCTGTCAGGTCTCCTTACTTCACAGCGTAGGGCAGCAGGGCGAGGAAACGGGCGCGCTTGATGGCACGAGCCAGTTCACGCTGTTTCTTGGCCGAAACTGCGGTGATGCGCGAAGGCACGATCTTGCCACGCTCAGAGATGTAGCGTTGCAGCAGCTTGGTGTCTTTGTAGTCGATCTTCGGCGCGTTGTCGCCCGAGAAGGGGCATACTTTACGACGGCGGAAAAACGGTTTTGCAGCCATGACTTAGTGTCCTTTCTTCAAGCGATCAGGAGCGGCGTTCGCGGCGGTCGCCACGTTCGTCACGTTTCTGCATCTGGACCGAAGGGCCCTCGGCGTGATCGTCGACCTTGATGGTCAGAACGCGCATCACGTCGTCGTGCAGGCGCATCAGGCGTTCCATTTCCTGAACGGCCGGCGCGGGTGCGTCAGTTTTCAGGAAGGCGTAGTGGCCCTTGCGGTTTTTGTTGATCTTGTAGGCCATCGTTTTGACGCCCCAGTATTCGGAGTCGATAACGGAACCGCCATTATCGGTCAGAACGGTGCTGAAGTGTTCAACGAGGCTCTCTGCTTGCGCGTTGGACAGGTCCTGGCGCGAGATGAAAACATGCTCATACAGCGGCATGTGCTCTCCATTCATTTACAGGCGCATTTCAAAGAGCGGGGCAATCGTGTCCTTCGCACCCCACCCACGAGAGACTGCGCGGTTCAGATATTTGCGAAGGAGCGCGACGTATAGCGGAAACTGGCGCAAGTGCAACCCATTACCTCCCTTGTTTTCCAGGGGCGTGGGCATGTCGCGGTTTTATCGTTTTGGCACGGTGATTTCCAGAACGTGCCCCAATCTCGCCCGATTTCCTAACCAGTGTGTTTGCAAAGCGGTATCCCAGTAGAAGCGGGAGTTCAAAAAATGATAGCTCTGTCCAATTTCATGGAAGAAGCCCGGTCGCGGGTCGCGACTGTAGAAGGCAAGGCACAGCCATTTGGTGTGCGCGCGGCCTCGGTGTTTTTCGGGTTCACCTTTATTTGGGCCGGCGTCGGCCTTTGGTTGGTGCCCGGTTTGGACATGACACCTTACGTTCTTCTGGCCAAAATGGGCTTGTCGATCCTGATGGTGACTGCCGGTGTCGGCATGACGCAGATCGCCACTGAGAAACCGCGCAAGGAATTGCATTTTGACGCGCGTAATCGCCAGTTGCTTGTTCTTGAAAGCCTGCCGCGCGAACGCATGCATGTCACTCAGACTATCAACTATGAAGACATCGCGCGTGTCGACATCACCGACAGGAAGCTTGAAGTGAGCGGAGAGTGCGGCAAGACGCTGGTGTCGTTGCAGTTGGACGGAGAGCACGCACGGCTCGATGCCGTGGCGCAGTTGCGCAGTCAGGCAATCTTTCCGATGTGACGTGCCATTGAACATCATAAAGTCGCTGGAAAGGTCCGCATTGTGCGGGCCTTTTTTCTTGGCGTTTGATTGTGTGCATGATCGCACATAAGTTGTTTTTTTGCTTGGAGTTGAGGAATTTCGCAGGGTGCGCAATTTGAACTCATCACAATTCAAATCCACGTCTTGGAGACTAAGAATGAAACGCACCCTTTTGGCCGCTGGCCTCGCACTTGCTGCAACTACTGCCGTCGCAGCGCCTGAAAAATACATCCTTGATGCGTCCCACAGCCAAGTTCTCTTTTCCTACAACCACCTCGGCTACTCCACGACTTGGGGCATGTTCTCGGGGTTTGAGGGTGAGATCATGTTTGATCAGGAAGACCCTGCTGCCAGCTCTGTAAACGTGTCCATGCCGCTGATGTCCATGTTCACCGGTTGGGAGGAGCGTGAGGCGCATTTGATGAGCGATGATTTCTTTGGTGCTGCTGAAGGCGAGCTCGTGACTTTTGTCTCCACCGGCATCGAAGTCACAGGCGAGCAAACTGCCTTGATTACTGGCGACCTCACTATGAATGGTGTCACCAAATCTGTTGTGCTGGACGCGCAATTGAATGCTGCTGGGGAGCATCCTATGGCGAAGAAGCCATGGGCCGGGTTCAATGCAACAACAACTGTGAAGCGTACAGACTTTGAAGTCGGTGCCTTTGCACCTTTCGTAGGCGACGAAGTTCAGGTTCAGATTTCGCTGGAAGCAATGAAAGCCGAATAAAGACAGATCCCATGATCTTTGAAAGGCCGCCCAGTGAGGGCGGCCTTTTTTGTTTTCTTTATTTGTTGTCGGTGGACTTGCTGAGGATAGCGATGTCGAGCGTGTCGTTGTTAATATCAATAAGCCCTTCGACCTCGATATTCGGTGAAGTGTTGTCGGTAAGGACGTCAATTACCTGATCCTCAAGGCCGCCATCGACGAAGTAGGTGTAAAATGCCTGAGCAACTTCGTCCGACCCGTCGCCTACAAATGTAATCGTCACTGCGCGCATGTTTGAAAACTCCTGAAAAAAAATAATCAGAGCCGAGCGGCTCTGGAAGAGCGGAGCACAAGCGCTTCAGCAAGTAAATTGAGGAAGTCCAGACACGAAGACCGACCAGGGAGGGCGGTCTTCGTGTCTTTTGTGATCAGTTGAGCAGGTTGTCGTTGGACGCGCCGCGATTTGCTGTGAGAGCAATGCTCACGGTGACTGAAAATCCAAGAGAGCTTTCATCGGTCATGCTGTCTCCGACGTGGAACGCGCGCCGGTCGAGGACAAGTTCACCTGACATTGTGGCTTTGTCGCCGGCGATTTCGAGATCAAATGGCAAGTCGAGCGGAACGCTTTGCCCATTCAGGGTGAGATTGCCTTTCGCCACGTACGACGTCTCCAGAGTACTGATTGCTGCGGTGAATTCCGCGGTCGGGTGTGCCATTGCATTGAGATAGTCGGGGCCGAGCGCCTGATCGGTGACGGACCCGAGGGTCAGCGAGTCGACGGCGATCTGGACAGTTACCGATCCCAAGTCGTCTGATGCTCGCGCTTCGTCAAAATCGATGTCTGCTGTCCAGTTGCCGAACCTGCCTGAAACTTCGCTGCCGAACTGAGAGACGGTGATTCCAAGAGTTCCGCTTTCAACTGCCCAACCGGATTGTACTTCGGCAAGCTCAATGCCTGAAGATTGCGGGACCGTTTCTTGTTGGGGTCCGTAGACGCCAAAAGCGAACACGAGGACCCACACTGCAAAGGCTGCTGTCGCCGGTTTTACATGACCTGGTTGCGCGCTTGGCGGGCGTTTCGAGGGGTGGCTACCTGGAAGCATACGCGCGAGCGTGTCGTCCTTGTCGATGATCGCATGTTTCAACGCGCCACCGATGTGAGCCAAAAGCGTAAGAACGAGAACGATCATAAAGCTATAGTGCAGGGCGCCCAGAGTGGATGCGAGGTCCGGGTCTTTCGGTACAAACGGCAGGGACTGGCCAAAAGGCCACCATATCGGGGCGAAGCCTGTTGTCGAGGCATGGTGCATCCACCCTGTGAGCGGTACCAGCACCATGGCTCCATAAAGCAACCAGTGAGCGGTTTCTGCTGCGAGGGATTCGACCCTGTGGTTGCCGTTCAGCAATTTTGGACGAGGCTGGGTAAAGGCCCATAGTATGCGGAGAACTGCGGTGAAAAAGGCCGCTAGTCCCACAGTTTTGTGCAGAGAGAAGAGCGTTGCCTTGAATGCAAGCTGTTCTGCGTTTTCATAGGCCGCGTTATGCGCGATGAAGCCAAGGGCAAGAGCGGACAGGATGAACAAGGCCGTGAGCCAGTGAAAGGTTTTGGCAACGCTGCCATAGGTTTGATGTGTGTTTGTGCGTGACATTGGGGCCTCGGGTTTATGTGCCTTGAAACTGTTCCTGCGGGCGGCAGGAAACAATTGGCGCCTGTGCACAGATCAGGTGCGAAGCTGCGCACATTGGCAGACGTCGGGTCAGCAATGGCGTTGCACCATGCGGTCGGGCGCGGTATTCCCTGCGAAAGAAAAGTGAGGAGGCATCAATGAGCCGCGCATTTGTATTTCCGGGGCAGGGCGCTCAGACAATCGGAATGGGGCAGGCACTGGCCGAAGCCTATCCGCAAGCAAAAGCAGTTTTTGATGAGGTGGATGAGGCGCTCGGCGAAAGCCTGAGCGGATTGATCTGGGGCGGTGATCAGGAAACGCTGACGCTCACGCAAAACGCGCAACCTGCACTTATGGCGACCTCTCTGGCCGCGATGAAGGCTCTGGAAGCGGAAGGCATTACAATCGAAGCGGCGTCGTGTGTTGCGGGGCATTCGTTGGGTGAATACTCCGCCTTGGCTGCTGCGGGAGCTTTGAGCGTTGGTGACACAGCGCGTTTGCTGCGGATCCGCGGAGAAGCCATGCAAGCTGCGGTACCGGTCGGCGAAGGGGCAATGGCCGCTATTTTGGGATTGGACTTTGCGGCGGTGCAGGAAGTAGCACAAGCAGCCGCGCAGAATGAAGTTTGCCAAGCCGCAAATGACAACGATCCAACTCAGGTGGTCGTTTCAGGCGCGAAGGCTGCCGTAGAACGCGCTGCGGAAATCGCCAAGGAAAAAGGAGCGCGGCGGGCGGTTATGCTGCCGGTCAGCGCACCGTTCCACTGCGCCTTGATGCAACCCGCTGCGGATGCAATGGCCGAGGCGCTGGCCGGTGTGAACATCGACACACCCGCTGTTCCGGTAATCGCCAATGTTCGCGCAGCAGCTGTGACTGATCCTGCAATGATCCGTGACTTGCTTGTCGAACAGGTTACTGGCTCGGTGCGCTGGCGCGAATCAGTGATGAACATGACCGCTGAAGGTGTGACGGAATTTTGGGAAATTGGTGCTGGCAAAGCGCTTTCGGGCATGATCCGCAAGATCGATCGCGCCAACGGCGTTCGCGCTGTCGGCACACCTGATGATGTAAAAGCCGCCGTCGAGGCACTGAACGGCTAAAATAGTAGGGACGTATTAATGTTTGATCTGACAGGAAAAACAGCGCTTGTGACAGGCGCTTCGGGTGGCATTGGTGGCGCGATCGCCAAAGCACTTCATGGTGCCGGGGCAACCGTTGGTCTTTCCGGCACCCGTGTTGAACCACTGCAAGCTTTGGCGGCGGAACTGGGTGAGCGCGCGCATGTGCTGCCGTGTAATCTTAGCGATCCAGAGGCGGTCGATGCGCTGCCCAAGCAGGCGATTGAAGCGATGGGTGGCGTGGACATTCTGGTCAACAATGCCGGTATTACACGCGACCAAATTTTCATGCGGATGTCGGACGACGAATGGCAGAGCGTGATCGACGTAAACTTGACCAGTGCCATGCGTTTGTGCCGCGGTGTGATGCGCCCGATGATGAAATCCCGTTGGGGACGGATCATCAATATCAGCTCGATTGTTGGCGCAACGGGCAACCCCGGGCAAGTCAACTATGCGGCATCCAAAGCCGGTATGGTCGGCATGACAAAATCCATCGCATATGAGGTTGCGAGCCGGGGAATCACCGCGAATGCGATTGCGCCTGGCTTTATTGCGACTGCAATGACTGACAAGCTCACAGATGATCAGAAGGACAAGATCAACACGCAGATTCCGGCAAACCGTATGGGGTCTGCTGAGGAAATTGCTGCGGCAGTACTGTACCTTGCAAGCCCGGAAGCCGGTTATGTGACAGGTTCGACCTTGCATGTGAACGGCGGTATGGCCATGTTGTAAGCGCTGGCGGCACCGGAAACGGGGCCGCCGATGTCGTCGGGGAAAGCGTTTGCGTCGTAAGGCGGATGTGCTATAGGCGGCTCAGAATTTCTCCGGGTGCCTTTGCGGCATGCGGGGACTTACCGGTAAGCCGGACCAAAACCGCCCTGATAGGGCATGTACCATTCCTGCCACGCCGGTAGGGGAGCAACACGGGCCAAAAGCCCATACGAATGAGGAATTGATATGAGCGACGTCGCAGACCGCGTAAAAAAGATCGTTGTTGAGCACCTGGGTGTTGAAGAAGACAAAGTTGTCGAAGCCGCATCCTTCATCGACGATCTGGGCGCAGACAGCCTGGACACCGTGGAACTGGTAATGGCCTTCGAAGAAGAGTTCGGCATCGAGATCCCGGACGACGCAGCCGAAACCATCCAGACCTTCGGCGACGCTGTGAAATTCATCTCGGAAGCTTCCTAAGCCCGAGACCCGGTTGTAGGTCAGAACGGCCGACTCCGGGGTGGACAGATAAACGCCCGTTGCGAGAGAGACGCAGCGGGCGTTTTCTTTTGTCCGGAATGATTGTTGCTTTGGCGGGAAATGGCGGAATAGGCGGTTGAAAGCTCATTGGCCGAAGCCCACTTGCGAGCGGGCGCGCCGTGTTGCGCCGGATTGTTTCGCTGCCGCACTATTGCTCATGGCGGCGGATACGCGGTAAGAGCAGGAAAAGACTTCTGAGGAAGGGCATAGAAAAATGCGTCGTGTTGTTGTCACCGGGCTTGGGCTCGTCACTCCTTTGGCTTCCGGTGTGGAAGAAAGCTGGTCTCGTATTCTGGACGGTCAGTCCGGCGCCGGTACCATCACCCGCTTCAATCCCGAGCGCGTGACCACAAAATATGCGTGTGAAGTTCCGCTTGGCGACGGCACCGACGGGACATTCAATGCAGATGATTTCATGGCGCCTAAAGAACGCCGTAAAGTCGATGACTTTATTCTTTACGGTCTTGCCGCCTCGCAGATGGCTGTCGAAGATTCCGGCTGGATGCCTGAAGATACAGAATCCCTGGAACGTACCGGTGTGATGATTGGTTCCGGCATTGGTGGCCTGCAATCTATCGAAGCCACCACGCTGATGATGGCTGAGAAAGGCCCGCGCCGTGTATCTCCGTTCTTTATCCCAGGAGCGCTTATCAACCTGATCTCTGGTCAGGTCAGCATCAAGTATGGTTTCAAAGGCCCGAACCACTCTGTTGTGACAGCGTGCTCGACCGGTGCACACGCAATTGGCGATGCTGCCCGACTTATCGCCTCTGACGACGCCGACGTGATGGTTGCTGGCGGTGGCGAGGCAGCGATCTGTGAGATCGGGATCGCAGGCTTTAACGCCTGTAAAGCTCTGTCTACTCAGCATGCAGATGACCCGCAGAAAGCAAGCCGTCCTTATGATGCAGACCGCGACGGTTTCGTGATGGGGGAGGGTGCCGGCATTGTGGTGCTCGAGGAATACGAGCATGCAAAGGCACGTGGCGCCAAGATTTATGCAGAAGTGCTTGGATACGGGCTTTCCGGCGATGCCTATCACATCACCGCACCAGCCGAGACAGGCGAGGGTGGCGAGCGTTCCATGCGGGCGGCGTTGAAAAAAGCAGGGCTCGAGCCCAAGGACATCGACTACATCAACGCGCATGGCACATCGACGATGGCGGACACCATCGAACTTGGCGCGGTCGAGCGCATGTTGGGCGAACACGCCAGCAAGGTGACGATGTCGTCAACAAAATCGATGACCGGGCACCTTTTGGGTGCTGCAGGCGCGATCGAAGCAATTTTCTCCATACTGGCGATCCGTGATCAGGTTGCTCCGCCGACCATCAATCTGGACAATCAAGCGGTGGAAACGCCGATTGATCTTGCGCCAAACAAGAAAGTTGAACGTGAAATCAACGTTGCTCTGTCCAACAGCTTTGGTTTTGGTGGTACGAACGCCTCGGTGATCTTCGGAAAGGTTGACTGATGTGGCGTCACATCGCCTCTAACGCGGTCACGATGTTGATCGTGGCGCTTTTCCTGTTGGGGGGCGTCATACTGGTTGGTCAAACCACCTACCGAGCTGAAGGGCCTTTGACGGACGCCATGTGCCTGCGGGTGCAACCCGGATCGAACATGGGCCGCGTATCAGAAGATCTCGAGCAAGCCGGTGCAATTGCAAATGGCGCGCTGTTCCGGATCGGCGCCGACTATCAGGACAAGACAAGTCAGTTGAAGGCTGGCAGCTTTCTTGTGCCTGAAAACGCGTCGATGGAGCAGATCGTAGATATCGTGACGCGTGGCGGTGCGAGCACCTGTGGCACTGAAGTTGTGTATCGCATTGGTGTAACCCGTAAGCAGGTTCAAGTGCGTGAATTGGACCCGTCGACGGGCCGCTTTGTCGAAGTGGCAGAGTTCAACCCAGCTGAGGATGAGACACCTGAAGCGTTTGATAAAGTCAGGGCAGAGGCAGACACACGCTATCGCATTGCTCTCGCTGAAGGCGTGACAAGCTGGCAAGTGATGGACGCGCTAAATGGCATCGAACTGTTGAGCGGAGAGATTGAACAGCCAGCGGAGGGCACCCTTGCTCCGGATAGCTATGAGGTGAGCGAAGGCGATACCCGCGCCAGCGTGATCGCGCGAATGGAAGCCGCTCAGGACGTGCTGCTGAATGCGGCATGGGAGGCCCGTTCGCCGGAAGTGCCGCTCAACTCTCCGGAAGAATTGCTTATTCTTGCGTCGATCATCGAAAAGGAAACCGGCGTTCCTGAAGAGCGTCGTCAAGTGGCCAGCGTTTTTGCAAACCGTCTGGATCGAGGCATGCGCCTCCAGACCGACCCGACTGTGATCTATGGGGTGACAAAGGGCGTTGGCGTTCTTGGACGCGGCTTGCGCCAGAGCGAGTTGCGCGGCCCTACACCTTGGAACACATACGTGATTGAAGGTTTGCCACCCACGCCGATTGCCAACCCAGGGCGCGCGAGCCTTGAAGCTGCTGCCAACCCCGATGAAACGCCTTACATTTTCTTTGTGGCGGATGGCACGGGCGGTCACGCGTTTGCCGAAACTTTGGCTGAACACAACGCAAATGTTGCGAAGTGGCGCCAAATTGAAGCGGAACGTGCCAGTGACAACTGACGTTGCCTTCGCCGCTGATTGATCGTGCGGTTGGGTAATAGTTTGCAACTTTGAATAGCTTATCAGCGGTGTGGTTGATTCACGATGCTGGGAAGACACGCGAAAGCGGCCTTGGATCATCCAAGGCCGCTTTTTCTTCGTGTCCTTTGCCGAGGAGGTACATCGGTTCGAGAGGCATGAAACACCTATGACCCTAACTTACCCGCCAAAGTTGGCTTTGGCGCTCGACCACGAGATGGCGGCTATTCGCGCTGCACTAAGGTCGGCGACCGATGAATTGCTTGTCATGTGCCGTCAGCTACAGGCGGCAGGTTCTGTTTTGCCGGGGGATGCCGGGCTTGTTTTGAATGAAGTGCGCCAATGCGTTCGCTTGGCGATGGAGGCTGAAAGTGACCTTGAAAAACGCGACATTGAAAAAGGAAACGGCCGTGCCGGCCCAGACCTCGACCTCGAACACGCGCGATCTTCGATCCGGTGCAGGCTGGATCGCCTCCGCACCTGTCACAGTGCAGACCGAGTTTCTGGACGAACTGACAAATGATGAGCTTCTAGCGCTGCCATATTTGTTCGATTTCTGGGCGCTGCCGCATCAGTTGCCGCCGGAAGGTGACTGGAAAACCTGGGTCATTCTTGGTGGGAGGGGAGCAGGCAAGACTCGAGCAGGTGCCGAGTGGGTTCGCTCTAAAGTCGAAGGCGCTGGTCCGCTGGATTCAGGCGCGGCACGTCGCGTGGCATTGGTTGGAGAGACCATAGATCAGGTGCGCGAGGTCATGGTGTTCGGCGATAGCGGCTTGTTGGCCTGTTCGCCACCAGACAGGCGACCTGTCTGGGAGGCGGGGCGCAAGCGCCTTGTCTGGCCGAACGGAGCCGTAGCTCAGGCGTTTTCGGCCCATGACCCAGAGGCATTGCGCGGACCCCAATTTGATGCGGCGTGGACGGATGAGATTGCCAAATGGCGTAAAGGGCAAGCCACGTGGGACCAGCTTCAATTCGGATTGCGCCTTGGGGAACACCCACAACAATGTGTGACAACGACACCACGTAACGTCGGCGTGCTGAAAAAGATCCTGGCGGCGGCGAGCACTGTGAAAACCACGGCTCCGACCGAGGCAAATCGGGCGAACCTTGCCGAGAGCTTCCTTGAAGAAGTCCGCAGCCGATATGCTGGAACCCGACTGGGACGGCAGGAACTTGACGGCCAGTTGCTTGAGGACCGCGACGGAGCGCTTTGGCGGCGTGAGGCTCTTGACGATGGACGACTTGATATTGTGCCGGAACTGGACCGGATCGTTGTGGCGGTGGATCCGCCGGTAACGGGGCATGCGGGCTCAGATTCCTGCGGGATTGTTGTCGCAGGCGTGATTGCAAAGGGTGCTGTGCAAAATTGGCGCGCGGTTGTCCTTGACGATGTGACCGTCCGCGCGGCGACGCCCGATGCCTGGGCTCGTGTAGCGCTGGCTGCAATGGAGGCCTGGGGGGCAGAACGGCTGATCGCAGAGGTCAATCAAGGTGGAGATCTGGTGAAATCCGTCATCAACCAGATTGATCCGCTTGTACCGTTCAAGGCCGTGCGGGCCACTCGGGGAAAAGTTGCCCGAGCGGAGCCTGTCGCCGCGTTGTATGAGCAAGGCCGCGTCAATCACATGCATGACCTGGACGAGCTGGAAGACCAGATGTGCGCGATGACTACACAGGGTTTCGACGGTAGCGGATCGCCAGATCGGGTGGACGCTCTTGTTTGGGCTCTGACCGAATTGGTTATTGAGCCGGCGTCCAAGTGGCGGCGTCCAAGACTGCGTGGACTTTAAAGCAGTCGTCATCCACGCAACGGGGACCGTACGCACCTGTCGGAACAAATTAATGCCCTTCGTGGATAACTGGATTTGTCGAAAGGGAACGGAAATTTTTTGACCCACCGTGGCGATTGGCTTCGGGAGTGATTTCAGGCGGGAGCGGCAGATATGCTATTGGATTTCTTTCGGCGCGAAGCCGCGTCGGCACCAGAGACAAAGGCAAGTGCGACCGGCCCGGTGATGGCATGGCATGGCGCCGGGCGAGTGGCGTGGAGCCCCAGAGATACTGTGTCGCTGACGCGATCGGGGTTTTCCGGCAATCCAGTGGGATTTCGTTCAGTAAAGCTGATTGCAGAGGCAGCAGCAGCCTTGCCACTTGTATTACAATCTGCAGCCGAGCGCTTTGAGCGGCACCCTATTCTGTCCCTCCTGCGTGCGCCGAATGCCGCGCAAGGACGTGCCGAACTATTTGAAGCGCTTTTCGGCCAGTTGTTGTTGTCGGGCAATGGTTACCTTGAGGCGGTAGGAGACGAGGAAGGGGCGCCCGTAGAATTGCATGTTTTGCGGTCCGATCGGATGAAGGTTGTGCCTGGAAGCGATGGCTGGCCTGTAGCGTATGAATATGCCGTGGGAGCCAGAAAACACCGGTTTGAAGCCGGGCGCGTATCTCCGATTTGTCACATCAAAGCATTTCACCCGCAGGACGATCACTACGGGTTTTCACCGATGCAGGCGGCGGCAATGGCGATCGACGTTCACAACAGCGCCTCTCGGTGGTCCAAAGCGCTGCTGGACAATGCAGCGCGACCCTCAGGGGCGATAGTTTACCGCGGTAGCGAAGGTCAAGGCAGGCGGTCCAATAGTTTCGCAGCGCCGTCTCCGGTCGAAGGCTTGTTTCTGGATCTACCATTGATGCGAGGAGACGAAGTTCCGCATGCGCCGCACCTCGCGGTTTTGGCCGACCCGTGGCCGGGAACCGTCGCGGTGTATGAAGCCGACGCCGACGAAGACTATGTTTTGAACAGCTTTGTCACGACCGGTTCCGTTATTGGAGTAACCGAGTCTGCGCTGGGCATGGTTCCAAGTGGAAGGATGGATCGTGGTCTGCCACTGTTGGTTAGAATGTTGGTCGGGGATCTGGAAAGTGTCGGTCGCGCGAAATTTCTGAACGGCGGCAATTTTTTCGCTATCGGAGATGGCGTACCGGACAATTGGGAGCTGTTTCAAGCGCGCACCGCGGAACTGGTAGGAGAACAAACCTATCAGTTGAGCAATAGACTGCGCGGCCAGCTTGGAACAGAAAGGTCTGCTGGTAGTGTTTGGCCGCAAGGCAGCTGGGTGGTGGCCGTAAACGAAGGTATTTCTCAACTTGAGTTGGCGGCTAGGCTTCGAAATGTTGCCCGTCACTACCGCATTGGCCCCGCAACTCAGACATATTCTCACGAAACCTACGGACACAGTGTGCACGCATTCAAAGGCATCGGATTAAGACCCTATGCTCCTGTGCACCTACGAATTGAAAGAGGTAATGCAGCTGGTTCGTCTTTGAGCTGGATTCGGCGCACCCGCATAGACGGGGACACATGGGAAACACCGGAAGTTCCGGTCGGAGAAGACTATGAAAAATACCTTGTACGTGTTCGCCGGGGGGCGCAGGTTTTGCGGTCTCAGGAAGTCGGACAACCATTTTGGACTTATTCGGCAGGGGCAATGAGTACCGATGGCGCAGCGGTCGGCGACATCATTGAAGTGGCTCAGATTTCGGCTCGATATGGCGTGGGAAAATTTGCCAGCACTATTTTGTAGTGGAAAGAGAACTGTCGACTATGCGTGGTGACATTCGATCACATCTTTAGGACTGATCGCCTTGTTCACGGCTTTGAATTTGCGACCGCCATCCTATTTGTAGTACGTTGGTCGAGAGAGGATGAGGACACCATGGCTGAGCTGAAACCAAAACTGACGGAAGTCGACCCTGTATGGCAGCGCATTTCGGATGAGGCGCGTGAAGCGGTCGCCGAAGAACCGCTTATGGGTGGTCTGGTACATGCTTGCGTGCTTCACCATGCTTCGTTGGAGCGCGCGCTCAGTTATCGGTTCGCAGCCAAGCTGTCGTCGAATGAGATGTCGATGGTAATCTTGCGAGAGATTGCGGACGAGGCGTACGCCGCTTCACCCGAATTGATCGAAGCAGCGCGTTCCGATCTGATGGCAATTTTTGAGCGTGACCCAGCATGTCACCGGCTTCTTCAGCCAATTCTGTACTTTAAGGGGTATCAGGCAGTTCAAGCCTATCGTATCGGACATTGGCTTTGGCAGCAGGGACGAACGGATCTCGCGTACTTCATCCAGATGCGCACAAGCGAAATCTTCGGCATTGATATTCACCCGGCTGCGCGTATCGGGAAAGGCATCATGATCGATCACGCGCACTCCATCGTTATTGGTGAAACCGCGGTTGTTGGTGACAACGTGTCGATGTTGCATTCGGTAACCCTTGGGGGCACCGGAAAAGAAGAAGAAGACCGCCACCCGAAAATTGGCGATGGCGTGCTAATTGGCGCAGGCGCCAAGGTCTTGGGCAACATAAAAGTCGGCCATTGCAGTCGCGTCGCCGCTGGATCTGTTGTTCTCCAAGAAGTTCCGCCCTGCACAACCGTGGCTGGCGTTCCTGCGAAAGTGGTTGGGGAAGCCGGCTGCGATCAGCCTGCCGTGAGCATGGATCAGGATTTCGCTGACTGCTCGAAAATCCAATAATCAACGTCACGTTTGCAAAAAAGGCCCGCAACAGCGGGCCTTTTCTTTTGGAATATGATCTTCTGCTTAAGCGAGCATCGCCATCGGGTTTTCCAGATTGTCGACAATTGCTTGAAGCAATTGAGCACCCAGTGCGCCGTCTATAACTCGGTGATCTACCGAAAGAGTTACAGACATAACGGTGGCGACTTCGATTGCACCGTCCGGGCCAACAACGGGTTTCTTGGTGCCAGCCCCAACTGCCAGGATCGCGCCGTGCGGTGGATTAATGACCGCATCAAAATTATCGATCCCGAACATGCCAAGGTTGGAAATCGCAAAGCTGCCGCCCTGATACTCGTGCGGGGCGAGTTTTCTATCCCTTGCGCGGGAGGCTAGGTCTTTCATCTCCGATGACAGGGCAGACAGGGACTTCGCGTCCGCATCTCTGAGGACCGGCGTGAACAGGCCGCCTTCGATGGCGACTGCGACTGCGACATCAGAAGGTTTGAGGCGCAGAATGCGGTCGTTGGCCCAGACGGCATTGGCTTCTGGCACTTCCTGCAGCGCCAATGCGCAGGCCTTGATGACGAAGTCATTGACAGAGAGCTTCGCGCCACGCTTTTCCAGCTGACCGTTTAGCTGGCTGCGGAACGACAGCAAAGCGTCGAGCTTAATGTCGCGGCGCAAGTAAAAGTGCGGGATCGATTGTTTGGCTTCTGTCAGACGCGCAGCAATGGTTTTGCGCATACCGTCGAGCGCGATTTCTTCTGTCTCACGGTCCTCGTACATTCGCAGTACGATGTCTGTGGCAGGGCCGGAGGCAACCGGCGCAGGTGCCGAAGGAGCAGGAGCCGCTGCGGGTTTGGCTGGCGCAGACGCGGCGGCAGTTGTGCCTTCAACGTCGGCTTTGACGATACGACCACGGGGACCGGAGCCTGCAACAGTTGCCAGATCGATGCCTTTGTCCGCCGCAATGCGCCGCGCCAGCGGGGACGCAAAGATACGCGAGCCATCGGCACTCCTTGCTGACGCCGGGGCCGCGGCAGGCGCGTCGGAGCCCCCTGTGGGAGCCGCCTCCTTGCCTGCGTCAGCGGCTGGGGCCGCTTCCGGTGCCGCCGCTGGTGTTGCGCCAATGTCGTCGGCGGTTTCGCCGTCGGCCAGAAGGACGGCGATAGGAGAGTTGACCGCTACGCCTTCGCTTCCTTCGGCAACGAGAATCTTGCCGATCACGCCTTCGTCCACGGCTTCGAACTCCATGGTGGCTTTGTCGGTTTCGATCTCGGCAATCAGGTCACCAGAGGAGACTTCGTCGCCTTCCTTGACCAACCATTTGGCCAATGTGCCTTCTTCCATAGTGGGGGAAAGGGCAGGCATGAGGATTTCGATGGGCATCTTATTTCTCCTCAGCGATAGGTCACTTGTTTCACGGCCGCTATGACTTCATCGGTCGTCACAAGCGCCAGTTTTTCGAGGTTCGCGGCATAAGGCATCGGGACGTCTTTGCCGGCACAATTGATCACCGGCGCGTCCAGGTAGTCAAAAGCGCGTTGCATGATCGTGGCGGACAGGTGATTGCCGATGGAGCCGACGGGGAAGCCTTCTTCGACAGTTACGCAGCGGTTGGTTTTCATCACCGATGCGATCACCGTGTCGTAATCAATTGGGCGGAGTGTACGCAGGTCGATGACTTCGGCGGAGATGCCGTCCTCGGCCAGCTTGTCGGCGGCCTCAAGGGCATATTGCATGCCGATGCCGAAGCTGACGATCGTCACGTCAGAGCCTTCGCGCCAGATGCGAGCCTTGCCAAACGGAATGGTGAAATCGTCAATGTCCGGTACTTCGAAGCTGCGACCATAGAGGATTTCGTTCTCAAGGAAGATCACCGGGTTGGGGTCGCGGATTGCGGATTTCAGAAGTCCCTTTGCGTCTGCAGCGGAGTAGGGCATCGCAACCTTTAGGCCGGGTATCTGGGCATACCAGGCTGCGTAGTCGTGGCTATGTTGCGCGCCAACACGTGCAGCAGCGCCATTCGGGCCGCGGAACACCATTGGCGCACCCATTTGGCCACCGGACATGTACAAGGTCTTAGCCGCCGAATTGATAATTTGGTCAATGGCTTGCATGGCAAAATTAAACGTCATGAACTCCACGATGGGGTTCAGTCCGCCAAATGCTGCGCCTACTGCGATCCCTGCAAAACCATGTTCGGTGATGGGCGTGTCAATAACCCGTTTTGAGCCGAATTCATCCAACAGGCCTTGAGAGACTTTGTAGGCGCCTTGGTACTCGGCGACTTCTTCGCCCATCAGATAGACAGCTTCATTCGCCCGCATTTCTTCCGCCATCGCGTCTCGAAGCGCCTCACGGACGGTACAGGTCTTCATGGGCGTTCCGCTGGGCCAATCCGGGGCGAGATCAGGCTTTGGAGCTTCTGGCGCTGCGGGTTGGGCTGGGGCTGCGGCCGCGGGTGCTGCTTCAGCTGCCGAAGCCGTTGAAGGGGCGACCTCAATCGTGCTTACATCTTCGCCGTCCTCGGCCAGAATTGCGATTGCAGTATTTACCGCCACACCTTCGGTTCCCTCTGCCACTAGAATTTTGCCGATGACGCCCTCGTCAACGGCCTCGAACTCCATAGTGGCTTTGTCGGTTTCGATCTCCGCGATGATATCACCGCTTTGCACGGTGTCGCCTTCCTTGACCAACCACTTGGCCAAAGTGCCTTCCTCCATCGTCGGGGAAAGTGCGGGCATGAGAATTTCTGTTGCCATAAATCAGTTTCCCTCTTTGGTCGGAGCGATCATTCCAACGATGTTGCCTTGGCCGTCCTCGATATACGCACAGCGTCCGATCCCCGGATAGTCTTGCGGAGGCAATGCTTCGGCGCCGCCGTTGGACAACGCCCAATTGTAGCTGGCGTCACAGTCGGACACATCGAATGTCATCGTGCCGCCCCGAACGCCGGAGCCGGCATCCGGAGCAGGGCCGGTTCGGGCCATTAGCCCCGCGGTCAGCGCGTTACCCGCGCCGATTTTCTCGCCCTCGATCAGGTGGTAGCCGATTTCTTCACCTCCCGGCATGGGCGTAAAGGACCACCCGAACAAACCGGAGTAGAAGGCCTTCGCAGCGTCTACGTCGGCCACATGGATTTCAAAATGCGGCATCAGTGGGCCTCCGCGTAGATGTCTGTCCAAAGCTCGGACTCGTCCGGGAGGGGGCTTTCTTTCGCAAAGTCGGCGCTCGCGTTTACGATTGCCTTGATGTCTTTGTCGATGGATTTGAGATCTTCCTCGGACGCGTGTTTGCCCGTCAGTAGGAGTTGGCGAACATGTTCGATTGGGTCGCGTTCTTCGCGCATTTTCTGAACTTCTTCGCGTGTACGATACTTTGCAGGATCCGACATCGAGTGACCGCGGTACCGGTAGGTTTTTACTTCCAGAATGTAGGGACCCTTGCCGGAACGACAGTGCTTTACCGCGCGTTCGCCTGCGTCCTTGACCGCGAGCACATCCATACCATCAACCATTTCACCTGGAATTCCAAAGGCTTCGCCGCGCTTGTAGATGTCTTGGGATGAGGTGGAACGTGCTTGCGCAGTACCCATCGCATACTGGTTATTTTCAATTACAAAAATACAGGGGAGGTCCCAGAGCGCAGCCATGTTGAACGTCTCGTAGACTTGTCCCTGGTTTGCCGCGCCATCACCGAAGTAAGTAAAGGTTACGTTGTCGGTGCCGTTGTATTTGTCAGCAAATGAGAGGCCCGCGCCCAGTGGAACCTGTGCACCTACTATCCCGTGCCCGCCATAGAAATGTTTTTCCTTGGAGAACATATGCATGGAGCCGCCCTTGCCCTTGGAGTAGCCTCCACTGCGTCCGGTGAGTTCAGCCATGACGCCGTTTGCATCCATGCCACAGGCAAGCATGTGCCCGTGATCGCGATACGAAGTGATCCGCTTGTCGCCTTCCTTGGTTGCTGCTTCCAGGCCAACGACAACGGCCTCTTGACCGATGTAGAGGTGGCAGAAGCCGCCAATCAGACCCATGCCGTATAACTGGCCGGCTTTTTCCTCAAAGCGGCGGATCAAAAGCATGTCGCGGTAAAACTGTGTCAGCTCCTCGCCGGACACGTTGGATTTTTTCGTGGCGCGTTTGGCAGCCATCGCATTCCTCCCAGGCAGATAGTTTAGCCTTAAACTAGCTTGGGTAGAAGCGTAGCGGATTGCCAGAAAGGTTGCGAGAGGAAAAAGCGTTTAACGATCAATCGCCTACGTGAAACTAGCGGATAACGATCTCGTCGGCGCGTAGCAGGCCAAGTACGTCGCGCGCCTGTTGATCAAGCAAGTCGAGATCCAGATAACTGTCCGACAGGCGCCGCGTGAGATTTTCCATACGGGCGACCTCGTCTTGAAGCGTATCCAGTTCGGCTTGGAGGCGTTCCTTGTCAGCTGCGATTTCGGCACGACGGAACAAACCGTAGTCGCCCTGAACGGCAGCGAAAACAAAGTAGACTGAAACGGCAAATGCCAGCCCGAAAAATGCGAGCGCGCCTAGGGCGGGGCGGGATTTTTTTGCTGTCATTTCTGCCTCTTACGCACTTTTTTATGTGCTTTCGACAAGTATACCCTAAGTGATTCGCTCTGTGAATCCCCTAAACGCAAAGAACTGTCCATTTTTTGTGACGCAACGGGATAGTTGGCAGACCCAGTTCCGCGCTACAGGCTGGTCTCCAGAAGGGGAGGCGCGCATGAGTTCTTCAGAACCTGTGACTCGGTTGGGCACACATGATGTTTTTAATCAGCCCGAGCCGAAGAGGCAAAACAACTACTGGACGCAGGACAAAGCTTTGCAAGAACACGCAGCAGCCAATGGTGCACGGGCGGGTCACTTGGCAATTGTTGCGGAGGCTTTCGGATCTGAACGGCTACAGCAAGCCGCCGTCGATGCGCGGCGCGACTTACCTCGGCTAAAACTGTTCGACCGAGCAGGACGGCGCGTGGACGAGGTGGAGTTCCATCCAGGCTACCATATGTTGATGGCGGCGGGCTTGGAGGCCGGATATGTGTCCCTCGCCTGGGATGGAGAGGCCGGCGGCCATGCGACACATGCCGCTTTGGTCTACTATCAGGCTCAACTGGAGCCGGGCGTCGCCTGTCCGCTAACCATGACCTATGCCGCTGTCCCCGCTCTACGCAATGAACCACAATTGGCTGAGGTGTGGAATCCGCGCTTGTCTTCAGGGGTTTACGACCCGTCATTGACACCAATCGCGTCAAAGGCCGGAGCGACGCTCGGAATGGCGATGACCGAAAAACAGGGGGGGTCAGATGTCCGCGCGAATACGACCGTGGCCCATCGGGACGGTGATGCTTATCGCTTGAGAGGGCACAAGTGGTTCTGTTCAGCGCCAATGTGCGACGGGTTCCTGACGCTTGCGCAGGCAGAAGGGGGATTGACCTGTTTTCTGGTGCCACGTTGGCTGGAAGGTGAACGGAATGGCATGCGTCTACAGAGGCTCAAGGACAAATTGGGAAACAAGGCGAATGCCAGTTCCGAAATAGAATACCATGACGCGTTGGCTTATCGCGTTGGCGAGGAAGGTGCTGGGATAAGAACCATAATCGAAATGGTACACCACACACGGCTGGACACGGTTTTGGCGCCAGCGGGGTTAATGCGTGCCGCGCTGAGTGAGGCGCACTGGTGGATCAATGGGCGATCTACTTTCCAGAAAAGATTGATTGACCAACCGCTTATGCGATCCGTTATGGCAGATCTGGCTGTGGATACCGAGGCGGCTTTGTCGGTTGGAATGATGCTTGCGGCGGCGTTTGACAGGGACAATGAAGAAAGCCGTGCATTGGCGAGAGTTGGTGTGGCGCTTGCAAAGTACCTCAACAACAAACGATGCATCGGAGTGATTGCCGAAGCCATGGAGGTTTTGGGCGGCATGGGTTACGTCGAGGAAACACCCATGCCGATGATCTACCGTGAAGCGCCGCTCAATGGCATCTGGGAAGGATCCGGAAATGTCATTTGTTTGGATGTACTTAGGGCGTTATCAAGAGAGCCGGCGGCCGGCGAGGCTTTGATGAGCCTGCTTGCCTCTGCAACCGGCGGGGATGCCCGATTTGATGCAGCATTGAAAGCGCATCTGGCGCGGTGGCCCAAGTTGCCAAATGAGGCGGAAGCGCGTTGGTTTACGGAGAGTTTGGCCAATCTTTTGACTGCGGCAAGCCTTTTGAAAACAGCACCTTCTGCGGTAGCAGAGGGCTTTGTGACATCCCGTGTGGCAGGCGACAGGGGGAGTTTCGCGGGGGCAATCGCGGATCTGCGTGTTGACGACATTTTGGAGCGCCTGGAAACGGATTGATCTTTGCGATCAATGAAATGGCTTGGACTGCAAAACGTCGGCATAACGTCGGTATCGCGTCGGTTTTTGAATCGAAGGCGGCTGCTTCTTCTGAGTTCTGGTTACCCGTTCCGTCAACGAGGGCGGACAACACAAAAAGGGCGCGCAAAAGCTGCGCGCCCTATCGTGTGGAGTTTGTGGCTGGTTAGCCCGCGATTGAGGCCTGGTAGATACTGTCGATCGAACTCGCAATCGTATCATTGAATTCGTCATCGGATTGTTGTGCGCTGAGGCCTTCGGTCAAAGCGCGCGAGAAACTGGCAATCATGCCGGTATTTTCGGCCAGTTTTGCATTGGCTTCATCGCGGGAGTAACCACCGGACAGAGCAACAACTTTCATCACACGCGGGTGGTCCACCAGAGATTTGTAGTGATTTGCACTGCTTGGAAGGGTCAGCTTGAGCATGACCTGCTGATCGGCAGGGAGGGCGTCGAGCTCTGCAGTCAGTTCTGCCAGCAAGATATCTTCCGCTTCGGCCTTGTCAGCGATGGAAATGGTCACTTCGGGTTCGATGATCGGCATCAGGCCGTGACCGATGATTTGTTTGCCCACCTCGAACTGTTGGGAAACAACGGCTTTGATGCCGTCAGTGTTCGCCGCAGAGATCACAGAACGCATCTTGGTGCCGAATACGCCTTTGGCGACAGCGCGTTCGCATAGGGTGTCGAGTTCCGGCATCGGCTTCATGACCTGACAGCCGTTCTCTTCGTCGGCCAGGCCTTTGTCGACTTTCAGGAAAGGCACGACACCCTTTTCTTCCCACATGTAAGATGGGGTTGGCTTGCCGCCGATTTCGCGGTCCATGGTCATTTCAAACAGTATCGCACCGACGACCTTGTCGCCGGTGAACGCGGGTGCTTCGGCGATCCGCGCGCGCATGCCGTGGATCAGGTCGAACATTTCAGCATCGGAGGAGTATCCGTCGCTTTCAATGCCGTAGAGACCGAGAGCCTTGGGAGTCGAGCCGCCGGATTGATCGAGTGCGGCGATGAAGCCTTGTCCTGCAGAAATCTTGTCCGCTTGAGCTTGGTTTGTCATGTCTGACCCCTAAAAACTGGTTTCGCAAAAGGCGTTAGGCCCTCTTGCCCCGCGTCTTAGATCAGCGGGGCAAAGGTTTCAATTATGGTGGCGCTAGCGAGATTTAATTTGAGTCTCGGCTTAATTTATGCGCCTGATTTCCACTGCTTTACTGGCTGAGCGCTGCAACACCGGGCAGTTCCTTGCCTTCCATCCACTCGAGGAAAGCGCCGCCTGCCGTCGAAATGTAGGTGAAATCGTCGGCTGCACCGGAAGCGTTCAGGGCTGCAACAGTGTCGCCGCCGCCAGCCACAGAAACCAGTTCGCCGGATTTCGTAAGCTCTGCGGCCTTTAGCGCAGCGGCGTCGGTGGCCGCGTTGAAGGGTTCAATTTCAAATGCCCCCATCGGACCATTCCAGATCAGGGTTTTGGACGCCTCAAACACGCTGGCGACCTTGGCGACAGTTGCAGGGCCAGCATCAAGGATCATGGCATCGGCAGGGCATGCGTCGGCGGCAACGGTTTCGTTGGCGGCGTTGGCGGCAAATTCCCGGGCGACGACAACGTCGGTCGGCAGCACGATGTTGCAGCCTGCGGTCTTTGCCTTGTCCATGATTTCGGCGGCCGTGTCGGTCATATCATGCTCGGCCAGCGATTTGCCGACGTTGATGCCTTGTGCCGCGAGAAATGTATTGGCCATGCCGCCACCGATCACGAGGTGGTCGACTTTGGTCACGAGGTTACCCAGAAGTTCGAGTTTGGTGGAAACCTTGGCACCGCCAACCACGGCAGTCACAGGGCGGACAGGGTTTCCAAGTGCACCCTCGAGCGCTGAAAGTTCGGCCTGCATCAAACGTCCGGCGCATGCCGGCAGTTTCTGCGCAAGGCCACAGGTGGACGAATGTGCGCGGTGGGCGGCAGAGAAGGCATCATTGCAGTAAACGTCGCCAAGGGCGGCCATTTGTGTGGTCAGGTCCGGATCGTTTTTGGTTTCACCCGCGTGGTAGCGGGTATTCTCCAGCAAAAGAACTTGTCCGTCTG
This sequence comes from Shimia isoporae, assembly GCF_004346865.1. Classification (NCBI taxonomy): domain Bacteria; kingdom Pseudomonadati; phylum Pseudomonadota; class Alphaproteobacteria; order Rhodobacterales; family Roseobacteraceae; genus Shimia; species Shimia isoporae. Next base: position 1,228,286 of record NZ_SMGR01000001.1, read on the forward strand.
CCAAGGCGTCGACGGCGGCCTGCGCCGCTGGTCCAACGCAATCTGCGGCGAACATTACGGTTGTGCCGAACGCGGTTTCGAGCGCGGGGACAAGTTGTTGCAGCGACATTTCAGGGACACGTTCGCCCTTCGGGCGACCAAAGTGTGCCAGCAGAACCGGTTTGCCGCCTGCGGAAAGAATGTCTTTTACAGTGGGTACAATTCGGTCGATGCGAGTCGTGTCGGTCACTTCTCCGTCAGAAACGGGAACATTGATGTCGACGCGCGTAAGGACGTTTTTGCCCGCAAGCTCCATCTGATCGAGAGTTTTCCAGGCCATTGTGCGTACTCCGCTAAAAATAACTGTTGGCTCTTTCCTAGCGCAATCAGGGCAGGGGTCAATGCGCTCTCTTGGCTTTCTCGCAAGCCGCGATTACCTTGCGCGCAAAGTTATCCAGTGGAGAGCCCAATGGCCGATATCAAAGATCCCGAAAACACCATCCTGATGGAACTCAAGGACGGCACCGTTGTCATCGAACTTCTGCCTGATGTGGCCCCTGGCCACTCCGAGCGCATGAAAGAACTGGCGCGGTCGGGTCAATATGACAATGTCTGCTTCCACCGCGTGATTGACGGCTTTATGGCGCAGACCGGCGATGTTGCAAACGGCAACATGGAAAAGGACTTCAACCTGCGTATGGCGGGTACCGGGGGCTCCGATCTGCCGAACCTGAAAGCCGAGTTCTCCAAGCTGCCGCATGACCGTGGCACGTTGGGAGCCGCACGCAGTCAGATGCCTGACAGCGCAAACTCGCAGTTCTTCATCAACTTCAAGGACAACCACTTCCTGAACGGTCAGTATACCGTCTACGGTCGCGTGATTGAGGGTATGGAACACGTTGATGCGATCGTAAAAGGCGAACCGCCGGTGAATCCGGATCGCATGATTTCAGTAAAGGTGGCCGCCGATGTTGATGCGTAATCTGGTTGCAGCCTTTGCGCTGATGGCCGCACCTGCAATGGCCACTGAGATGACGATCGAAGTTGAAGGCTATGCCAACGGCACGATTACGATCGATCTGTTGGAAGATGTTGCGCCCGGTCATGTTGCCCGTCTCAAGGAGATCGCCGACGCAGGGCGTTATGACGGCGTGGCGTTTCACCGAGTGATCGAAGGTTTTATGGCGCAAACAGGTGATGTGCAGTTTGGCAACACGAACGCCAACTATGACGCACGCCGCGCCGGCACCGGATCTTCAGGTCTTGCGGATCTGACGCAGGAGTTTTCCGACATCAACTTTGACCGCGGTGTCGTCGGTATGGCCCGCAAAGGCAACAGTGTGGACACCGCAAACTCGCAGTTCTTCATCATGTTCCAGGAAGGCGCGTTTCTGAACGGGCAGTACACTGTGATCGGGACTGTGACCAACGGCATGGATATCGTCGATCAGATCAAACGCGGCCACCCGCGTACCGGTGCCATCACAGGCAAGCCGGACGTGATGAAAAAGGTGACCATTACCGAGTGAGGTTATCACTGGACTGAAAGAAAGGCCGGGGCGATGCTCCGGCCTTTTTTGTTGCGCACAGCCCCTCACAAGGACGTGTGCAGGGTAGATTGGTGAGCCGTTTTACCGCAGCTTGAGCGCGGTAGGAGGGGAGCATCATGTTCAAACGCGTTTTGCAGGCTTTGGTCGTGTTGTCATTGACGAGTGGCGCCGCAGTAGCGGATCCGAATTTCTGGAAGCATGAGTGGCCGGAGACAGATTTTTCCAACACTTCTGTGAAACACTGGGGGGAAATTCTCTCGGGTGGCCCTCCTAAGGACGGGATTCCGGCGATCAGCGATCCGCAGTTTATTCGGGCGTCGAAAGAGCGGGGTATCGGGCCGACGGAGCCTGTTGTGACGGTGGAGATTACCGGTGCAGAACCGCGCGCCTATCCGATCCGCTATCTGACGTGGCATGAGATTGTAAATGACACCGTGGGAAACGTTCCGGTTGCCGTGACGTTCTGCCCGCTTTGCAATTCCGCGATCACCTTTGATCGACGGGTCAAGGGACAGGTTTTGACTTTCGGCGTGTCCGGCAAGCTGCGCCATTCCGACATGGTGATGTATGACCGCGAGACCCAAAGCTGGTGGCAGCAAGCGGTGGGACAGGGCATCGTTGGTCAAATGAACGGCGTCAAGCTGACGGCTTTGCCCACATGGATGGAAAGCTGGGCGCAGTTCAAGGAGCGCCACCCCGATGGGCTTGTCATGGCCGAGCCGGCGTTTCCGCGTCGTTACGGAGCAAACCCGTATGTGAGCTATGACAGTTCCCAGCGCCCCTTCCTTTACAACGGTGAGATGCCTCCGCACGACATACCAGCGCTTGAGCGTGTTGTGCGGGTCGGAGATCGCGCCTGGCCGATGACGCGGTTGGCAGATATTGGATTGGTGCGCGAAGCCGGAGTCGAGATTGAGTGGCAGGCCGGACAGGCAAGCGCTTTGGACTCAGCCACCATTGCGCGTGGGCGAGATGTCGGGTCAATTCGGGTTCGCGATGCGCAGGGGCGTGACTTGCCTCACGACGTGATGTTTGCATTTGCCTTTCATGCATTCTGGCCGGACGGGCAGTGGATGCTGGGCAATTGAGGAGACGGTCTAGAACTGAGTCATTGATTTTTCAGGGATTTCCAAGTGAACTGGGGTGAACGCGCCAGACTTGGGGGTTTCAATGGAAACCAATATTTCAGTTGAGGCGATGGCCCATATGCCATTTTGGGTCACCGGACCGGATCAGACAGACGGCTTTATGTGGGTCGTCGGGTTTGTATTGGTTGCGGCGTTGCTTGGCTTTGGCGCATTGTATTTCACGATCCAGTCCATTCCAGATCGCATGGCCACGGGAATGCATAAAGTTCAGATCCAATTGGTAAGTGTTTTGGGGCTGATTTCGCTGTTCACCCTCAACAACGCGTTCTGGATCGCCGCCATACTGATTGCAGCGGTGCCAATACACGAAATTTTCCCGGGTGCGCGACTTACAGACATTGGGGCAGGGGAGACTGGTGCAAAGCCAGGGGTGGAGGACGGCCATGATTGAGCTGATTTTCTCTGCCCTTGTGACGATCTTGCCGGATTACCTTTTCCGCCGCTACAGACAAGGAAAACGGATCGGGCATGAGATTACCCTTTTCAACGTCTGGTACGAGTTGCGGTGGGGGCTTACTGGCTGCGCTGTACTCGCTATCGCGCTGATCACTGTGATTTTCCATTTCCATCCTACAGCGCTCACCGTTCAGGCCCCGTTCAGGACTGTCAGTGTGCTGTCGGAACGGGCCGGGCGGGTGGCTGAAGTCTTTGTCGAAAACAACGCCTCCGTTGCGGAAGGTGAAGCTTTGTTCAGGCTGGACACCAGCCGTCAGGAGGCTGCGGCAGAAACGGCCCGGCGGAGCATAGCGGAGGTTGATGCCGCGATGACACTTGGCCAATCAGATTTGGCCGTGGCGCGCGGGCAGGCGGACGCGGCGCAAGCTGCGTTCGCGCAAGCCCTGGATGATTTGGTGCGACGGGAAGGGATCGCTGAGCGCAACAATACCGTCGTCAGTGCACAGGAGTTGCAGCGGTTAAAAAACGCAGTCATGCAGGCAGAAGGTGCGCGTGATGCGGCCCTGGCAGTTTTCGAGGGCGCGCAAACACGTCTGAACGAAGTCTTGCCAGCACAACGAGCTCGTGCCGAAGCGCAGTTGGCGGAAGCACAAACCGAAATAGCACTTTCAACCGTGCACGCCGAGATTTCAGGGACCGTGACCCAGTTTCTGCTCAAGCCAGGGGACCTCGTTAACCCGATCCTGAGACCCGCCGGAATTCTTGTCCCGGATGTCACCGGATCGGGACGGTTTGTGGCTTCTTTCAAACAAATTTCCGCGCCGGTTTTGGTCGAAGGGATGCTTGTTGAAATTGCCTGCCCCTCAAAGCCGATGGCAGTGGTGCCTATGGTGATCGCGGAACGACAGGGTGTAATCGCCGGTGGTCAGTTCCGACCTGGTGATGCTTTGGTTGACGGGTTTGACCGCCGCCGACCCGGAACGGTTACGGTGTTCCTAGAACCTGTCTTCCAGGGCCATACAGACGACATTCTGCCGGGTAGCCAGTGTGTGGGCGTGGCCTACAGCAATCGTGGGCTGGCGATGGCGAACGGTGAAATCCGTGGCTTTCAAGCCTTTGTAACCGGCTTGGTGGATGGGATGGGCATCGCCAACGCGATTATTATGCGCGCGCAGGCGGTGCTTTTGCCGGTCAAGGCCTTGGTCTTTTCCTGAGTTTCGCCGGTTATCCGGGCAACGACTGCAGGAGCATGTCTTCGAAGGCTTTGAACAGCTTCATCATGTGCGGTCCCTTGTATGGGTAGATCGCCTCGGGCTCCATGTTGTGCACGATGAGCGCGTTGTCGACTTCAAACACAACAAGGTTGCCGTCACGGTCTTCGGCACAGTCGATACCGAAGTATTCAAGATCAAAGGCAGAGTTCAGGGCGGCCAGAGCGTCCTTGTGGCGGATGCGGAAAGAGTCGAAGTCATCCATGAACGCTTGTTCCTCGGCCCGTTTGGCAGCGGACTTGTCCATGCCCGCGTTCATGTACCAGACGTCCCAATGATCAGCGACGGCCATGTGAGCGGGAAAAGCCTGACCGTTGATCAGAACCACGCGCTGTTTGCGGAAAAGGCCGTCTTTGGGATCGGCGTAGTTCATAAATTCTGACACAAAGAAGGTGTCTTCGGTCCGCTGCGCCAAATAGGTGGCGAGGTCGTCGCTGGAAGACAGTTTAACCAGGCCAACACCGGCGTGCGATCCTTCGGGGCGGATAATATTGGGGTAGGCGCCGATCTGTCCCGGGATTGGGTCAACGCCGTCCAACAATTCGGCACGTGACAGCAACGCGGTTTTTGCCGTGCGCAGGCCTGGGACATCAGGGAAGAGACGTTGAAGTGCGTCACGTTCGGGTTTGACCAGTGTTTCCGGCAGGTTCAAAACCTTGGCGGAAGTGTCCTTGGTCAATTCGCGGACTTTGGCAAAAAAGGTTTCGGCGGTCGGGCTTTCGGTGCTGGCTGCGCAGAAGGCAAGGTCATGCTTTGGAAGGTCCGCGGCGGTGCTGTTCTGAAGCTGATAGAACGTCACCACTTCAAAGTCGGACGTTTCCAGCAGGAATTCAACCGGGGTATTGCCGCCCATCACCTTGGGCTCTGCGAACACCAGAAGCTTTGGCTGTTTGTCGTGGCGACGGCGTGTAGCGAAGGCTCGGTGCGTTTCCAGAGCCTTGTCCTGAAATTCGAGGCCAAGATCGGGATCGCCGTGAATTTGGGCGATAATGGAGAGGTCCATCAGCGCGGCGCTGGTGTTGTTGCCGCTTAACATCTGGGTGAGACATTCCATCTGCACTGTGTTCAGATCGATGCCCGAATAGGCAAGTTTCGAAAGATGCGCGACGCCGAGTCTGACTTGAGGTTCCATTCTGGCTCCTGAATTTCTGGTCAGGAGGGGCATCGCAGATTTTGGTTAATGAAGTGTGCAGCGCCAAACCCGCGGGCATAAAAACGCCGCCCCATTTGAAGGGCGGCGTTGGTGATTTTTCACGGTCAGATCAGTCGTCCGAACCAAAGATCTTCCAGAGAATTCCACCAGCTGCGCCGCCCACCAATGGGGCCACCCAGAACAGCCAGAGCTGGGTGAGCGCAGGCCCGTCAGCAAAGAGGGCCACGCCTGTCGACCGCGCCGGATTAACTGACGTGTTGGTCACCGGAATGGAGATCAGGTGGATGAGGGTGAGCCCCAGACCAATCGCGATGGGTGCAAAACCCGGAGGCGCCCCCGCTGATGTGGCGCCAAGGATGATGAAAAGAAACGCGGCCGTCAGCACGATCTCGATCACGAGGGCCGACATCATGGAATAGCCGCCAGGCGAGGCTTCGCCGTATCCGTTGGAGGCAAACCCGCCGACGCCAGCGAAATCCGGCGCGCCCGATACGATCACGTACAAAACGATAGCGGCAACGATTGCGCCAGCCACTTGCGCCACCCAATACGGGATCAGGTCCTTCGCCTCGAACTTGCCAGCCATCATCAGGCCGAGGCTCACAGCGGGGTTAAAGTGGCCGCCCGAGATATGTCCGACTGCATAGGCCATCGTAAGGACCGTGAGGCCGAAAGCGAAGCTGACGCCAAGCCAACCGATGCCTACGTCGGCCACACCGGCTGCAAGAACTGCGCTACCACAGCCCCCCAATACCAGCCAGAAGGTGCCGATGAATTCGGCGCCGAGTTTCTTGAACATGTCTTACCCTCCAATCACTTAATTGTGACGCTAGGGTAAGCGCAGTTTGCAAAATCGCAAAAGGGGAAGTTTTTGAACGGTTTGGCAGATCGTAAAAATTGTGTCCCAAAGAAGAAAAGGCGCCCCGAAGGGACGCCTTTGAAACAGATTGCCGATAGGCTTATTCCGCTTTGGCCGGCTTTGCTGCGGCGGCGGGTGGGACTGCGGGGGCCGCAGCTTTGCCAGCAGACAGCGGGTCATCCTGCCGCTGAACAGAGCCTTCGAAATGTGCGCCGCTCTCGATCGCGATGGTCTTGTGGATGATGTCGCCTTCGACACGTGCGGTCGATGTCAGTCGGACTTTGAGGCCGCGGACGCGACCGACGATGCGGCCGTTCACGACAACGTCATCTGCGATAACTTCGCCTTTGATCGTAGCACTCTCGCCCACGGTCAGAAGGTGCGCGCGGATGTCGCCTTCGACGGTTCCTTCGACAACGATGTCACCAGTGGTGCGCAGATTGCCGGTAATGTGCAGATCCGATGACAGGGTCGATGCCGCAGGTTTCGCCTTCGGCGCTGCGCTCGACTTGAACTCGCTGGCTTTGGCAGGAGCGGGCGGAACTGCAGAGGCTTCTTTGGCCGCCGGTTTCGCCGCATCGTCAGTTTTCGGTGCGGGGTCGTTGATCTTGGATTTAGAAAACATTCTGTCCAGCCTTGATAAATGTCATCGGGTTCACTGCGCGACCATTGACGCGCACTTCGTAGTGCAGGTGCGTTCCAGTCGAGCGTCCAGAGTTGCCCATATCACCAATCACGTCACCACGCGAGACCCTTTGGCCCTCATTCACGCGGATTTTTGCCAGATGGGCGTAACGGGTTTCGATTCCGTTGGCGTGTTTCACCTTGATCAGGCGACCGTAACCGGAAAGCCATCCAGCGTGGCTGACAACGCCGTCAGCAGTCGCATGGATCGGAGTGCCGTATGGCGCTGCAAAGTCGGTGCCTTTGTGCATCCGTCCCCAGCGCATGCCAAAGCCCGAGGTGTAACGGAAGGCCGATTGCAGCGGGTTGGCAAATGGCGCGGTTTCAGCCGCGATGCGGTACATGTTCAACTGATCGAGTTGATCCAAAAGACGATTGGCGCGCAGTGTTTCTGCGGTCAGATCGCCGCCCTTGGTGGAGAAGCTTAGCGGCATCATCGGGCCGCCTTGACCGGAGTAACCCCGTTTCACTTCGTCCATCAACGACTTGGTCGAAAGACCGGCAGACGTGAACATTTTCTCCAGTGGCTCGACGGAGATGGTCATTGCATCTTCGAGTTGGCGGAAGATTTGATCATTCTTCTCTTCCATGAGAGCCAGTTCGAGTTTCATCTCTTCAGCAAGGCTCAGGGCTGTCTGCGCATCCCGGATCACCTGGTCACGCTCGGCTGCGGTGTCTGCAAGTGCTGTAGATATCACATCGAGCATCGCGTTGCCTTGGGGGGAGGCCCCAACTGCGGCTGACGCAATTTCGGTCTGAACCTGATCGAGTTCCCGCGCTTCGGCGCGGGCCACGTCGCGTTCCTGCATGGTGCGGCGCAGTGTGGACTGGATGACTTCGATCCCCGTTTCGAGTTCGCGACGGCGGGTTTCGCTTTCCAGAAGTTGCGACTGCATTTCGGAAATCTGTTCGAGCGCGGTATTGAAACGGGCCTGCGCGGCAAGGGCTTCCTCGGTGCGGGCGTCGCGTTCGTCAGACAACGCGTTCAGACGGAATTCATAGGTCTGCTGATCGCGGCGAGCCTGTTCGCGGAAGTTGCCGGAACCTATTGAATCCATGAGAAGGATCGCGGTCGCGACAATGGTCCACGCCACTATGGCGGACCCGCCCACGAAGGCGAAAAGCTGTGTACTTGGTTTGAGACGGATAAAGCGTGTGTCGTTGTCCGAGCGCAGGAACAAACGGCGTTCCGGAAAATGACGTTCCAGAATGGCGTGCATGCGGATGGCAAGGCGTGTTCTCACCGGTTGTCTTCCTTATTCTTCCCCATCGAGAGCGCTGTTGTTTTTGTTACTTGGGCGCCCGCGCCAAGGGTTTAGCCAACACGCGGGCGTCGGGCAAGGTTTTTGCCCGCGTGGGTCCGTCACGTACAATCACGGCGCCGAGATGCGCGGAAACCCGCCGATGGAGCGATCCGTCAGCGGGCGTAGGCCGGCGGTTCCTGATCCGACAGGGGCCAATAGAAATCCGGTGGCAAACCCGCATCTGCGCGTTTTTCTTCGTTGAACGGCGGTTTCAAGGCGCCGTGGAAATAGCGTTGAACGAGGTCGTGGAAGGTGGCTTTGGGGTCAAGCGCATGTCGGCCGCAAAGGAAGTTGAACCATTTGGAACCATAAGCCACATGGCCAACTTCTTCGGCGTAGATGATTTCCAAAGCGTCGAGAGTTTGCTGGTCCTTGGCCTGCTGGAAAATTTTGATCATGCCGGGGGTCACGTCGAGGCCGCGTGCTTCCAAAACCATGGGTACGACAGCAAGACGACCTAGAAAATCGTCGGCTGTATCTTCAGCGGCTCGCCACATGCCTGCGTGAGCCGGCAACGCGCCATAATAGCTGCCCTTGGCTTCAAGGCTGTCGCATATCAAGTTGAAATGTTTGGATTCTTCGTCCGCGGATTTAACCCAGTCATCGTAAAACCCCAAAGGCATTTCAATGTGGGTGAAGCGCGCGATTATGTCCCAGTGAAGGTCAACCGCGTTGAGTTCGATGTGCCCAACCGCGTGCAGCATGGCGAGGCGACCCTGTTCGCTACCGGGGCGGCGTCGGGGAACCTCCCGCGGATCGAGAAGCTCCGGCTTTTCCGGCCGCGACGGACGAAGAGGCGGTTTGGTGTCGCCAATGGGTAATGGAGTACCTGCGTCACGGCTCGCAAACCATGTTGCAGCATGTGCATGGGACAGCGCTGTTTTGGCGCGGCCGTCGGCGGTGGTAAGCACCTCGACGGCCATTTGTGAAAGGGTCTTGGTCATGGCACCGCTCTATCAGAGCGATTTGAGCGCTTCCAGAACCTCCTCGGCGTGACCGTCGACTTTCACTTTTGGCCAGTGGCGGGCGATGTTGCCATCTGCATCAATCAGGAAAGTGGAACGGACTATCCCCATGAAGGTTTTGCCGTACATCTTTTTCTCGGCCCATACGCCGTAGTCCTCACACACCGAGCCGTGTTCATCCGACAAGAGCGGCACGGTCAGATTTTGTTTACTTACAAATTTGTCGTGGCTGGACATGCTGTCTTTTGAGATTCCGAAAACGCGGGCACCTGCGGCCTCGAAGTCCGGCAGCAGTCCGGAGAACGCGATAGATTCTTTGGTGCAGCCAGATGTGTTGTCGCGCGGATAGAAGAACAGAATGACGGGTGCAGGCCGAAGCGCGGACAGAGTTACGTCTTCTCCGCCAGTGGACGGGAGGGTGAAGTCGGGGGCGATTTTCAGTGTGTCGGACATAGTCTCACTTCTTGGGTCAGGCGCGGTTACGGTATATGATCGCATACGGTGGGCAACCGATAACAGACCAACCTGAGGCATCAACCCTGACCGAAGAGTCCGAAGATATGGCGGAAGAAACCAAGCCCCGTCGACGTGGTGCGCGTCGGGCAAGGGGTTTTGGGATCGTGCTGTTGGTGGCGATGTTGGTGCCCGCTGCTGTCGCTGCGATTCTGTTTGCAGCATTTTCCGGTGGGCCAGTGGTGTTTCCCGAATGGGCACGTGACCGCGTGGAACGGACGTTGGATCAACAACTAAGCGCCGTAGACGTCACGCTGAGCGACGTATCTCTGGTCATTGAGGAAAACTGGGATCCCCGTATTCGCGTTGGCGGACTGGTGATGCGCCCGAAGGAGGGTGGCAGTGGAATCCGGTTCGAGCAGGTCGACATGCGACTGGCGATGGAGCCATTGATCGAGCGGCAGATCGCGCCACGTCATGTGCGGGTGTCCGGCGTTTCGCTACGTGTTTTGCGCCGAAATGACGGGACAGTGAATGTCACACTGGGTCAGGAAGGTGGCGAAGGTTTGGGCGGCGATGCCAGCATTGCAACGCTCGGGGGAGAAATCGAAGCGTTTATGGCGCGTCCCGGGTTTCGCTTTCTGACTCTTTTTGAAATCGAAGACGTGAATGTTCGCTACGAAGATGTGCTGAGCGGACGGGCGTGGAACATCGACGGCGGCAGTATTGCGTTGCGTCGAAGCGGTGACGAGATTTCCATTTCCTCAACCATGTCTCTTTTGGGGGGCCGAAGTTACGCGACAACGCTTCAAGGAAGCCTTGTTACCTACTATGGCAGTCAAGCGGTACAGTTGTCGGTGCAATTCGATGACGCTCCGTCGGAGGAACTTGCAACACAGATGGCGGCTTTGAGCTGGCTTGAGGTGTTGCGCGCGCCGATTTCGGGCGCGATGCGGGCGGAGATCGACGATCAGGGCAACCTCGGCGCCATCAACGCGACGATCAGTGCGGTGGACGGGTTTTTGCAGCCCAGCGAAGACGTTCGGCCAATTCCGTTTGAGAGCCTGCGCAGCTATTTGACCTACAATGCGGAGACGCGGCGGATCGGCTTTGACGAGCTTTCCGTCAAAGCGGACTGGATCGAGGCATCAGTGTCCGGACATGCATTGCTTGAAGATTTCGTCGGAGGATTTCCGAATGCTCTGGTGGCGCAACTTACACTGAACAGGTTTGCCGCAAACCCGGAACAGCTAGAAGGTGGCGCCGTTGCATTGGACACCTCATTTGCGGATTTTCGTCTGCGTCTTGATCCATTCAGTCTGACCCTTGGCCAACTGGTGGTGAATCAGGGCGACATGCAGATGTACCTGAGCGGATCATTGGACGCGCGGGAAAAATGGCAGTTCGCTTTGGACGGGCATATGAACGCGGTGCGTCCGGAGCGTGTTCTGGCAATTTGGCCAGAGCAGTTCAAACCGAAACTGCGGATCTGGATTGACGAGAACGTCCATCAGGCCGAACTGAACAACGTCAATCTGGCGCTGCGATCCCGCGAGGATGCAACGCCGGATGTATATGCCGACTTCCAGTTTCGGGATGCCGTGGTCAAGGCTGTGAAAACCATGCCGCCGATTGAAGGCGGGCGAGGCTTTGCCGTGGCGACTGACAACAAGTTCCACGTTGGGGTCGAACGCGGCTACATCACACCTGAGCAAGGCGGTACCGTGGATGTTTCCGGTTCAAGCTTTGTGGTTCTGGACACACGGTTGAAGCAATCCCCCGGGCAGGCTGACGTGAAAGCGGTCGGCTCCATTGAGGCGGCGGCGTCTTTGCTGAACCGCGCGCCATTACATGTCTTTGACAAAGCCAATTTACCGGTCGACATCGCGCAGGGACGGGTAGAGGCGAAGGGGCGTCTGAATTTCACAATGAAGCCCAAATTGCCACCCGAGGAAGTTGCCTTTGATGTAAGCGGTAAGCTACTTTTGGTCGACAGCACCAAACTGATCGAGGGCAAGCGGTTGCAAGGTGATCTTCGCCTTACCGCAACCAACGAGGCCGTAGAGATTTTTGGGCCGGGTTCTGTTGGGGATGTTCCGGTTACCGCAAGCTGGCGCAGCAAACTTGGCAAGCCGGGGCAGGGCGGCCCAGGGGAAAGCCAGGTTGTCGGCCGGATGATGCTCAATCAGGCGGCTTTGGACGAGTTTGAAGTAGACCTTCCTCCGCGCACAGTCAGTGGTGATGCACCTGCGGATTTTCAGGTGCTTCTGAAGTCGGGTAGTGCACCGTCTTTGAAGATGACTTCTGATCTGATCGGGCTCGAGGTAGCTGCGCAACCGTTGGGATGGCGCAAACCGGCCGCAACGGAAGGTGAGTTGAAGCTTGAGATGACGCTGGGCGAGCGGCCAAGTGTCGATCTCATTAGCCTGACAGCGCCGGGGCTGACGGCGGCGGGTACGGTGTCGCTCCTTGAGAACGGTGAACTCGGCGTGGTGGACATACCAGACTTCAGAGTCGGCCGGTGGTTGTCTGGGGCGGTGCGTTTGCGGGGGCGGGGCAAGGGCGTCATGCCTGCGGTGGAATTGCGCAGTGGCCGGTTTGACATGCGATACATGCCCGACTTTGGCGGACGGGGCGGCGGGCAGGCGCAAGGCGGGCCAATCACGGGCACCCTTGATCGGGTGACGATCACCGAAAGCATTGTGGTCCAGAGCACGCGGGTTTCGCTGGACACCCAAGGTGGATTGAGCGGAACGTTTGAAGGCGCTCTGGGAGGCCGAGCACCGATGTTCGGCACTTTGACTCCGCACCCGAACGGAACGGCGGTTGAAGTGACATCCCCCAATGCCGGTTCTGTGGTGCAGACAATGGGTCTTGTGGCAAAAGCAGAAAAGGGGGATTTGCGTCTGAACCTGACGCCGCGCGGGCCGAAGGGCGTTTACGACGGCGTGTTGAACATTGCCAATATCAAGATCCAGAATTTACCAGCGTTTGCCGAGTTGCTGAACGCGGTCAGCGTGGTTGGACTGCTGGAGCAACTCAACGGACCGGGACTTTTGTTCAATGAGGTCTATTCCAAATTCAAGATGGCGCCTGGGCAGATCGTGATTGGCGAAGCCAGCGCGGTTGGCGCGTCTATGGGGGTGTCTGCGGACGGGCTATTTTACACAGAACAGAATGCGTTGGATATTCAGGGCGTGCTGTCGCCGATTTATGCGGTCAATGTGATCGGGCGCCCGATCTCGAAGCGCGGCGAGGGGTTGATTGGCTTCAACTATCAACTAAAAGGGCCGGCTAAGAATCCTGAGATTTTCGTCAACCCGCTGTCCGCGCTGACGCCCGGTTTCTTTCGTGAGATTTTTCGGCGCCCGCCCCCTGACCTGAGCAACTGAGCATGCAGCTTTCCGATTTTGATTTTGAATTGCCCGACGCGTTGATAGCGACTCGGCCTGCGGAGCCACGATCGTCGGCGCGCCTGCTTGTGAGCGAAGCCGACAAAATCACCGATGGTGTGGTTACCGACCTCGTGGATTGGCTGCGTCCCGGAGATAGGCTTGTGTTGAACGACACGAAGGTCATACCGGCACGATTGATGGGGTATCGCGTGCGGTCCGGACCGGAGGGTGAGACGCAGGCGAAAATGGAAGTCACCTTGCTGGAACCGCGTGCGGGCGGTGCCTGGGCAGCCTTGGTTAAGCCGCTAAAAAAGATCCGCGAAGGTGAAGAGATTATCTTTGCTGCGGGGTTGAAGGGAACGCTGACGTCCAAGTCAGAGGGACAGGGCGTCATTTCATTTGATCTTGAAGGTGAGGATTTCGATGCTGCGTTGGATGCGGCAGGGAATATGCCTTTGCCGCCATATATCGCTGCGAAGCGCGCGGCTGACGACAAGGACAAAACCGACTACCAAACCGTTTGGGCGAAACACTCCGGTGCGGTGGCCGCGCCCACGGCGTCGCTGCACTTTGATGAGGCCCTTCTTCACAGGTTGTCGCAAAAGGGTGTCGGCTTTACGCATGTGACGCTGCACGTTGGAGCGGGCACGTTTCTTCCCGTAAAAGTGGACAACGTCAAAGAACACAAGATGCACGCCGAATGGGGGCGGGTGACACCGCAGGCTGCAGATGAAATCGCGGCGACCAAGGCTTCGGGTGGTCGTGTGATCCCTGTGGGGACGACAGCACTTCGACTGATCGAGAGTGCAGCCCGCGAAGGTGCGATTGCACCGTGGGAAGGCAAGACAGATATCTTCATTTATCCCGGGTTCCAGTTTCATGTTGCGGACGCGCTGATGACCAATTTCCATTTGCCGAAATCAACATTGATGATGCTTGTGAGCGCTTTGGTTGGGCAGGACCGTATTCGCGAGGTCTATACTCATGCTGTGGCCGAAGAATACCGGTTCTTTTCATACGGAGACGCGTCGCTGTTGATCCCCTGAAAAGGGACTGACCGATGTAGACCGGGCCGCAAAACGACACAGGCCTGTCGCGAACAAGTGCGAATATGAATCGCATTGCTTGCAACCTTGCAGAAACGTGAGAGGGTTTCGTCATGGTCGAGTTTTTCAAGAGTGCATGGGCGCTTTTGCTTGGCATGATGCTGTTGATGATTGGCAACGGCATGCACGGCACGCTTCTGGGTATCCGGGGTGAGGCGGCGGGATTCTCCACATTCGAAATGTCGACCATAATGTCAGCCTATTTTGTGGGCTTTCTCGGCGGGTCAAGGATGACGCCGGAAATGATCCGTCGTGTCGGCCATGTACGGGTCTTTGCGGCGCTGGCGTCGTTTATTTCAGCGGTTTTGATTATGTACCCGACATTTGAGCATCCGGTTGCCTGGGTGCTGGGTCGTGTTCTGATCGGGTTCTGTTTCTCCGGTGTTTATGTGACAGCGGAGAGTTGGCTCAACAATGCTGCGAGCAATGAAACGCGCGGGAAAGCGCTATCACTTTACATGATGGTGCAAATGATCGGGATCGTAACCGCGCAGGGGCTTGTGACATTGCCAGATCCTTCGGGGTTTGTGCTCTTTGTCATTCCCTCGGTTCTGGTTTCAATCAGTTTTGCTCCCATTCTTCTTTCGATTTCGCCCACGCCGGCGTTTGACACAACCAAACCCATGACCATGCGCGAGTTGGTCAATCACTCTCCGCTCGGTGTTGCAGGCATGTTCCTGATGGGGGGCGTGTTTTCGGCGCAATTTGGTATGTCGGCTGTATATGCTACCCGTGCGGGTCTGAGTGTCAGCGAACTGTCCCTGTTTATCGCGACGTTTTATGTGGGAGCAACGGTGTGCCAGTATCCGCTTGGCTGGATCAGCGATCGTATGGACCGGCGTGTGTTGATTATGGTGGTCAGTTTTGTAGGGGCGATCGGCGCGGTGCTTGGCTATTTTGCGGGTGAAAGCTTTGCAATGTTGTTGCTTTCTGCCTTTGCCATCGGCGGGTTTTCGAACCCGCTGTATTCCCTCCTGATCGCGCATACAAATGACTTCCTCGAGTATGAGGACATGGCCGCGGCTTCTGGCGGTCTGGTCTTTGTAAACGGGGTCGGAGCGATTGCTGGCCCGATCATTATCGGTTGGTCGATGGATGTTGTCGGGCCGCAAGGTTTTTTCATCTATCTCACGTTGCTACTGGCACTTTTGGGCGGATACGCCGGATACAGGACAACGCGCCGTTCGGCCCCCGCGGTGGAAGATACCGGTACCTACGCGGCAGTTATGCCTACGGCGTCGCCGGTGGCTGTTGAAGTCGCTCAGGAGGTTGCAATCGAATATGCGCTGGAAGAAGAGCAAGAAGAGGCTGCCGCCAACGCGTAGAGGCGGACTTCAAAAAGGCGCTTTCATTGAAAGTTAGGAGATGCTGTTCCATGATCATCGCGAAATTACGCGGCGATTGGCATGATCATTTCCCACAAATTCAAGTTCGTTTTCATCCGTCCGATGAAGGTGGGTGGAACCAGCACCGAAATAGCAATGATGAATGTTTTGCGGGCGCACAGCGACAAAAGCGAGATTGTCAGCCAGCCGCCGCATTACAACGTGGCTCAGGTCATGAGCAAATACGGGGAAGAGGTCGTGGACTACCGTTTTTATTCGGTGGTTCGAAACCCATGGGATCGCGCCGTTTCGATGTTTTTTCACCGTAACAGGCTTTTGGCAGAAAAGCCGCAATCCGAGCAGGTTGTGGCATTTCGAGAATGGATCACAAGCGGTGCGTTTCTGTTTGACGAACGGGGCTCGATTTTTGACACAACGGGGTCGCTCTATTGGCGTGGCTTTCCGATTGTGGACCATGTGATCCGGTATGATCGACTGGCAGAAGGTTTGCGCAAGCTGTCTCGCCAAATGGAACTGCCGAAGAAGATCGACATCTCGGAGTTGCGGGAGCGCGGCAACGATCGTCCCCAAACTGCGCGTGATTTTGCTGCTTTCTATGACAAAGAGTCCTGGCAAGCTGTGCGGATAGCCGCCGCCAAGGATTGCGCCACTTTTGGCTATAGCGCCTCTCGGCCGGAAGGTGGCAATGAGGTGATGGTGCATTTCAATAGCCGCTTGATCCGCCACAATATTCTTGGCGAAAAACTCATCAGAAAAGCACTTGGCTGATTTTTTTCAGCGTGTCGGCGACTGTCCGCGCAGGCAGTTTTCGTGCGCTTGGAATATTCGCCCAACTCCCCAGATAAGTCTGAAAGCGACACAGTGATCGCGGTGAATGACGCCATGTCGCAATTTGTGACTGTTTTTTCTCCGTAACCTGAGTTTAACATTTTTGTAACGATGCCTCCTGTGGGGAGAGTGCAGAGCAAAGGAGAAGGGCATGATTAAGCCCGAGGAAGTGCTTGCGTTTTGGCTTGATGAGGTCGGGCCAGAAGGATGGTATGCGGTATCTGAGGATTTGGATGAAACCATCCGCCAAAGGTTCATGGATACCTGGGAGTTGGCCAAATCAGGCGGAATGGGGCAATGGCTTACGTATCCGTCTGGTACATTGGCTTACCTGATCCTGACGGACCAGTTTCCGCGAAACATGTTTCGGGGGTCAGGCAGGGCCTTTGCCACGGATCGGCAAGCAGTTGCGGCAGCCAAGGCGGCGATTTCAAAGAAATGGGATCTCAAGATCGACGAACCAGCGCGTCAGTTTTTCTATATGCCGCTGATGCATTCGGAGAACCTGTGCGATCAAGAGCAATGTATCCGGTTGTTCTGTGAACGCATGCCGGAAGGCGGAGCGGGCAATCTGTTTCACGCCAAGGCGCATCGCGAGGTTATTCGGCAGTTTGGGCGTTTTCCATACCGCAATGACGCGCTGGATCGGGCCTCGACGGAAGTTGAAGTGGCCTATGTTGCGCAGGGTGGCTACGGGCACACGGTTCGCGAAATGCAGGCGACGGTCGCCTGATCAGGCATCCGGTTGGCGGCACTGCATAAGCGCTTGCAGTTCCTTTGAGACACGCTCTGCAGTTCGGTCTATCGCATAGTCCGTCAAGTTCTCCGGCGTAGCCGCAAGCTTGGCCATCTCGCCTTCGATATTGGACAGGGCGCGGTCCAGACGGCTAGCGCCGACTTCAAAACGGGCTACTGCAGCTTCCGAAAGTTCGGCTGATCCCTCGGTAAGGGAGCGCAGGTCATTGCGCAGGGTCACAACTTCTTCGCGGAGACCATCCACACTTTGTTCGACAGGGTTAAGTTGTGTCAGACTCTGTGCAAAGCTTGCCGCGATCCGCTCTCCGCTGCGTGACACTTGCCACAACAGAAACAGGCACAGAGCCACAAGGATCAGCGTTGCATTCAGTAGTGCCAGCAGCAGGTCTTTTACGGTTTTCATGACGGGCCTCCCGCAATTTTCGCTTTGAGCGCAGGATGATGCGCAGGGCGTTCAATTGCCAGCGGAAATCACGGAAGCGGCGCGTTGAAGTGGCCACACAAGTAATCTAGTGTCAGCGATAACACCGCAGGAGGAGACGCAGATGGCTGCCAGCAGTTTCGACGTTATCGTGATCGGATCGGGTCCAGGGGGCTATGTCGCCGCCATTCGCGCAGCGCAACTGGGTCAGAAAGTGGCCATTGTCGAGCGTGAAAACCTTGGGGGTATTTGCCTAAACTGGGGCTGTATTCCGACGAAGGCCCTGCTGCGTTCTGCCGAGGTTTTCCATCTGATGGAGCGGGCCAGTGAGTTTGGCTTGTCGGCGGACAAAATTGGATACGACATCGATGCCGTGGTCAGCCGTTCGCGGGCTGTCGCCAAGCAGTTGAGCGGTGGCGTGGGCTTTCTGATGAAAAAAAACAAAGTCACGGTTGTGATGGGGGAAGCCAGTATTCCGGCGAAGGGCAAGGTGTCGGTGAAGACCGAACAAGGCACCGAGGAACTGACGGCCAAGAACATCATTCTCGCGACAGGCGCGCGGGCGCGCGAGCTCCCCGGGCTGGAAGCAGATGGAGATCTTGTTTGGACGTATCGCCACGCGCTTCAACCGCCGCGCATGCCCAAGAAACTTCTGGTGATTGGCTCTGGAGCGATCGGAATCGAATTTGCGAGCTTCTTTAACACACTTGGTGCGGACACCACCGTTGTCGAGGTCATGGATCGTGTTCTGCCGGTTGAAGATGAAGAGATAAGTGCTTTTGCAAAAAAGAAATTTGTAAAACAGGGCATGAAGATCATGGAGCAAGCCATGGTTAAGAAGCTGGATCGTGCCAAAGGAAAAGTGACCGCGCATATCGAGACGGGTGGCAAGGTTGAAACCCATGAATTTGATACGGTGATTTCTGCGGTTGGCATTGTCGGGAATGTTGAAAACCTCGGGCTTGAGGCTCTGGGGGTGAACATCGACAGAACGCATGTGGTCACGGACGAGTACTGCCGCACTGGTGTTGATGGATTGTACGCAATTGGCGACATCGCGGGCGCGCCGTGGTTGGCGCACAAGGCAAGCCATGAAGGTGTTATGGTTGCTGAACTTATCGCAGGCGGAAAGCCGCATCCGATCAAACCGGGCAGCATTGCCGGCTGTACCTATTGCCACCCACAGGTTGCCAGTGTCGGGATGACCGAGGCCAAGGCAAAGGAGGCAGGGCACGACGTCAAAGTCGGTCGGTTCCCGTTCATCGGCAATGGCAAGGCAATTGCGCTGGGAGAACCCGAAGGGCTTGTAAAAACCGTGTTTGACGCCAAGACCGGTGAGCTTCTGGGGGCGCATATGGTTGGAGCGGAAGTGACCGAACTCATACAGGGCTACGTGGTTGGTCGCCAGCTTGAGACCACGGAGGCCGAGCTTATGGAGACAGTCTTCCCGCATCCGACGCTCAGCGAAATGATGCATGAGAGTGTGCTTGATGCATTTGATCGTGTGATCCACATTTGACCGCTGCCAAACATCGGTTTTACGTCGGCAACGCGTCGGTGCGTTTCAGATCGATATTTGAACACGCGGACGTGACAATGCACATCTGATTTGGCCGACGCTTCGTAATCTTCTGACGCGGCAATGAAATTCGGAACGCAACGCCAAGCCAGTGCCAAAACGGGCTTGGCGAAATAAAATGTTCTCTCTATGTTCGCAATATCTGGTTGGCAGTTTTCGCCGGCTGCCCTATGTCTTGTGCTGTATCCGTTGGGGGTTTGAATGGCCGAGCTGAAGAATATCGAGGTGCGCGGCGCGCGCGAGCATAACCTGAAGTCGATCGATGTGGATATTCCACGCGACGAGCTGGTGGTAATTACCGGACTTTCAGGCTCTGGCAAGTCGTCGCTGGCGTTCGACACAATTTATGCTGAGGGGCAGCGCCGCTATGTCGAAAGCCTGTCGGCTTATGCGCGGCAGTTCCTCGATATGATGGAAAAGCCGGACGTGGATCACATCAGCGGCTTGAGTCCCGCGATTTCCATCGAGCAAAAAACCACATCGAAGAACCCCCGTTCGACCGTTGGCACGGTGACCGAGATCTATGACTACCTGCGTTTGCTGTTCGCGAGAGCAGGGACGCCATACTCTCCGGCCACCGGCCTGCCGATCGAGGCGCAGCAGGTGCAGGACATGGTCGACCGGATCATGGAAATGGAAGAAGGCACCCGTGCCTACCTCCTTGCGCCGATTGTGCGTGACAGAAAAGGTGAGTATCGCAAGGAATTCCTTGAATTGCGCAAGCAGGGGTTTCAGCGCGTTAAGGTGGACGGTGCTTTCTATGAACTGGACGAGCCGCCGACACTGGACAAGAAGTTCCGTCATGACATCGATGTCGTCGTTGACCGCATCGTAGTGCGGGAAGGCGTGGAGACGCGCCTGGCGGACAGTTTGCGCACAGCTCTTGATCTGGCAGACGGGATTTCGGTTCTGGAGACTGCGCCGAAGGAAGGCGATCCGGAAAGGATCACATTCTCGGAGAACTTTGCCTGTCCGGTCAGCGGGTTCACGATTCCCGAGATCGAGCCACGTATGTTTTCGTTCAACGCGCCTTTCGGAGCCTGTCCGGATTGCGACGGGCTTGGTGTGGAGCTTTTCTTTGACGAACGGCTGGTTGTGCCGGATGTAACCTTGAAGGTCTATGACGGGGCGCTGGCGCCTTGGCGAAAAGGCAAGTCTCCATATTTCCTGCAAACGATTGAAGCGATTGCCAAACACTACGAGTTTGACAAGAACACGCCTTGGAAGCAGCTGCCCAAGAAGGTGCAGCAGGTGTTCCTTTATGGCTCAGGCGAGGAAGAGATCGAATTCCGCTACGATGAAGGCGGACGGGTTTATCAGGTAACCCGCGTTTTCGAAGGTGTGATCCCGAATATGGAGCGCCGTTACCGCGAGACGGACAGCAGCTGGATCCGAGAGGAATTCGAACGGTACCAGAACAACCGACCCTGCGGGACTTGCGAGGGCTATCGTTTGCGGCCAGAAGCGCTGGCTGTGAAAATCGCCGGTTTGCACGTTGGGCAGGTGGTAGAGAAATCCATTCGCGAGGCGCTCGCGTGGATCGAGGATGTGCCGAACCATCTGACACCGCAAAAACAGGAAATCGCACGCGCGATTGTGAAGGAAATCCGTGAGCGGCTCGGGTTCCTCAACAACGTGGGGCTGGAGTATCTGACACTTAGCCGGAACAGTGGAACGCTTTCGGGTGGCGAGAGTCAGCGTATTCGTCTGGCGAGCCAGATCGGCTCTGGCCTGACAGGCGTGCTATATGTGCTCGACGAGCCCTCGATTGGATTGCATCAACGCGACAACGGGCGGCTGCTGACAACGCTGAAAAACCTGCGGGATCAGGGCAACACCGTTATTGTCGTGGAGCACGATGAGGAGGCGATCCGCGAGGCGGATTATGTCTTCGACATCGGTCCGGGTGCCGGTGTGCACGGTGGCCAAGTGGTGTCAAAGGGCAAGCCCGAGGAAATTGCCGCTGATCCGGCGTCAATGACCGGGCAATACCTGAGCGGCGCGCGGGAAATTGCAGTGCCTGCAGAGCGGCGAGAGGGCAATGGGAAATCTGTCGAAGTGGTGAAGGCCACGGGCAACAACCTGAAAAAGGTGAGTGCCAAATTCCCGCTGGGCAAATTTGTTTGCGTGACCGGCGTGTCAGGAGGCGGCAAGTCGACTCTGACGATTGAAACGCTGTTCAAGACAGCCTCTATGCGGCTCAACGGAGCGCGGCAGACGCCAGCACCCTGTGAAACCATCCGGGGGCTGGAGCATCTGGACAAGGTCATCGACATCGACCAGCGACCAATCGGGCGGACACCGCGGTCCAACCCCGCGACTTACACAGGCGCCTTTACTCCAATTCGGGACTGGTTTGCCGGTTTACCCGAGGCAAAGGCGCGTGGCTACAAACCGGGGCGCTTCAGCTTCAACGTCAAAGGGGGGCGTTGCGAAGCGTGCCAAGGCGACGGTGTGATCAAGATCGAGATGCACTTCTTGCCGGATGTCTACGTGGAGTGCGAAACCTGTAAAGGCGCTCGGTACAATCGCGAAACTCTGGAAATCAAGTTTAAAGGCAAGAGCATAGCCGACGTTCTTGATATGACCGTCGAGGAGGCTCAGGAGTTCTTCAAGGCAGTTCCCAGCATTCGGGACAAGATGGACGCTCTCATGCGTGTCGGGCTTGGCTACATCAAGGTGGGTCAGCAGGCAACGACGCTGTCAGGCGGTGAAGCGCAGCGGGTGAAACTGTCCAAGGAACTCGCGAAACGCTCGACGGGGCGGACGCTCTACATTCTGGACGAGCCGACAACGGGTTTGCATTTCGAGGATGTTCGCAAGCTGCTCGATGTGCTGCACGAACTTGTGGATCAGGGCAATTCGGTTGTGGTGATCGAGCACAATCTGGACGTGGTTAAGACGGCCGACCACATTATCGATATTGGCCCTGAAGGGGGCGATGGTGGCGGAGAAGTGGTTGCGGTTGGCACGCCTGAAGAGGTGGCCGAAGTAGAACGCAGTCATACCGGGCGTTATCTCAAGGAGATGCTTGGCGCCAAGAAGGTGGCGGCGGAATGATCGTAGCCGGCTTCCCGCTCTGCTCGGGCAGGGCGGGAGGCCGGTGCCATTCGTCGCGCCCCGCAAAGACCAGCGAACCGGCCGCTTGAGTCCGGTTTGAGACGGATGATGGTGCTTGTGCTCCATCCTGCTGCGGAAGCCTCCAAAGAAAAGAGCAGCATCGCGCAGGATGCGGGCCTTTCAATGCATTAAGCGGCCAAAAGCGCGGCGGCTTCGAAGCTGCGCAGACTGGGACGTGCTGATACGTCTTGCGTGTCGACACCGCGCTTGGACATGATCACGCGCAGTGATCGGTTTGCAAACGGATCAAAGCTGTGGCGGGTCATCGGTCCGGGCATGAAGCTTTCGCTCCATTGACCTTCGGAGAACACCAGCTCGTGCTGCGGAAGCAGGATGTGGAAGTAGGTGATGGTCTCGTCTGTCGGACAGCGCAGGACGTCACGCTCGTTCACCAGATGCTTGGCCTTGACGAGAACTTCGTCGCTGCCAAAGAGCAACTCTGCGCGGGCACCGGTCAGAAGGACGCGGTGTTGCGGGGAGACGATCAGGTCGCGCTCGTTGTCCAGAACACCGGCCTTGATGCGGATGGGCAGTGAGTCAAAACGAGGCGCCATGCGGGAACTGCCAATCCATTCAATTGGTTGCAGGCCATGATCGAGGGTTTGCAGCAGCATTCCGCGCCGCAGATGCTCGACTGGTACGTCGCCGTCCGACGTGCGTATCAGCGTGCCTGCAGTAAAACAGGGGGGATGCTGTTCAATTTCGACAAGCGCCGTGTCGGTATTCCCGTCCTCGTCTTCGATTGTGTAGTTGAAGTAGACGGTTTCGTTGTCCGTGTCGGCGTCGATGGTGAGGGTTCCATCGGCATTCAGTGTCACGACTTGTCCTGTCGACAGCGTGACGCTGTTTGGCAACCCGCCGCTTCCATCTGCGCTGACGGCGACGCCATTGATATGTGTGATTGTCAGGGTAGGGCCTGCGGTCGAGTTGTCGTTGTCCAGAACATTGAGATTTTTTGTTCCGCCGTATTTGATCGAAACCGCATCATCCTGGGCAACGATGGCTGTTTGTACGGACCCGCCTGCGATCAGCAAATTGGAGTCATAGCTGCTGTCCTGCGCATCCGCGATGCCGATAATCAGCTCATTTACACCGTCCTGTAGCGGCGCAACGAACGTCAGGGTGATCGTAAAGCCGTCCATTTCGGTGTTGAATTCGTCGTTTGAGTTGTCGTTGTAAATGTTTTCGTTGGCGTCGTTGATGTTGCCAATGGTGGCGGTGCCGTCACCGACGGAAATCTGGGCTTCGACCCCGTTGACCCAAACGCCAATAGCGTCGTTGTAGGACAGGTACTCCGGGTATTCTTCCGATGAGAGCACGAAATCGATGGTCAGCATTTCGCCGGCGGAGCCGTTGAAGTCGATGACCATGTATGATGCGTCAAAGGTGCTTGTTCCCGCGACGTCGTTGAAAAGCGCGTTGTTGTTTTCACCCGTCGTGTTCGTGGAGGTGTTTCCACGCACGTTGGTGTTGGTGGTGCCGCTGTCGTTTGTGAAGTCTTCCACGTGACCGGTGGAGAGGATCACGCCGCTGTCTGCGGGGGCAACTCCGGCGGATGTGGTGTCTGCTCCGGTGTAAATTCCGGAAGACAGGTTGTCGCCGTTGTATTCAGCATCAACGATCCGCGTGGGATCACCAAAGATTTCCTCGGCCATTTGCGCGGCCGTGGCTGTGGTATCGATATTTAGTTCGGTTGCCGTTGGCATGATGCCTGCCCCAAATCCTGACTGCTCGTAGTGGCGGGAAACTTTTGTTTCCTCGTTGAGAACAACCAGTGGTCCTGAAAGGTGGCGGCTTCGGGGCAGTGTTAAGGAAAGATTAACCAAAGATTGGGGCGGCTGGTCGGTCTGAACCGTGCCGCCCCCATTGTTTTTTCTATGTCAGGCTGTGGCGGATTTCGTCGCGCGCGCGGCCAGAACAGGCACAACGAAAAGTGCGAGGAACGCGCCGTTCAAAACAACATTGAACCATGCGCCAGCAAGAACGGAGCCGGTGCTGTCGACGATGAACCAAGCGAAAATGGCGCGCAGGACCATTCGTCCACCCAGTTCCGGGTTGTCGGCATAGACATGGACTGTGACCTGATGGACCATCACTCCGAAACCAACAAGCAGACCGCCGCTGATTGCGCCAAGAACCAGTTCGCTATCGCTGGAAAATGTCTGAGTTCCGTCAAGCGGGAGATGGATCAGATCGAGGAACAGCACCATGAGAGGCTGTCCCCCCAAAAGGCTAGCAAACATCAGAAGTCCAATGAAGGCACTGAATAGACTGGCAAATTTGAGTGAAGATGTGGCTGTATCGTGAGTCATTTTGCGCTCCTTTGGCTAAGATGCTGGCAAATTGGCGCAGGCAAGTGAGGTAAAACAATTACCTCTGGGGTAAGTGCTTGGGCGCGTGTAGGCAGGTAGACTATGGGCAGGAGGATGACTGATGGGATTGGATTTTGGCGCGGCACTGAAGGAATGGCGACGTACCAGACGGATCAGCCAACTTGATCTTGGTCTGTCTGCGGGTGTGAGCTCGCGGCACATATCGTTTCTGGAAACGGGGCGATCACGCCCAAGCCGCGGCATGGTTCTACGACTTTGCGACGAGCTGGAAGTGCCAATTGCCCAGCGAAACCGGATGCTGACGGCGGCCGGTTTGAGTCCGGCCTATGCCGAGCGTGATCTCTCCGAAGAAGAAATGGCGCCGATGCGGGAGGCGGTTGCTTGGACGCTGGAGCGCCATGCGCCGTATCCTGCGCTGGCAATGGACAAGCATTGGCGTCTGGTTCAAGCCAACCGCAGTTGTGCGACCATGCTGGCCGGTTTTGGCATGCAAGAAGGCGACAGCATGCTGGACATGATGACCGCCAATCCCGTCGTACGCGAAGCTTTGGAAAACTACGAAGAGATCGCTGAGCACTTATTGGCACGGCTTCGGGTAGAAGCAGCGCATTTCGGGCATGATCCTGTGCTGGAAACCGCAATCGCGCAATTCGAAGAAATTGTGGGCGAGCAGGGCGGGGACCCTGACGGAATCCGACCAGCTGTGATCCCGGCAATTTACAACCTCGGTGGTATGCGTCTGAGCCTGTTTTC
Source organism: Shimia isoporae (assembly GCF_004346865.1). Taxonomy (NCBI): domain Bacteria; kingdom Pseudomonadati; phylum Pseudomonadota; class Alphaproteobacteria; order Rhodobacterales; family Roseobacteraceae; genus Shimia; species Shimia isoporae. The sequence continues at coordinate 1,253,685 of NZ_SMGR01000001.1, forward strand.
CACGATCAGCCAGTTTGGGTCGACCGAAGACATTGCGCTCTCCGAACTGCGCATCGAGATGTTCTTTCCAGCCGATGAAGCGACAAAGGCGGCTTTGGAGGCGATGGCCTAACTCTCTGCTTTGCAGGTCCGGACGCCGAGAACGCTATAGAGCGGGCAGGTGCCAAACATACCTGTGAGCAAGGGGAGCAACCCGATCCACATCCAGGTGCCATAGCCATTCAGAGCGCCGAATATCAGAGCGACGCCAAGAAAATAGCGCATGAGCTTGTCGATAGTTCCTACGTTCTTTGCAAACATGATCCGTCTCCAAACTGATGAGGAGACATTAGTGAACTGTAGATGAATGCGCCTTGATCTGACGCAAGTACGGGGCGCATTTTGGAAAGCGCCCCATATTTTTAACCTCGAGAACGCTTCTCGAAACGCGGCAGCATGGCGGAGAAGTCAGTGCCGAGACCACCTTCATTTTCCACGAACTGTTCGTAGAGCGCGGTAGCCGCCTGACCCATTGGTGTGTCGGCATCAGCACTTTCGGCGGCTTGCTGGCTGAGACGCAGGTCCTTGAGCATCAGCTCCGAGGCAAAACCGGGCTGGTAGTCGTTGTCTGCCGGTGATTGCGGGCCAACTCCTGGTGCCGGGCAATAGGCGTTCATGGTCCAGCTGTAGCCCGAAGAGGTCGAGACCACGTCAAACATCTTCTGACGGTCAAGTCCCAGCTTGTCCGCGAGAGAGAAGGCCTCGCAGGTCGCGATCATGGTCACGCCAAGGATCATGTTGTTGCAGATTTTGGCGGCTTGGCCTGCGCCGGAGTCGCCGCAATGTACGGCCTTTTGGCCCATGATGTCGAAGAGTGGATCGGCCTTGGCAAACGCATCGGAAGAGCCGCCGGCCATAAAGGTCAGCGTTCCTGCCGCCGCGCCACCGATACCGCCGGAAACCGGTGCGTCTACCGGCAGAAGGTTTGCTGCGGTGGCTTTCTCGGCCACTGCGCGTGCGCTGTCGACGTCCACGGTGGAGCAATCGACGAAAGCGGCGCCTGCGGTCATCGCGGGAATGATCTCGTCTGCCACAGCCCGAAGGATCTGCCCGTTAGGCAGCATTGTGATAACAACGTCAGCGCCTGCCGCGGCCGCCGCGCCACTGTCGGCCAGCGTGACGCCTTCGATGTTGACGCTCGCCATGTCGAAGCCGATGACCTCATGGCCAGCCTTGGCCAGATTGGCGGCCATCGGGCCACCCATGTTGCCCAGTCCGATAAAGCCGATCTTCATGGTTTCACTCTCCCTTTTCAAATGTCAGCGCATCCGCCCCCAGTGGCATCACCATCTTTGTTATGATGCCGGCGGGAACCTCCTCCAAGGTGTATTTCCATTGCGGATTACGGTCTTTGTCGATGATTTGCGCGCGGATGCCCTCAAGAAAATCACCGTGTTCCATGGCGCGGAAGGTGAAGCGGTATTCCTGGTCGAGCGCAAAACGGATGTCGTCCCGGGTGCGGACACGATGGATTATTTCCAGAGCGGCCCCCATGGCAATTGGGGAATTGCGGCCCAGCTTTTTCAGGGCGTCCGAGGCAAAATCGGTGTCCGAAAACTTGAGTGCATTCAAAACGTCATTCAGGGTTTCGCCGCCAAAGCACGCGTCTATGTCGGACTGCTGTTTGGAGAGAGGGCCGAGCGCAGGCTGCTTGGCGGCCATGTCGATGTTTTCCCATTCGCCGGTTTCTTCGAGTTTGGCGATGAGGGCGGGCCAATCGGCTTCGGGAATGTAGTAGTCTGCAAAACCGGCGTAGATCGCATCTGCAGCGTTGAGGCGCGCAGCCGTTAGTCCGAGGTATTCGCCCAGTCGTCCGGGTGCGCGGGCGAGTATGAGGGAGCCGCCAACATCGGGAACAAGTCCGATGCCGCATTCGGGCATGGCGATCTGGCTGCTGTCTCCGACGATGCGGTGGGAGGCATGGCACCCGACGCCGACGCCGCCTCCCATGGTGAAGCCCTGCATAAAGCTTGCCACCGGTTTGGGGAATTCGAACATCTTGGCGTTCATGCGGTATTCGTCGGCCCAGAATTTCTGCCCGTATGCGAAATCACCCTTGGTGCCGGTGTCATACAGTTCGGCAATGTCGCCACCGGCGCAAAAGGCCTTGTCGCCTTCGGCGTCGATCAGGATCATCTTTACGGCGTCATCGCTCGCCCACGCATCAAGCGCGTTCTCGATCGCGATACACATGTCGTAAGACATCGCATTGAGCGCCTTGGGGCGCGTGAAGGTGATGCGGCCAACCTGACCGGATTTGCGGATGTTGATATCAGACACGCGCGGCGCTCCGTCTTTGAAAAAGGCCGCTCCCGAAGGGCGGCCCGGTCTTGTTTAGGCTGCGATCATCTGACGGGAGACGATCAGGCGCATGATCTCGTTGGTGCCTTCGAGAATCTGGTGTACGCGCAGATCCCGAACGATCTTCTCGATGCCATAGTCCGCGAGGTAGCCATATCCACCGTGCAACTGCAAGCAGCCGTTGGCGACTTCAAAGCTTACGTCGGTGACCATCAGTTTCGCCATGGCGCAGAATTTGGTGGCGTCGTGTTCGCCGTTGTCGAGTTTCCATGCGGCCTGACGCAGGAAAGTCCGGGCAGCCTGAAGTTTGGTCTCATACTCTGCGAGACGGAACTGGAGCGCTTGAAACTGGTTGATGGATTTACCGAATGCCTTGCGCTCGGACATGTATTGAACGGTCAGGTCCAATGCTTTTTGCGCGCCACCAAGAGCGCCCGCAGAGATATTCAAGCGACCGCCATCCAGCCCGTTCATGGCGTAGGTGAAACCTTTGCCTTCTTCGCCAATCAAGTTGTCGCTTGGAACTTTGCAGTCGTCGAACTGAACCTGTGACGTAGGCTGAGAGAGCCAGCCCATCTTTTTTTCCAGCGCGCCAAACGACAGCCCGTCGGTCCCATCTTCCACAACGACTGTAGAGATACCCTTGGGGCCGTCTTCGCCAGTGCGGACCATGCAGACATATGCGTCAGAGTAGGATCCGCCAGAGATGAAGGCCTTTGTGCCGTTGAGTGTGAAACCCTCGTTGGTGCGATCTGCACGGGTTTTCAAAGCAGCGGCGTCGGAGCCGGAGCCGGGTTCTGTCAGGCAGTAGGAAAACACCTTGTTCATTGAGCAAAGGTCAGGGAGCCATTTTTGTTTGGTCTCCTCGGAGCCAAACTTGTCGATCATGCCGCCGCACATATTGTGAATAGACAGGAAAGATCCAACGGACGGGCAGGCCATAGCCAAGGCCTCGAACACGAGGGTTGCATCAAGGCGAGAAAGACCGGACCCGCCGTATTCTTCTGAAACATAAATGCCACCGAGCCCGAGCTCGGCAATCTGGGGCCATAGGTCTTTGGGTATTGAGCCTTCGGCCTCCCATTTCTGGGCATTGGGGGCGATGTGTTCTTCGCCGAAACCCTTGGCCATATCAAAGATCAGGGTCTGCTCTTCGCTCAGTGCAAAATCCATCTTCCGCTCTCCCTTTGCTTCCCGCGACGGCACATGCCGTGAATTGAACGCATGTTAAATTAGCATCCTTGCGCAAGTGTTGCAAAGGTGGGGACTGCGGTAAAATACGCAAAATGGCCCCGCAAAAATGCAAGATCATTTCAGCTGTGAGGCTGTCGGTCAGGCGGTTTTTGCAGATATGTCTGCTTGCGGTGGCATGCCATAGCGCTCTACGCGGTTCCGGCCTGTGGCTTTGGCCTGATAGAGTGCAGCGTCAGCTTCTTCGATGAGCAGGGCAGGCTCAGACGGGCCTTTGGCGCTTGCCGAGGCGACGCCGAACGAGCAGGTGATTATCAGCGACAGGTCAGGGGAACACTCGGTAATGTGTCCTGCGATCGATTGGCGAAGGCGTTCTGCAATCTTAACAGCGTCTTTGCCGCGGGTGCCGGGTAAAATGAGGGCGAATTCTTCACCGCCGTAGCGACAGATACGATCGGACTTGCGCAGTCGTGTTTCCTTGAGCAGTGCGGCAACGGACTTCAGTACCTTGTCGCCAATCGGGTGACCGTGCGTGTCATTGATGCCTTTGAAATGGTCAATGTCGAACAAGACCAGGGACAGTTGGCCGTCTTCTTTTTCGCGCTGGAGCCAGGCATGGGCCATCTCGTCGTCAAATGCCTGACGGTTGAGCAGGCCCGTAAGGTGGTCGTGGCGCGCAGTATCGACGGCGTCCTGATGCAGTTTTTGCAGCAGTGCACGCTCTTCCTCGAGGAACTCGGCACGGTTGATAGCCTGAATAACGCGTCGACCAACAGTGACGGAGTAAGCCATGATGCCAATCGCAAACATCACGTCCAGCGTGTTGACCATGTGCCCGGTGTAGAGGGTTGTCACCACGTCATAAACCGCCGCGGTGAGCATTGTGAGCCAGCCCAACAGGAAGGGGATTGCATTTGGCACTTTGCGATACACCGCGAGGCAGCAGCCAATTAGGATCATCAGAATGGCCGCAAATCCTGCCCATTGAATGGTCCGCGCCGCCATGGTCACGTAAGGAAGCGGTGCGATCAAGCTGTAGGCAACACCGATTGCACATAGTCCGCCAACAATGGTGATCATGCGCCAGTGACGAATGCGTTCCCAAAGCAGAGTCTGGTTCAGAAGGACTGCCGTCCATAGCAGGAAAAAGGCATTCGCGTATTCAAGGCGCAGTCGGAACGGGCGCCATTCGGGGCCGAACACGGTTTCGATACTGCCGCCGACACAGACCGAGCGGATCAGAATGGCGAGGCCAGCCAACGTCAGGACCAGCGTAGCATGATCTTTGCGATGGAAAATGTAGAGACAGAGGTTCAGCACTGCGACCAGCAGCATGAACCCCATAAGGGCACCTTCGAAAAGGCGCTCCATTTGCAGGCTCGCCTGATAGTGCGAAGATTCATAGACTTTCAGGGCGCGCACGATGCCCTGCCGAACCGTCATTTCCGAGCGAACGTTGATCAGCAGGAGCCCGTCGGAGCCGCGGGCGAGACCGTGCGCCTGATGGCCCTGGCTGGCCACGAGCTTTCCAGTCATTGTCCCTTCGGCGGCAATACGCACAGCTTCGTCGGGTGCGTTCATCGGAATCCAGTAGATTTCGTAGGCGTCCTTGATTCTCGGGGCGACGAGTACGAGCGGGTCTTCTCCTGCTTCGGGTAGGAGCATGCGGACAACGTAGCTGCCGTAGCCTTTAAGAAGTCGGTTTTCTTTGGCTTCTGGAACATGTTGGCTCCAGGGGGAAGGTACGTCGACAACGTCCATGTTGCCGGATTCATAGGCAGCATAGGCTTCGACTGGGGACAGCAGTTCACCGTATCTGAAGAGCCAGTCGCCCTTCATGGTGACATCGCCCCTATCTTGGAAGTCGACCTGACGGAAATCGAACACAGGTGCTGGCCCGTCCGCGTTTGCGGGCAGCGCCGCCGTGACGGCGACCGAAAGGATCAGAAGGAACCGCAATGCAATTATGCGGAAGATCAGGGGCATTGGACGCAAACCTGTATTAACTTTTGCGCGCTCTTTATGCCGCTGAACTGGTTAATGCCGACTTAAACGTCCAGCCCGGAGATTTGAAAACAAGCAGGAAACCGCCCCCTCGGAGCGGTTTTGGCTGAAAATCACCGAAAATTGGCGTTTTGCCTTTAAGTTTTTCGCTCACAAGAGGCGAGCAGTTCCGCGAATGTCGTGAAATCAATGCCAAGCGTAGAGAGAGCGGTCTCTTCGGTGTCGACCAAAATTGGCACAACGGACGGGAAGGGCTCCCAGGAATTCACAACCAGCTGCCCTATGGTGCGCGCGATTTCTGTCGGGACGTAGTAGACGATGAGCGTTTGCGCGCCTTGGCCAACAAAGGCGGAGGCCTTGTGCGCTTGTGAGGACATCAGATCGACGTATGTACCTTCCCAATCGTCGACCTTGGACATGTCGACAAGGTGTTTCTGCCCAGGGTGGAAATCCGGATGAGACAAGTATTCGCCAAAGACCTGCATGGTATCTTGCAAGGTCGCTATGCCCTCGTAGTCGACGAAGACAAGGCCATGAGGTTTCAGAATGCGCAGCGAAGCGGGCATGTGCGGTCCGTAATTGCGAATAAAGGAAAAGAAGGGGCGGTGGAGACCGCCCCTTCCTGTAATCAATCATAAAGCGAGATGGGTATCAATCCATCTGTTTGAAGTGGAACTCGCCGCCTTCCTTGATGCCCGACGGCCAGCGGGAGGTCACTGTTTTCGTACGCGTGTAGAACTTGAACGCATCGGGGCCGTGCTGGTTCAAGTCGCCAAAGGCGGATTTCTTCCAGCCGCCAAAGGTGTGGTAGGCCAACGGCACCGGGATTGGCACGTTGACGCCAACCATGCCGATGTTGATGCGATTGGCAAAGTCGCGGGCGGTGTCACCATCGCGGGTGAAGATCGCGGTGCCGTTGCCATACTCGTGATCCATCGCCAGCCCCAGCGCTTCTTCGTAGGACTGCGCGCGCACCATCGACAGGACCGGACCGAAGATTTCGGTTTTGTAGATGTCCATGTCTTTGGTGACTTTGTCGAAGAGATGAGGCCCCACGAAGAACCCATCCTCGTAGCCTTGCAGCGAGAAGTCGCGCCCATCAACAACGAGATCAGCGCCCTGATCGACACCGGTTTGCACGAGGCGCAGGATGTTTTCCTTGGCAGCGCCGGTTACGACGGGGCCGTAGTCGACATCATCGCCAGCAGTGTAGGGCGCGATCTTGAGCTTTTCGATGCGTGGAACAAGCTTGTCGCGCAGTTTGTCGGCGGTTTCTTCGCCGACAGGAACCGCGACGGAAATCGCCATGCAGCGCTCACCGGCGGCACCGTAGCCGGCGCCCACAAGTGCGTCAGCTGCCTGATCGAGGTCGGCGTCAGGCATGATAATCATGTGGTTTTTGGCACCGCCGAAGCACTGAACGCGTTTGCCCTGGGCGCAGCCGGTGCCGTAGATGTATTCGGCAATCGGCGTCGAGCCAACGAAGCCGACGGATTGAATGGTCGGATCATAAAGGATCGCGTCAACGGCTTCCTTGTCACCATTTACGACCTGCAGGATGCCTTTGGGCAATCCGGCTTCTTCCATCAGCTCTGCCAGCATGAGCGGTACGGACGGGTCACGTTCAGACGGCTTCAATATGAAGGCGTTGCCGCATGCAATCGCGGGTGCGAACATCCACATCGGGATCATGGCGGGGAAGTTGAAGGGGGTGATGCCGGCGGTGACGCCCAGTGGTTGGCGCATCGAGTAGATGTCGATGCCCGGGCCTGCGGCGTCAGTATACTCGCCTTTGAGCATTTGCGGGGCTGCAATGCAGTATTCCGCAACCTCAAGACCACGCTGGATATCGCCTTTGGCATCGGGGAAGGTTTTGCCGTGTTCGCGGGACAAAGCTTCGGCCAGTTTGTCCATGTCGCGGTTCAGAAGGTCGACGAACTTCATCAGAACGCGCGCACGGCGTTGCGGGTTCACCGCGGCCCAAGCGGGTTGTGCGCTGGCAGCTGCGGCAACTGCTGCGTCCATTTCGGCTTTGCTGGCCAGCGGCACTTTGGCCTGAACTTCCCCGGTTGCGGGGTTGTAGACATCGGCAAAACGGCCAGACGTCCCTTTGACGTGTTCGCCGTTTATGTAGTGAGTCAACTCTTGCATGGCATCCTCCATTCTATTTGGTCCGAACAATAGGCTTGCAAAAATCCCCTGAAAAGCCGCAAGTATTCAAAACAGCTTTGCAAAAATGCGGAGGGGAGCGGAGATGGTGGTCCAGACGGCACATTGGGATGATTTGCGAGTGTTCCTTGCGGTTGCGCGTGAAGAGAGCCTTTCCGCGGCGGGACGCAGGCTAAACGTGGATCCCGCGACGGTCGGGCGTCGTGTCGGTCGCTTGGAAACGGCGTTTGAAACGCCGCTTTTCGTAAAGTCGCCAACGGGTTACGCACTGACCGACGCGGGGCAGAGATTGATGACACATGCCTTGCGTGTTGAGCAATCTTTGGAGGAAGCCGCTGAAGACATGGTAGGGCAGACCTCGGGCTTGTCGGGGCAAATCCGTATTGGCGCACCAGACGGCGCTGCGAATTACCTCTTGCCGCAAGTCTGTGCGCAAATCGCGGAAGACAACCCTGATCTGGAAATTCAGATCGTTGCGCTGCCGAGGGTTGTTAGCCTGTCGCGCAGGGAAGCTGACTTGGTGGTGGCTGTAAGTGCCCCGACAGCGGGTAAGCTGACCGTGCAGAAGATCACGGACTATAAGCTGCATCTGGCCGCGGCACGTTGGTATCTTCGGCGTCATCCCGATATTAAATCCGTTGAAGATCTGCGGGAGCACATGGTGATCGGATATATCCCCGATATGATTTTCGACAAGGAACTGGATTATTTGAACGAGGCCGGCATTGACCGCGTGCGACTTGCCTCGAACTCCGCAAGCGTTCAGTTCAACTGGGTGCGCAGAGGGGCCGGCGTTGGCATAGTTCATGACTTCGCAATTCCGTCAGCCAAAGGCATGGTCAAGGTGCTTCCGGAGGACGTGTCGCTGACGCGCAGCTTTTACCTGATCCGTCATGCAGACGACCGGCGACTCGAGCGAATGAACCGTTTTTCGGAGGCACTGTGCGAGGGTTTGCGTAAGGAAGTTGCCCGCTTGGAAGCCCAAACTTGACAGATCAGGCCGTTTGGAGCGACGCTTGACCCAAGGGAATTTTCTAGGACCGGAGGTTAAGCCCATGCTCGTACACCAGATTTTGAAGTCCAAAGGGTCAGAAGGCGTCATCACTGTCAAACCCGGGACGCTGGTGTCGGAGGCTGCGAAATTACTTGCCGAAAAGCGGATCGGGACGGTGATCGTTTCGGGCGATGGAGAAACGCCGGACGGGATTCTTTCGGAGCGTGACATTGTCCGCGAGCTTGGTAAGCGCGGTCCGGGGTGTCTGTCGGATTCCATCGACGATTACATGACAACCAACGTTATCACCTGTGGACGTGACGATGACGCCGTGAGCGTGCTGGAGCGCATGACCGAGGGGCGGTTCCGTCATATGCCGGTGATGGACGGTGGCAAGCTTGTTGGCCTGATTTCATTGGGTGATACGGTGAAGGCGCGTCTGAGCGAGCTGGCAATGGAGAAGGATGCGCTGGAAGGCATGATCATGGGGCATTGAGGCCATCTGATGTGCCGTTGCGTCGCAAATCCCGCAGAAATACCCATGTGGCACTGAGGCGCTTGCAAATGGGCGCGCAATAATGTTGCGTGCGCGCAGGACCACAGGGAGGCACCCATGCGCACGGCACTTTACCCCGGCACGTTTGATCCAATTACGCTTGGACATGTTGATATCATCCGCAGGGCGTCTGTTCTTGTAGATCGGCTTGTGATCGGCGTGGCGATCAATCGCGACAAGGGCCCGTTGTTCTCGCTGGAAGAGCGCGTGGCTATGATCGAGGGTGAATGCGCGAAGCTTTCGGCGGAAACCGGTACCGAAATTGTGGCGCATCCTTTCGAAAACCTGCTGATTGATTGTGCCAAGGAAGTTGGCGCACAGATCATCGTGCGGGGTCTGCGGGCTGTGACCGATTTCGAATACGAGTACCAGATGGTTGGCATGAACCGTGCGCTGGACAGCTCTATCGAGACGGTATTCCTGATGGCAGACCTGAAACATCAGGCGATTGCCTCGAAGCTTGTGAAGGAGATCGCGCGGCTAGACGGGGACGTGTCCAAGTTTGTGACACCCGCTGTCAACGCCGCCTTGTTGGAGCGGCTTGGCAAAGCCTAAGCGAGATCCGAGCTTACAAAGTTGACGAAGGCGGCCTGCGGGTCGCCTTTTTGTTGTCTGCATCGCGTCGGTAAAACGTCGGTATCGGGTCGGTTCACACTACGGCAATCGGACGATGGGTATGAACCCTGCGCGAAGTGCCTTGAGTGTAGGTTCAGGTGTCAGTACGCAGACTCTTCCCGCGGGCTTTGTCTGTGGTGTGCCGTACCCGGAAGCCGTGAATGGGTGCAGCGCGTCCTGCCATATCAATGCAGGTCCAGTTTCAACCAAAACGAAGCTTCCATCCGGCAGAAAACCAGCTTCGGTTTCGTGTCTTCGCTGACCATAGCTGCGGGGAATGGCGCGCGCGGCGTGGAGTTGGTTGTCAAAACCTGCGACACGACCGGCGTGGCCTGCAGCGGCGAGAAAGGCTTTGTAGTCGGCCCGTCTGCATTCGCCGCAGGGGCGGTGCCCAGCGGCGAGAGCGACCGCTTCGTCATGGAAGAAGAGTTCCGTGTAGCGGTTGGGTGACATCAGTTTGCGTCTGCGGTTCTTGAATTCGAGTACGCAGCAGACCCAGGCTTTGTGTCGCCACCGACGGTGAGTCAGCAGGCCGTGTTGATGGGCGGTGTCGTCGTGCAGGATACCACGGTTGCCCAGAAACGCACCGCGCTCCGGTACCGCGAGTATTTCCCCGGTGGGCTGAACACGGTTCTGGCGGGGCATGCGGGTCTCCTTTGGAAAGGAGCGTAGCATGGAATCGGTGAACGCAAAGAGCGCGCGACTTGATTGCGCAGGAACCGGAGTGGGTTCGCTGCAATCAAATAGGTTTCCGGCGATTTGAGTAGGCGCGCGGGGCGCGCCTGTCAGGGGTTATTGCATGCGCAGGGCGCCGTCGATGCGGATGACTTCGCCGTTCAGATAACCGTTTTCGACGATGAATCCTGCGAGGCGCGCATATTCGGACGGATCGCCGAGGCGCTTGGGGCAGGTCACGTCTGCCGCCAATTGATCCTGCACTTCTTGCGGTAGGCCTTGCAGCATTGGCGTCAGGAAGATGCCCGGAGCGATGGCCATGACACGGATGCCGGAGCGCGCGAGGTCACGGGCCATTGGCAGGGAGAGGCCAACGATGCCGCCTTTGGATGCGGCGTAGGCGGCTTGACCGCGCTGGCCGTCCATCGCGGCAATAGAGGCTGTGTTGATGATCACGCCGCGGGCGCCATCCGCTTCGGCTTCGTTCTCTGCAATCACCTCTGCCGCGAGGCGGGCAACGTTGAAGGAGCCTACGAGGTTGATGTCGATGGTTTTCTGGAAGGTGTGCAGCGGGTGCGGGCCGTTTTTGCCAATGGTGGTTGCGGCAGGGGCGATGCCCGCGCAGTTCACGGCAGCGGTGATGGTGCCCATCGCAGACTTGGCAGCAGCGATTGCGGCTGCGACGCTCGCCTCGTCGGTGACGTCGGTTTTATGGAACGTTCCACCGAGTTCAGCCGCGACTTCGGTGCCTCGCTCTTCATTGAGGTCAAACAGCGCGACTTTGGCGCCATTTGCTGCAAAGTGACGTGCGGTGGCTTCGCCAAGACCGGATGCACCGCCGGTGATTACGGCACAGGTTTGGTCGAGTTTCATGAGCGGGCTCCTCCGAAGTAAATGAACGTATGTTCAAATAACCCATGTGCAGGCCCCCTGTCCAGAGGTGAAGCGAGGCAGGTGTTTTGGGCCTCAACGACCAGCGTTCCCCCGCCTTGCGCAACTTTTGAGAAAAAACGAAAAAGACCCGCCAAAGGACGGGTCTTTGTGAATTCGGAAGCCGGTTCGGGGTCAGCTGGCGAGCTGTACCAGCGCGTGGCGTTTCTTGCCGGCGGAGAGCTTGATCGGGTTGGACAAGGCTGCAGCGTCAATCATCAGACCCGCGTCAGTGAGTGGCGCGTCATCCAGTTTGGCGCCGTTTTCCTTGATCAGCCGCTTTGCGTCTTTGCCGGATTTGGCCAGACCGGATTTTACAATCAACTGCACAATGGACACGGGCAGATCGGCCGTGTCCACGGAAATGGTGGGCAAGTCGTCTCCCACGCCGCCTTTTTCGAACACTTCGCGCGCAGTGGCTTCGGCCGCGGCTGCGGCGTCTGCACCGTGGCAGAGCGTTGTGACCTCGTTGGCCAGAATGATCTTGGCGGCGTTGATTTCACTACCGGCCAGTGCGCCGAGGCGTTCGCATTCGTCCAGCGGCATTTCCGTGTAGAGCTTCAAAAAGCGGCCCACGTCGGCATCGGTAGTGTTGCGCCAGAACTGCCAGAACTCATACGGGCTGCGCATGTCGGCATTGAGCCAGACCGCACCGTCAGCAGATTTGCCCATTTTTTTGCCGTCCGAGGTGGTCAGCAAAGGGGAGGTCAAACCGAAGACATGGCCATCGTCCACGCGGCGCGTCAGGTCGATGCCGTTGACAATGTTGCCCCATTGATCGGAGCCGCCGAACTGGATCATGCAACCGTAGCGGCGGTTCAGTTCGAGGAAGTCATAGGCCTGCAGGATCATGTAGTTGAATTCGAGGAAGGACAGCGATTGCTCGCGGTCCAAACGCGATTTGACGCTCTCGAAGCTGAGCATGCGGTTGACCGAGAAGTGACGTCCGATGTCGCGCAAAAACGTCAAGTAATTCAGATCGTCCAGCCATTCGGCATTGTTGAGCATCAGCGCGCCGGTGTCGCTGTCTCCGTAGTCGAGGTATTTGGCAAAGACCTTTTTGATGCCGGCGATGTTGTCGTCGATCTGGTCATTGGTCAGCAGCGGTCGTTCGTCGGCGCGGAAGGAGGGATCGCCTACTTTGGTTGTGCCGCCGCCCATCAGTGTAATCGGCTTGTGGCCGGTTTTTTGCAACCAGCGCAACATCATGATCTGGATCAGAGAGCCCACGTGCAGCGACTTGGCCGTCGCATCAAAACCGATATAACCGGGCACAACACCATTCAGCAGCGCCTGGTCAAGCGCTTCGTAATCCGTGCAATCGGCCACAAAGCCGCGCTCGAGCATCACGGTCAGAAAATCCGATTTGGGCTGGTAGGTCATGGTGTCGATCCCGTATTGTTCGTGAAACCGTGTATAGGCGGGGATGAGCAGAAGGAAAAGGCCATGATGAAGGCCAAAAGCGGCGGGGCTGTGGTGCGTGCTCTCGGGGCGATGTCAGGGACATCGCTGGACGGTGTGGACGCAGCCGTGGTCGAGACAGATGGCGTTGCAATTCAAAGCTTTGGCGAGAGTGCCTATCGTGCCTATTCGCGGGAGGAACAACAGGTTCTCGAGGCTGCTCTGGGACACTGGTCGGGTGTTGAAGCGGAGGCCGCTGCGGCAGTGATCGAGGCCGCGCATGCCGAGGTACTACGAGGGTTTTCCGATGCAGGTCTGGTCGGATTTCACGGCCAAACACTGGCGCATGAACCGCGTGGGCGCGGCACCTGTCAGGTTGGCGATGGTCAGGCTCTGGCCGAGACACTGGGCGTGCCGGTGGTTTGGGATTTCCGGACGGCTGATGTGGAACTTGGCGGGGAGGGTGCGCCGCTGGCGCCGTTCTTTCACTTTGCCTGCGCGAAATGGTTCGGCGCGACCGAGCCGGTTGCCTTTCTGAACCTTGGCGGCGTGGGTAATTTGACGTGGGTTGATCCGCGCAAAGGAGCGCCTGAAGAGGACGGTGCTTTGTTGGCGTTTGACACAGGCCCTGCCAACGCGCCTCTCAACGACTTGTTGCGGTTGCGGCGCGGGATGAATTTTGACGAAGGCGGCAAAGTCGCCGCGGCCGGCACTGTCGCGACCGGGGCATTGGAGTTGTTTCTGCAGGAAGCGTATTTCTCACGAATTCCACCTAAGTCTCTGGATCGGAACGATTTTCCTGAAATGATGGACCTTGTGAGGGAATTGTCTGACGAAGATGCGGCGGCCACGATGACAGCGATGTGCGCCGCGTCGGTCGCGCAGGGTATGGCGCACTGTCCGACGCCTCCGTCGAAAGTTCTGGTCACGGGCGGTGGCCGTCATAATCCGGTGTTGATGGAGATGCTGCGTGTGTCGCTGGAGTGTCCGGTGGTGCCCGTAGAGGATGTCGGGTTGGATGGAGATATGCTGGAAGCGCAGGCTTTTGCCTATCTGGCCGTGCGTGTCGCACGTGGATTGCCGACCAGTTGTCCGGCCACCACTGGCGTCATGGCGCTGGTCGGTGGCGGCACGGTGAGCGAACCGTCGCGGTAATCTTTTTCAAAGCTGTCGGCGGTAATCCTTGTGAAAAGCCGTGTATCCGTCCGATGTGCTTTTCAAGTGTGGTTTCAGTTCCGCGTGAAGTGCGGGGAGCTGATGGAATGGCACATTTGGAAACGCGTGATGTTCCGCGTGGAAGGGCATGTTCCACGCCAGAAAACGCACAAGGCGGTTGCTAAACGTTGTGCGTGAGTTTTCCAGCATGTTGGCGACGGGTGGGCAGAGACCGTGCTCGGCCAACAGGTAGGCGCGCAGAAATGGTTGGCCGATCAGGCTTGGCACAACCCAGACCCAGACCAAGACGGGCGACCAGATCAGCGAACATAGAAGTCCGGCATAAGCGAGCAGCAGAATGCGGGCTTCGAGCCGCATTCTTTTGTGCTGTCTCCGTGGCAGGTAGGGTGCGTCGATGTCTCCGAAGGCGTTTTTCCAGATCGTTTTGGCCATGCCGGCCCAGTAGCTCAAGCCCGAGAGATATTTCATGTATGCCCAGAGTGTTTCGGGGCGGGGGCCATGGTTCAGTTCCGGATCTTTGGCGGGATCGTTGGTGAATTTATGGTGCGCCATGTGGAAGGCGCGAAACCAGTTGAAAGGCAACAAAAGCGGAAGGGCGCAAGCGCTGCCAACGACGCGGTTGATCCATCGGGAGGCAAATGGCGTGTCATGCGTGCATTCATGGCTGAGCGTGAAGAGGAAACTCCAGAGAATGCCAAGGGGAAGCAGGGCAACAGGCCATAGGGGAAGCTTGAGACCAACCCAGAGCGCAAATGCAATCAAAACAAGCAAGTAGCAAGAGAGGTGCCGCAAGCCGGCGACATCGGACCGAGTTTGAAGTGTGGCTCGGAGCTCTGGTGACAGGCGGGACAAGGCCTCCTTGTGATCCAGAATTTCCGCGTCGCCGACGTTCATCGCGGAATGTCGAAGCCGCTCGGGGCAAGTTCGAACCCCTCAAACTGGAACGCGGGTGAAACCGTGCAGCCGACGAGTGTCCAGCCGCCGGTGGAACGGGCTGCCTGCCAGTGACCTTCTGGCACAATCAATTGTGGCAAAGCGCCGGACGTCAGATCGGGTCCAAGGGTGTGGTCGCGGGCCGGGCCCTTTTCGGTCTCGGCGAGGGACAGGATCAAGGGATCACCTGCATAGTGGTGCCAGATCTCGGTGGCATCAACGCGGTGCCAGTGGCTGGCTTCTCCTTCCTTGAGCAGAAAGTAGATGGCCGTGCCTGCAGGGCGTTCGCCGTCCTGAGACCCGGCAATCCAGGTCTGGCGGTAGTGACCGCCTTCGGGGTGCGGAGCGAGGTCGAGGTGAGCAATAATCTCGTCGGCTGTCATGGGGTGTCCTGCGCCAGTGTCGGTTTCGGTCACATGGTGCAGGAATGACCGCGATGGGCAAGCAGAAAGGCTACATCAAAGAGGCAAGGGCCTCTCGCGTTGCACGGCCGACTTCGGCGGGTGCTTCGAGCGGCAGCAGGTGGCCATAGTCGGTGAGGCTTGTGAAGGGGAGGTCGGGACGCGCAATGTGCAGGGCCTGCGCGATGGAAGGATCCATGAACAGGCTGGGCTTTCCGGTGATGATGCGTGTCGGGACAGTGAGTTTCTTGAGCGTGGGCAAAATATATGGCGGCGTCGCGTAGAGATGAGCCTCCCAGTCACGCGGATATTCCAGCCGGATACCGCCGTCTTCTTTCGGCACCGTCAAAGCTTCGATCAGGGTGCGAAGCTTTTGGTCATCGAACCGGCGATAGGCACGGGAGTTTCGATAGTCGGCAAACGCAGCATCAATGCCTGGCCACGAGGTCGGTCCGTTCAGAACTTCTGCAGCGGGACCGCGCGTGCTCCGCATCATGTATGGGATCAGGCGGAGGAGGAACTTGATGCGGGCGGTTACGCCGGCAGGCTCGAGCAGCACCAATCCTTTGAACAAGTCAGGGCGTTTGACAGCAGCCATCGCGGTGGTGGCTGCGCCGATGGAATGGCCGACAGCCAAAACAGGCGCGGAGCCATTGGCCTCGATCCATGCAATCATGTCGTCGGCAAACACGTCCCATTCGCGTTTTCGGTCGGGGGCAGGGCCGTCCGGCCAAAGCGGGCGCATCATGAGAGCTGTAGGTGAAAAGTCCGGGGCGAGCTCGGAAAGAAAAGACGCATAACAACGCGGGCCCAATCCGGTTGCGTGATGAAACAAGACCTGCGGTCCGTCACCAATGTGATGAACGGCCGGCATCTTTCCTTGTTTCAGAGGGGTGATAATCGCTTGCGCAGTCATGCGGGCAGGCTAAATCGAGCTTGCCGACGTGCAAGGCTGACGTTGCGGCGGCAGGAAAAATCACCGCAACTGTTTATTGCGATATTCCAGCGGAGAAAGACCGGTTTGGGACCGGAAGAAACGGGCGAAATGGGACTGGTCGTTATATCCAAGTTGCCGACCTATATCGGAAACCGTCGTAGAGGATCCCCTCAGAAGCTCGCTTGCAACGTCTATGCGCAACCGTTTGATTTCACGAGGAAACGTGGTGTTTTGAGCCTGCAGAGTCGCTTTGAGACGGGCCGGCGACATCCCGAGTTCTTTTGCAAAATCGTCGAGGCTCAGATCTCTCTTTTCCAATTGTGGGCGCGCCGCGGTGCGCAGGGCGCTGACAATCGAGAGTTCCTCTGGAACGGGAGTGTTTTCGGTCTCCATCGCGGCGGTGCCCTGACGCACTGGTAAAAGCAACCAGTGACTTGGGAACCGTACGCCCAATCCAGTGATGTTGCTTTGGGTCACCGCGACGCCCAGGGGGGTCTTCGGGACGGCTTGGGGGAAAGGTGTCAGCAGAGAAACCTGTTCTCCATTCCAGCGGTCGCGAAGCAACTGCCGTAGCAGCCGAAGGTGCAGCCCAAGACCAAACCCTTCGACATGTTCGGGTTGATTTCGGGTCCGGACGAGCCTGTTAACAGTGTATGTCGCTGTATCAGCGGATACCTCCAGTACATGGCGGACGGAACTGGCCTGTTGCGGCACGGCGAGAAGGAACCGCGTGTAGAAATCTCCAACGGTTCGAGCCCTTTGAAAGGCGTCTTTGGTGGGTTGCCACTGACGAATGTCGAAAGCCTCGGCAACATGAAAGCCGAAGTGAGGGTCCTTGGTGGCTTTGGCAAGACCGTTTGTCAGACCATAGATGACCTCGGCATGAACGGACCGGTCGGGGTTGGCAATGTCCTCGCGGGTCAATTCAAACCGGTCCAAGGTCGATGCGATGTCGACGCCGCGGGAGCGGGCGAGGTCGACAAACGGCATTACGAGGGGCAAGCGAATAAATCCGTCAGTTTTGCTTGGCATGAGGACCTCTTGGACGATGGGAATTGGTATTTGGGCCAGTATTGCCCCCAAAACCACCTGTTGTCGGCCAGTTTTTTTTGTCCTTTCCGAAATTTCATCCAAAAATGGCCGACTTGCCGTAACGACTCGGTCTAGGCTGGAAGAATATTTCAACGGGAGAATTCGAATGACAAAGAATCTGCTTAGAGGTGCAATCGCGGTAGTGACCGGATTTTTTGCCACCTCGGCTGTGGCACAGGATGCGCTACCCCAGATACTTTTCACCAATGTACACGTGTTTGATGGCGTAAACGAAGCACGCCTCGAGAATGCGTCGGTGCTTGTGGAAGGCAACATGATCAAAACCGTGTCCACTGACGCAATTGATGCGCCGGACGCGGAGGTGATTGATGGCGGCGGACGGACTTTGACGCCGGGCTTTATCGAGAACCACGCACACTTGATGCTGATGGGGCCATCGATCTCGTCGATGGAGACTAACTCAACATGGGAAGATTTCGCCATCCACGGCACCAAGATGGCCGAGATGTACCTGATGCAGGGGTTCACGACTGTGCGGGATGCGGGTGGCGCTAATGCCGGTCTGCGGCGCTGGATTGACAGCGGTCAGATCATCGGTCCGCGTTTTTATAACTCCGGCGCTTTCATTGGTACACGTGGGGGCCACGCAGACTTTGCCTCTTTCACGTCACCGCCCGGTGCACAAACCAATATGGGTCTGCTGAACATGGCACAACAGGTCAACGGCGTGGACGACGTGTACAAGTACGGCCGTAACAACCTGCGCATGGGCGCGACCCAGCTGAAATTCATGCAGTCTGGTGGCGTGGTTTCGGCCTTTGATCCTTGGCAACTGCTTGCTGGCTCCAAGGAAGAGATCGAAGCAGCGGTTCAAGTAGCCAATGAATACGGCACCTATGTGATGGCACACTCCTACCGTAAAGAGGCGATCATCAATGCGTTAAACGCGGGCGTGAAAACCATCGAACACGGATTCCACTTTGATTGCGAAATCTCCGCACTCATGAAGGAGAAGGGCGCCTATATCACCACCAACATTACAGCGTTTGACCCAGGCCTGCTGGATGTGCCTGCGGTGAAGAACCAGCCTTCGAGCCTGGCGAAAGCCAAAAGCGCCTCTGCGTCCTTTGCCAACTACATCCCAAGTATGAAGGAATGCCCAGCGCCGCGTGGGTTCCAGACAGACTGTGTTGGGTCTGTGGCAGCTTGCAACATCCAGATTGCCTACGAAAAGCACCTGAACAACGAGTTCTTTGGCGCGTATCAGTCTTTGGTGACGTTGACGTCGGTCGGAGGCGAGATTGCGGCTCTGACGGGTGATTTCACCAATCCTTACCCGAACGGCAAGCTGGGTGTGATTGAAGAGGGTGCCTATGCCGACATTCTCCTGATCGATGGCAATCCGCTCGAGGACTTTTCGGTGGTTGGCACTGGCGACGAGTGGTTCACTGCTGATCCGCGGCCGGACAGCCCCGAGACCATCCGCCTGATCATGAAGGACGGTGTCGTCTATAAGAACACGCTGAACTAAAGAGCAAGCGGCCCGCAGTTTCCTGCGGGCCGCGTCCTTTTGAACGGGATTTGCACGATGACGGTTTATAAGCGGCTGGCCGCAAGCATCCTTGTGGTTTTGGGAGCCTTCGGGTCGGCTCATGCCCAGGTTGGTCCCAACATCGAGGAGTTGGCGAAAGAACTGGCCAACCCCGGTGCCGCCAATGCCACAATGAATTTCAAGCTGGAACACCGGTCGTTTGACGGCACATTGCCCGGGGCGGATGACCAGAGCAGCACGACGCTGACTTTTCAACCGGTCCTGCCTTTCGTGCTCGGAAACGGAAACAACCTGATTTTCCGGCCTGCGTTCAGCTACGTATGGGATCAGGCGCAGCCCACAGTCGGCGGCTTCAATTCTGTAAACAGTTTTGGCGATATACCGTTTGATTTGCTGTATTCCTGGAGTGACAGCGGCTGGACCTTTGGTGCCGGTGTGGTCGGGGCAATCCCGACCGGCACCGACGCGTCGAGCGACAACTGGTTGCTGGGGCCGAGCGCTCTGGCCGTTCGGACCGCCGACTGGGGGGTTTGGGGGCTGTTTCCCTTCCACAACTGGAAAGTTGCGGGAGACGGTCCTGCAACGTCGATCACGTCCTTGCAGTATTTCCTGTTCTACGGTCTGGGCAACGGCTGGCTGATCGGCACCGGACCGACGATGACGTATAACTGGAACGCGCCCAGCGGGGACGAATGGACAGTTCCGGTTCAATTGGCGGTGTCCAAGACAACCGGCATTGGCGGTCGCGTGGTGAAGCTCAATCTCTCGGCAGAGAAAAACGTGGTGACACCGGATCCTTTCTCTGAGGATTGGACCTATACGCTGACGGTCAGCCCGGTTGTGAAGAACCCGTTGCAACCCAATCCGCCGACTCCGGTGGATGCAGCCACACGGGCGCGGGTTCTGGCGCCGCTGAAGTTTTGAGGCTGTTGGATAAATCTCTGATGCCAAGGCAAAAAAGAGCTTGGGAGACGCCCATTTTCACGGGCATAGTGGGGATGTTTTTCACGTGATGACTTTGGACAGACCGCACCAGCCATGATGACCCGTACCTTTCTGCGATTGAGCCGCCGCTCGACCGACCGACCCAAATCCTTTGCCCTGAAAACGCTGCAGGCTTTCTGCCTTGCGGTGTTTGTTGTGGCCTGCAGTCCTGCGCCCGATCTGATTGGGATCGACAATCCGAATGTGCCTGCGGATTCTGTGACCACGGCGACGCGGCACAAGGTGTTCATCACCACAACGCGGGCACAGTCCGAGGAGTTGGGCGAGTTTTTCTCGGGTGCGCGCTCTCCGGAAGTCGGGCTTGCCTCTGTCGACGTGTCCATCCCGCCCAACCACGTCAGTGGTGAACTGGAGCGGCCCAAACGGTTGCCGCCTGATCCGCGCAAGGAATTCGCTGTGGTCAATCCGATCGTGTACGCCAATGACAGCGCATTCATACGCAGCATGAACGAAGAGTTGCGCAAGAGGCCGCGCGGCAACCGTGACGTTCTGTTCTTTATCCACGGGTACAACAATTCGACGTCTGATGCCGTTCTTCGATTGGCACAATTCGTGGAAGACACTGATTTTCAAGGGGTGCCGGTCTTGTTCGACTGGGCATCGGCCGACAAGCTGACGCGCTATGTCTACGACCTGAACAGTGCGTTGATCGCACGGGCAAAACTTGGAGAAATTGGGGATGTGCTGGCGCGGACCAACGCTGAGCACTACACGATTTTCGCCCACTCCATGGGGGGCTTCCTGACGATGGAAGCGCTGATGGACGCCACCAAGACAGGTCGGCTGAACTACACCGGACGGTTGCGGAATATCGTGCTGGCGTCTCCGGACGTGGATATGGATCTGTTCAGAACGCATATGGAAGTGATCGGGAACAAGGCTGGCGACATATTTGTGCTGCACTCGGAAGATGACGCTGCGCTGAGCGTTTCGCGCAAACTCGCGGGCGGCGTGCCGCGGGTCGGCGCCGCGGACAGCGACGCTCTTTCCGCGTTGGGTGTTGTTGCGATCGACTTGAGCGAAATTGACGACTCGGCTTCCGGCAGCCACTCGAAATTCGCCGGATCGCCCGAAATCGTGCAGTTGCTGGGCTATGGTTTGAACCAGCACGCGCAGTTTGACCGAAGCCACCGGGCCAGCAGCATTACCGAATTGATTGCAGGTATCCCCGTGACCATCGCGTTTGAATAGGAGGAGAGACCATGGCCACCCACATTAAGGACACTTTGCAAAGATTTGTTGCTGGCGGTGTTATGGCTGGATGTTTGGCTGCTGTCACTCCGGCGGAGGTCGCTGCTCAGGCGGGCGGTTTGTCAGGGCCTTCTTCCACGGCTGCGGATCTCGAGCCGGGGGACGGGTTGACCGATCCCCAGTTCCGGTCGGATTTCCCGCGCAAGCTGGCACCGGGGTGGTTCGCTTGGAAAGACGGTTTGGCGGAACAGGGGTTCAAGTTCAACATCGACTACCTGTCTCTGGGCCAATGGGGTAATGCCAACATTGGCGAGGGCGATGCCGCTGGCGGAATTGCGAGGTTTTACGGCAACTGGCAGGCCACGGAACTCGGTAGTCTGACGTTCAAGATTGAGAACCGGCACCGGTACGGAGCGGTAGCGCCACAGTTCCTCGGACTTGATGGCGGGGCTTTGTCGATCACCGGTACCGCTTTCAACGGCAATGGCACAATGCTGACCAACCTGTTCTGGACCCAGCGCTCCGAAAATGGAAACTGGACGCTGCAAGTCGGGCAACTGGACGTGACCGATTTTCTCGACCTGTATGCGGCCGTCAGCCCGTATTCCGGGTTTCAGAACCTTGCCTTCAACACCAACCCGACAATCAACGCCCCCAATCCCGGGCTGGGCATCGCGGGCGGTCTTCGTTTGAGCGATAACTTTTATATGGTCGGCAGTGTTGCGGATGCGAATGCCGACCCGACGAAGCCGAACTTTGACGTTTTTGAAGACGGAAATCTCTTCAAGAGCCTCGAGATCGGGTATACCTCGTCTCCTGATCGGATCTATTTCGATAACATCCACCTGACGCTTTGGCATGCTGATGCCGCCAACGACGGAAGCCGCCCCGAAGATTGGGGCGCGGCGTTTTCAGCAGCTTGGTTTCTGGACAACAAATGGCTGCCGTTCTTTCGGGCAGGGGTGAGTCAGGGAACAGCCGCGCTTTATGAAAAGTCGGTTTCGGCTGGGGTCGCTTATTACGGCCGCAACACGGACGCGGCTGGCTTTGGCCTTAACTGGGCGGAAGGGGCCTCTTCCAGCGAAGGGCAGATCACGGCTGAGGCATTCTATCGTTTCTCGATTTCGCCCGGACTGCAGATAACACCGTCGGTTCAGGTGATTTCCAATCCTTTGCTGAACCCTGGGCAGGATACGATTACCCTGTTCGGATTGCGGGCGCGTGTGGTGTTCTGAAGCAACCTGAGGGCTTGTCTCTTGAAACAGGGTAAATGATCGGCCAAATACTCCCCAAATTGGCACTGAGGAGAGGGATACCCCGTGACGATCACTGAAGCAGAACTGAGCAAGGCCCGCGAGAACTGGGGCGACGGACTTGTGGCCATTTCGAAAGCGTATGAAGCAGACGGCATCGACGCGGCGCGCGAGGTTGCAGAGGGCGTTCTGGATGCGGCCTATGGGTATGGTCTTGGTCCGGTTCTGTTCAAGCCGACGCTGGCGAGTGGCGACCAGACGTTTCGCCCTACCAAGAAAGGCGCTTTGTCCTACTTCGTGGGTCATGATGAGGAATACCCTCTGGACGGCGGTTTTGGCATCAAGGGCTGGCGCGGAATGGAAAGCGTGACCTCTGCAAGCTTCATTGAAGGCGATGTGGCGATGTGGATGGGCTGGGTGATCCTGACAGACAAGGATGGCGGCGTAACGAAGGTCGACAAGAGCTTCGGCTACAAGAAAGACGCGAATGGCGTGTTGCGGATTGTGCAGCACCACAGCTCACTTCCGTATCAGCCATAACGAGTTGAACAAACAAAAAGCCCCGCCAAATGGCGGGGCTTTCTTTTGGGACCCAGCTAACCTTATTTCAGGATCGAGCGGCCTGCGTATTCGGCGGTTTCGCCGAGAGCTTCCTCGATGCGGATCAGCTGATTGTATTTTGCCAGACGATCAGAGCGGGACAGGGAGCCTGTTTTGATCTGGCCGCAGTTGGTGGCAACTGCCAGATCCGCGATGGTAGCGTCTTCGGTTTCGCCCGAGCGATGGCTCATGACGTTCGTGTAGCGTGCACGGTGGGCCATATCGACGGCTTGCAGCGTTTCGGTCAGCGAGCCGATCTGGTTCACCTTGACCAGCATGGAGTTCGCAACGCCTTTTGCGATGCCATCTGCAAGACGGGTCGGGTTGGTCACAAACAGGTCGTCGCCCACAAGCTGGACTTTGTCACCAATCATGTCGGTCAGTAGTTTCCAGCCTTCCCAGTCGTCTTCATCCATGCCGTCTTCGATGGAAATGATCGGGTAGTCTTTGCAGAGGTCGGCGAGGTATTGGGCGTTTTCTGCCGACGTCAGCGATTTGCCTTCGCCTACCATCTCGTACTTTCCGTCTTTGTAGTATTCAGATGAGGCGCAATCGAGCGCGAGGTAGATGTCTTCACCCAGTTTGTAGCCAGCTTTTTCGACCGAAGTTTTGATGAAGTCCAGCGCGACGCGGGTACTTTCCAGAGCCGGAGCAAATCCGCCTTCGTCACCGATGCCAGTGTTGTAACCTGCTGCTGAAAGTTCTTTTTTCAGCGTGTGGAAGACTTCGGCGCCCATGCGGATGGCCTCGCGGATGTTGTCCGCGCTGACCGGCATGATCATGAATTCCTGAATATCGATAGGGTTGTCGGCGTGTTCGCCACCGTTGATGATGTTCATCATCGGAACCGGCAGGACACGAGCCGAGGTGCCGCCCACGTAGCGGAAGAGCGGTTGTGTGGTGTAGTCGGCAGCTGCCTTTGCACAGGCGAGCGAAACGCCGAGGATGGCGTTTGCACCCAGGCGGCCTTTGTTGGGGGTGCCGTCGAGTTCGATCATTGCCTGATCCAGAGCCACCTGTTCAGTGACGTCCATGCCGACCAGTTCCTCTGCGATCTCGCCGTTGACTGCATTCACAGCTTCCAGCACGCCCTTGCCCATGTAGCGGCTTTTGTCGCCGTCGCGTTTTTCGACCGCTTCGTGTGCGCCGGTAGAGGCGCCCGACGGGACGGCGGCGCGGCCGATTGTGCCGTCTTCAAGCGTCACGTCGACTTCGACGGTCGGGTTGCCGCGGCTGTCGAGGATTTCGCGGGCAAAGATGTCAATGATGGTGCTCATGATGAGGAGTTCCCTGAACTGGCCAATTGTTGGGCGCAGTCATAGCAGGGGGCGTGCAAAAGTAAATGAAATTGATAGCGCTAACGGCCGATTTGGCGAGGTTTAGGGCTAACAGTGACAGGATGGCTCAACTTGATGCGTCGCGGGCCAGCTTTTGTTCACGCAGGAATGTGTAGAGCCCGGCGGCAACGATCAAAGCCGAACCTGCAAATGTGAGAGCGTCGGGACGCTCTCCAAGGATCAACACACCAAGTGCCATTGCGAAGACCAGACGGGTATAACGGAACGGGGCAACAGCAGAAGCTTCACCTATGCGCATCGCGTTTACTATCGCCCAGTATCCCGCGGCACCAAAGAGCGCTGCGCCGGCGTAGCGGCCGAGATCTGTCGGAGAGAGGCTCTGAAATTGGGCACCTGACAAGGCCATCAGGATTGTGCCGGCGATAAAGAAGCCGAGAAAACCCTGCAAAGCGACCACATGTGAAGACACCGCCGGGTCGATACGGCGAGTGAGAATGTCACGGATGGCGATGCCTGTAGCAGCGCCGAGGACCAGCAAGGCGTTCACGTTGAAGCCACTGAGGCCAGGGCGGACAATCAGGAGGACGCCTGCAAAACCGATGGCAAGGGCGCTCCATCGACGCCAACCGACGGTTTCGCCCAGAAACATTGCGGCCAAGAGCGTCAGGATCAGAGGCATGGCCTGAAAAATGGCTGCGGCAGTGGAAAGGTCTATCCTGGAAAGGGCCAAGGTGAACATAACGCCGCTTGCAGCCTCGCTTGCAGATCGAAGCAACAGGAGCGGTGTCCAGTTCTTGCGATCAAAGAGTGGAGCGCGCGTCAGCAGGACTATGGAGAGAAAGATGGCGCCGGATCCGCAACCGAGGCCCATCAGTACCTGACCTGGATGAAGTGACCCGGTCAGCTGCTTCATGAACATGTCGGCAGTGGCAAAACCAAGCATGGCTGCAATGACGAGTAGGCTGCCGGTAACGTTGTTCATAAGAGACCCCCAAAAGGAACGCACATGCGTCGCAGGGATCATTGGGAATGGCAAGGGTGATCCACGCCGATTTGTGGCTTGATGAACCCCGCGACCATCTTTGGGAGAGACGTGGACGCGGGGACGTTTCTGTCCGGACTCTTTAGGTCGTGGACAGTCCACCGGTCGGGAGGGACAGGTATTCGGTTTTTGGGGCCATGCCGGACGCGCAGGCCACAACTTTCAGTTGGCTTCCGGTGAGAATGTACTCGATTTCGCGGTAGCCTTGCGCCTGCATTACGTCGACGATCTTGTGGGCAAGTTGTTTGGCGCGATCCATAGATGTGGTGCTTGTTGCGCGGGTCTGCTGGGCGATGTGGGACATGATGCTTTCCTTAACTGTGGGTCTGACTCAAAGTTAGGAAACGGCTGTCTTTTTCGTTGCGCTGAAACGGATACTTTCGCGCACTTTGGTATAGTGGCGCGTGCAATAGGATCGGAAAGCCCGGAAAAAAAGAGTTCCGGGCTATTTGGACCCGTTTAGAGCGGGCGGATTTTCAACGCTGTGATGCGGTTTGCCTCGCGTCCTGTGACTTCGAAGCGGAAACCGTGAAACGAGAACACCTGTCCGACCGTCGGAATCATCTGGGCTTCGTGGATAACGAGTCCCGCGACTGTATTGGCCTCTTCATCAGGCAAGTTCCAATCCGTGGCCCGGTTGAGGTCGCGGATGGTCATCGCGCCTTCGATCAGGAATTGCCCATCGTCGGATTTGCGGATCGGATGGTCCGTGTCCTCGTCAAATTCGTCGGTGATTTCACCAACGATTTCCTCGAGAATGTCTTCGAGCGTGATAAGACCCTGTAGGGAGCCGTATTCATCCACCACAAGCGCAAAGTGGCTGCGACGACGAAGGAACTGGCGCATCTGATCGTCCAGAGATGTGGTTTCCGGCACGAAGTAGGGTTCGTTTGCGGCTTCAGCCAGATCGAACGCCAGAAGATCACGCGCATTGGTGCCGTCGGCCACAGCGCGGGTGTACATGCTGCGGAACAAGTCTTTTGCATGGACAACACCGATGATGTTTTCCGGATCATCCTTGAAGACTGGCAAACGCGTGTGGTTGCTCTCTAGACATTGCTTGAGAATGTCGGCAGGTGAATCATCTGCGTTGATCAGCTCGATCCCGGATCGGTGCAACATGATTTCTTCGACTGTGCGGTCGGAGAGGTCCAACGCGCCCAGAATCCGGTCACGGTCCTCTTTTTCTACAATACCTTCGGAGTGGCCCAGTTGAATGGCGCCCGCGATCTCTTCGCGCACGGCAAGAACGTGGCTGTCGGGATCGATTTGCACGCCGAAGACGCGCAGAACAGCGCGCACAAACAGGCGAACGGCGGACACGATTGGTGCGAACACGGTGACGACCACGCTGATGGGCGCGGCAACAAAAGACGCTGCGCCCTCGGGCCGTGTGATTGCGTAGGTTTTGGGCAGTACCTCGGCAAAGATAAGCACCAGCAGCGTCATAACCAGCGTCGCCAAAGCAACGCCGCCTTCGCCAAACGCCTTGGTAAACAGGGCAGTTGCCAGTGAGGTGGCAAGAATGTTGACGAGGTTGTTGCCCAGCAGGACTGATCCGATCAGGCGTTCGTTGTCTTCGGTCACTGCCAGTGCGCGTTGTGCACCCTTGGAGCCTTTGTCGGCCTGTGTGCGCAGCTTGCCGCGGCTTGCGGCAGTAAGTGCGGTTTCAGAGCCCGAGAAGAAGGCAGAGAGTAAAAGCAGGCCGAGGATCACGCTGGCGCTGATCCAGAAGGCGGTGTCGAGGGACGCGGCGGTCGAAACTGTGTCAGTCATAGCCCAGCTGTTATGGGAGCCAAGTTGAGCAGTATCAAGTGATAGCGATGCGATTTTTGCAAGTTGTGGCTTAGCGGGAATGTGAATTCCTTTTGTCAAAGCGGCAGGTTAGGGACAGGGCATGAAGATCAGAGACCTCGGGGTGCTCGACGGCGACGTTTTGTTGTTTGGCGGGCCCTATTCAAATTTGCAGGCGATCGAAGCTGTTTTGATTGAAGCTGCGGCGCGCGGTATTCCGGCTTCGCACATCATATGCACAGGCGATATCGTCGCCTATTGCGGGCAACCGGCGGAAACCGTCGATCTTGTGCGCGAAAGTGGCGTCGTGGTTGTGGCTGGAAACTGCGAAAAGCAACTTGCGGCGAACGCGCTGGATTGCGGGTGTGGGTTCGACGAAGGGTCGGCTTGTGACCTTCTGTCAGCTGGCTGGTTTGCGCATGCGGATCGGCACGTAGATCAAGGCGCGCGGATCTGGATGGGGGGACTGCCGGATTTGGTTATGTTCTCGCACGATGACAGGCGGGTTGCCGTCATCCATGGTGGCATCACCGACATTGCGCGGTTTATCTGGTCGGTGTCGGAAGAAGCCGTATTTGTCGAAGAACTGTCAGCGATTGCCGATTTGATTGGGGATGTCGACGTCGTCGTAGCCGGGCACAGCGGGATCGCGTTTCAGCGTCGGGTCAAACATGTGACGTGGGTCAACGCGGGTGTGATCGGGATGCCTCCGCATGATGGTGGCCGAGACACGGCATTTGCTTTGCTTTCCAAAGCTGGCGTCGAGATAAAACCGTTACGCTATGACGTGCAGACAGCGGTTGGTGCGATGCAGAGGGCTGGGCTGACTCAGGGTTATGAGCGCGCGTTGCGGACTGGGCGCTGGCCATCCGAAGATGTTTTGCCTGATCAGCTTCGCTTGTCTGATTTTGCCAAGGGGTGATGTTCGGTGACCAAGGTGCGCAAGCGTTCGTCCAGAACGTGGGTGTAAATCTCGGTTGTTGCTACATCGGCGTGACCCAGCAGGGTCTGAATCGACCTCAGATCGGCGCCGTTGGCCAATAAGTGGGTGGCGAAGGCATGGCGCAGTGTGTGCGGCGTGACCTTCTCAGGATTCACACCCCCCTGAACGGCGAGGTCTTTGATAAGGGTGTGAAACCAATGTCGCGTCACATGACCAGACTTGCCTCGGGAGGGAAACAGGAAGCGCGAAGGAGGTTTGCCTTTGGACAGCGCTTCGTCCTGTGCCTTATCTCGGATGGCCAGCCAGGTTTGCAGCGCTTCCCGTGCGTCCGGGGATAAGGGCACCATGCGCTCTTTCCCGCCTTTGCCAAGCACGAGCAACATCTGCGGATCGCCACGAGCTGCGCTTGCCGGGAGGCTGACCAGTTCGGTGACGCGCATACCCGTGGCATAAAGCAGTTCCATCAGGCAGGTGTTACGCAAGCGGTCTTCTTTGGTCCGACCGGTTGCACGGGCGGCCTGCAGGAGTTGGTCGACTTCAGCGACGTCCAAAGTTTTGGGTAAGCGTTTTGACCGGCCGGGTCCTTTGATCCGGATCGCCGGATTGTCGCCGCGCCAACCTTCTTCAAAAGCAAAGCGATACAGCTGTTTGATGGACGACAATTTTCTGGCCCGTGTGGATTGTGCCAACCCCTGAGAGTCACAGAAGACCAAATAGTTTTCCACGTCTTCCTGAGATGCGGTTTCCAGCCCGTTTTGTTGGCCAGCGAGCCAATGCGCGAAATCCCGGAGATCGCGGGCGTAGGCTTCTTGCGTGTTCTTGGCCGCCCCAAGCTCTGCAGCCTGCGCATCAAGGAAGGTGGCGATCCATTGGAGGTCGTTCACGGGTCTATCCGCGCCGGTCGAGAAGCGCGACCTGAAGGGCGGCACGTCTGGCGGTGTCTTCCAGACCGACAGCACGCAGCGTGGCGAGGGCTTCGGTCAATGCTCGCAAGTCGCCCGCGGCACCGGCATCCATCAAAGACATGGCCGAGAGTATGACTTCTCCCAGTTGTCCGCGCACCAACATGGCGGAGAGTTCCTGAGGCACTCCTGCGCCGTGAAAGGCGTCAGCAATTGCACGATGGAGCGGATCGGTTGGCGTACGTGGCGGGTTGCCCTGAGCAAGACCCGCGAGAAAATCACGTGGGCCTGCCTGAGCGGCACGTTCATATTCGGTGGACAGAAGCGCAATGTCGCGGGCGCTGCGGGCTGTTGTACCTTGGAGAGGCAACGTGAGCAGATCGGCGCCATACAGTCGTGCGAAGGCGACTTCGAGATCGACTTGATGCATGGCGGCCCAAGCTGCAGGAAGCGTATCTGCGACTGCAGCGGGATCTTGAGCCAGAAGGGCGTTGTCAAACGCCTGCAGAGCGGCAACCCGATCCCAGATCATGCCCGAGGCAGCAGGTTTGCGCTCGGTGTATATGCCAAGCAATCGGTTTTCCTGCAGTGCAGAGGTGCGCGCCAAACGTTCGGCCGCTTCGAGCTGGGCTTTCCAGCCAGCAGTTTCCCGAAGATCCGCGTGGGCGTATGGGCGTGGCAGGCTGGCAGAGGTCTGACCCTCGCCGATTGCCTCATAGAGACGGTATTTCAGCGGAGTAGGCTCCCCGGCTGCAACCAGAATGGGTTCGCCCTCAAACAACTCCGGATCCAGGAAACGCAACAGCAGCGCATCCATCTCTTCGGAGATGAGACCCAGCGCTTTGGCCGTATCCAATGTCAGTGCGGCCGCACGCCAGTCGCCGGAACGCGCGGTACAGAATATGCGTGAAGGATAGTCCGGGGCGAGATGAGGCGCTTGCATGAGCGCGTCGCAGGCCAACGCCTCGTCACCCATCAGAAGCGTTACGTCGAACCATCGTTTGAAGAGAGCCGGGGTTGTCGCGCCAGCGCGTTCGATAAGAGCGCCCGCTTGCTCCAGAGCGCCCATTTCCACCAGCTTGTCGATGCGTGCGAGCAGGGCGGCATATTGCGTTCCGGCATCTTTGGGTGGATCCGCCTCGGCCAGCAACAGCGTGTATAGCAGAGCCTGCATTGCGGGCAGTGCCTCGGGTCGCTGGCTCTCTATGAGGGCGGAAATCTTGTTTGCATCGGAATTCGCCCAGAGTGTGCGCGGTAATCCCGTGACGTGCGGTGGCAGAAGACCGACGGCATCAAGAGTTTCCTCTCCAAGTGGAGAGACTGCAATTTTGGGTGTCTCCAGCGAAAAATCGGGATCTGGAGTGGTCGGGGTGAGGCCCATGTCGAGGGTGACAGTGGGCTGTTGCTTCAACCACTCGATCGCGGACAGGGGCGCGTTGGAAGTGCCCACCTGCGCAGAAACCGGCGCCGCGCATAGCGCGCAGAGAACGGCGGGGTACAAGAACTTGGGAAAATCAGGAACCATTCAGTTCGACAGGAATACGGGTTTCGGTCTGGGGTGCGGAAAAATCTGCCCCGAAAAATGGCCCGAAGTAGGCGTAGGCCACAAGGCCAATAATGCCAAGTAGCAACAGAATCGCCAACGCTCTTACGACTTTGCCCATGAAACTCCCCAATTTCCTGCCTGTTTTAGGAAACTTATAACTGGCAATTCCCGCAAGATCACGTCATTCAATGCCGAACCGTTAATTTTGGCGAACCTTGGCCGATCGCGGGCGTGAGATGACGTTTGACTTGAAAAAAACAGTGGTGATGGTGGGCATGATGGGGGCCGGCAAGACAGCCGTCGGCCGCGCAGTTGCCGCCAAACTCGGGGTGCCTTTTATCGACTCGGATGCGGAGATCGAAAAGGCGGCCAACATGACTATTGCCGAGATATTCGAGCGCGATGGAGAACCTTTTTTCCGGCGCAAGGAGACGCAGGTGATCGAGCGTTTGCTGGAGGAGGAGCGTTGCATCCTTTCCACAGGCGGTGGTGCTTTCTTATCTGAAGAAAATCGGATGATGATCGCCGATAAGGGGGTTGCAGTCTGGCTGGACGCCGACGTTGATCTTCTGTGGTCACGCGTACGCCACAAGGACACGCGGCCGTTGCTGCGTACGCCTGATCCGCGCAAGACGTTGGAAGAGATTTTCGCACAGCGCGTGCCTTTTTACAGCCAGGCCGAGTTGCCTGTGAAGGCTGTGGCGGGGCTTAGCATTGAAGAAATGGCAGATCGGGTGATCGGCGAGATGGCTGGTCGTGACGATGTGCTTACGGAGAGCTGAAAGATGATGGAAACCGTACACGTCGGATTGGACGAACGGGCATACGATATTCACATCGGGCCGGGCCTGCTCGCCAACAGCGGGGCGCTGATCGGGCCTTTACTGGCGCGCAAGCAAGTCTGTGTCGTGACGGACGAAAATGTTTCAAAGCTTCATCTGGAAACGCTGAGAGCGGGTTTGGCGGCTGCAGGCATTTCCATGGAGGCGATCGTTCTGCCGGCAGGCGAGAGTACCAAGTGCTGGCACTATTTGCAGGAGACCGTTGAGTGGTTGCTGGCGCAAAAGGTTGAACGGCGCGATCTGGTGGTGGCATTTGGCGGTGGCGTCATTGGCGATCTGACGGGGTTTGCTGCGGCAATTCTGC
This sequence comes from Shimia isoporae, assembly GCF_004346865.1. Lineage (NCBI taxonomy): Bacteria > Pseudomonadati > Pseudomonadota > Alphaproteobacteria > Rhodobacterales > Roseobacteraceae > Shimia > Shimia isoporae. Next base: position 1,285,332 of record NZ_SMGR01000001.1, read on the forward strand.
GCCGTGGGGTCGGATTTGTTCAGATCCCGACCAGCCTTTTGGCACAAGTGGACAGTTCTGTCGGGGGCAAGACCGGTATCAACTCTCCGGCAGGTAAAAACCTTATTGGGGCGTTTCACCAGCCAAAGATGGTTTTGGCAGATATCGATGTTCTCGGCACCATGACACCGCGTGACTTCCTCGCAGGTTACGGCGAAGTGGTGAAATACGGTTTGTTGGGAGACAGCGACTTTTTTGACTGGTTGGAAGCGCAGGGACCGGCATTGGCCAAAGGGGACATGGGCGCGCGAATTGCTGCGGTAAAGCGGTCCTGCAAAATGAAGGCCGAGATCGTTATGCGTGATGAGACCGAGCAGGGCGACCGGGCATTGCTCAACCTCGGCCATACGTTTTGCCACGCTCTGGAGGCCGCGACAGGCTATGGTGACCGGCTATTGCACGGCGAAGGAGTTGCTGTCGGATGCGCGTTGGCGTTTGAACTGAGTGCACGTCTGGGCCTGTGCGCGCAGGAGGATCCGAGTCGGGTGCGTCAACACCTGAGCGAAATGGGAATGAAAGTGGACCTGAGCGACATTGACGGCGATCTGCCGGATGCCGACGGTCTTCTGGACCTGATGGGACAGGACAAGAAAGTTGTAGATGGGCAGCTGAGGTTCATTTTGGCGCGGGGGATCGGGCAGGCATTTGTGACCGCAGATGTGCCGCGCGATATCGTGCGTGATCTTCTGACAGAAGAGCTGAATCGCCGGTAAACGCAAAAGTCGCCGGCGGTTACCGGCGACTTTCGAGCTTTGTTCTGGCGACATCAGATGAACATAAAGTCGCTTTCATCATAGTGGCCGTAGATCGTGATCGATCCGTTGTCGCCGGTGATGGTCGCGCCTCGTCCGCTTGTCGAGGTGGCGGCCTCGACTTCGTGGAAATTCGCAAACTCTGCGGCATCCAGAACGATTTTGTCACCGCCGCCGAAGTCACGGACGGTGTCGTTGCCCGACAATTCCGTAAAGTCGAAGTAGTCAGAGCCGTTGCCGCCGATCAGGAGGTCGTCGCCTTCGCCGCCATCGAGTGTGTCGTTGCCGCGACCACCGCCGAGGGTGTCATTGCCTTCACCACCGGAGAGGTAGTCCGCACCCCAGTTGCCGAAAATCTTGTCGTTGCCGTCGTCACCCATGACAGCATCATTTCCGCGCCCGCCGAACATCAGGTCGTTGCCGTCTCCACCGTTCATGTCGTCGGAGCCGCGGTTGCCGTTCATACGGTCGTTGCCTGTGTCGCCAGCCATCATGTCGTTGCCAGCGCCACCGAACATGCGGTCATCACCGGAGCCGCCGAACATGGCGTCCTTACCCCAATTGCCCATGAGGAGATCGTTGCCGGCGCCACCAATCTGGATATCATCGCCAAACAGTCCGAAGAGGTTGTCGTTGGCTCCGCCGCCCATCTGAACGTCTGCGCCAAAACTGCCGATGTCGACAACTTTTTTCACGGTTCCTACATCGATCGGGAGAAGGACTTTGTCGATGACGTGAATCTCGCCGTTCGCGGTTTCGATGTCTGTCAGACCTTCGACAAAATTGGGATCATCGCGGGAAGGATCGCCGTCACGAAGAGCGTTGCCCTCTACTGCGAAGCGGCCGCCATCAAGCGCGGTTTCGACCAAGCGGTCTGCTTGGATGTCCTCAAGGGATTTTCCGCCGGCCTGTACGTGGTAGAGCAGCACATCACGAACAAGATCGATGCCCAGAGCGCCCACAAGTGCGCCCGGTAGGTCTGCATCGGCAACACCGGTTGTATCAATGCCGAGTTCTTCGGCGAGCGAGCGGAATGCATCGTCTGTCGGAGCAAACACGGTGAAATCGTTGCTCCGGTCTGTGAACAAGCCGACCAGACCGGTTGCGACCAGTGCGCCAGTGAGAGCTTCAAATGCCGGGTTGGATGTCGCGACGTCTGCGATTGTGGGTTGCGGGGTTACCTCTGCGACGTCGATAGGAAGCAGAACGCGGTCGATCACGTGGATTACCCCGTTTGAGGCCGCGATGTCAGTCAGGCCCTCAACGAACTCCGGATCTTCGACTTCGGGGTCCGCGTCGTTCAGAGTGTCGCCGTCCACTCCGAAGCTAGCGTCGGTCAGCAATGTGTCTACTGAACCGGCAGCTTGAATGTCCGCCAGTGAACTGCTTCCTGCCTGAACGTGATAGAAGAGAACATTTGTCAAGGTGGGCACGCCAAGCGTGTTGACCAGTGCCACGGCAATATCGGTCTCCGTCATACCAGTGGTGTCGATGCCGAAGGTGTCTTCCGCGAGGCGTGTGAACGCTTCATCGGTGGGTGCGAAGACGGTGAAGTCGCCTGGGTTGGCGAATGTATCGACAAGACCGGCGGCGCCGAGCGCTGCGACAAGAATGTCGAAGTTACCGTTGGTCGCGGCGATGGTCGCGATAGATTGCGTGGACATAATGTTCTCCCTGAATTTGCAATGAAGCGGTTACGGGGAGGTCTGTGATGCGGTTTATTGACGTTAGGTAACAAACGCGTGGGTAGGTCGTGAGGACGGCTTGACCGTCCTCACAAAGAGGTTCAGCGCGCAGCGCGATCAATGATGGTCAGGATTGTTTTCGTCGCAAGCGCCATGTCCTGTACGGAAATCCATTCGAGCGGACCGTGAATTTCCATCATGCCGGTGAACAGGTTGGGGCAGGGTACGCCGAGCTCGGTGAGACGCGATCCGTCAGTACCGCCGCGGATCGGGACAGATTTCGGATCCATGCCGAGTTCTCGCATTGCGTCTCGAGCGAGATCTACGGGTGTCATGTCATCTTCGAGCCAGTAGCGCATATTCCGGTACTGCTTGGTAATCTCGCAAGACACCTTGGCGCCGGGAAAGTCGGCTTCTGCCTTGGCACAGACAGCCTGCAGGCGCGCGCCTCTTTCTGCGAGTCCTTCCAGCTCGAAATCACGGATAATGAAGCGCAGCGTGGTTTCAGAGCTTCCGCCATCCTGTGCGTAGATGTGGGTGAACCCCTGTGTGCCATCCGTTGTTTCAGGCGTCGTGCCATCCTCGTCGAGTGCAGATGTGATCGCCGCGGCCACATGCAGCGCGTTGACCATCTTGTCTTTGGCGTAACCCGGATGGGCCGAAACGCCTGAAATCGTGACAACTGCACCGTCGGCTGAGAAGGTCTCATACTCCATGGTGCCACGCTTGGCGCCATCAAGTGTATAAGCGAAGTCAACGCCGAAGTCTTCCGGCAAAGCGTCGTCCACACCCCGCCCGATTTCCTCGTCCGGTGTAAAAGCCAGACGCACTTTGCCGTGTTTGAGCCCCGGCGTGCTAAGCAAGTGTTCGGCCATCGTCATGATGATCGCAACGCCGGCTTTGTCGTCAGCGCCCAACAGGGTAAGGCCACTTGCGGTGATGATGTCATCTCCTACACGGTCCCCAAGATAGTCGGATGTTTCTGCGTTCAGAACGAGATCCGCATTGTCGGGGAAGGTGATGTCGGTGCCGCTCCAGGCCCGGTGGACCCGGGGCTTCACATTTGCGGCGTTGAACTGTGGTGCAGTGTCCACGTGGGCGCAAAACCCGATGGTCGGGGCATTGGGATCGGTGGCCGGCACTGTGGCGAGCAACGCGCCATAGCTGGTCAACTCGATATCCGAGGCGCCGATCTTTTCCAGTTCGGCTTGCAAGTGGCGCTGCACATCCAACTGAATGGCGGTTGACGGTTTGGAGGGCGAGTGTTCGTCGCTCTGGCTGTCTATTTCGCAGTACGCCACGAGACGTTGCTCGAGGGCTTTGTCAAAAGAAGATGTGTCGGTCACGCTGCTTCCTCGGTGAATGATCGTTCACCACAGTCTTAGCGGCTCGCATGAGCGGGCGAAAGGGCAAAGAAAAAGGCCACGCCAAAGCGCAGCCTTTGCAGTTTTGATCCAATCGGGATCAGAACGGAATTTCGTCGTCCAGATCTCGGGATGGGGCACCGCCGCCGCCTTGCTGGCCGCCACCGCCGCCGAAGCTGCCGCCCTGATCGTATCCGCCACCCTGATCGTATCCGCCGCCAAAGCCACCGCCTTGGCCGCCGCCATAACCGCCGCCATCGCCACCGGAGCGCCCGTCGAGCATGGTCAGAACACCATCAAATCCCTGCAAGACAACTTCTGTGGAGTAACGGTCCTGACCGGATTGGTCCTGCCATTTACGCGTTTGCAATTTGCCTTCCACATAAACTTTTGAGCCTTTGCGCAGGTATTGCTCGGCAATGCGTACGAGGCCTTCCTGAAAAATTGCGACAGAGTGCCATTCAGTGCGCTCGCGGCGTTCACCGGTGTTGCGGTCTTTCCACTGTTCGGAAGTCGCGATACGCAGGTTGCAGACCTTGCCGCCGTTCTGGAAGGTGCGCACCTCGGGGTCGCGCCCCAGGTTGCCAATGAGAATAACCTTGTTCACCGATCCGGCCATGCGCCTTGTCTCCCGTGGAATCTGTTGTTTGGTTCGGGCCACCTTACACCATTGGTGCAGGGGGATGGAAAGCCGATTCTTGCACCCAGATGGTTACCGAAAGGTTGATTAAAATTCACCCTATCAGCACGCGGGGCGTCGGAATTGATCTTGGGTTTGGACTACGCTACAAATTTTGCAACCTAAGTCAGGGCAGTGTGGGCATGGTATTGCGCAAGGTTATCGGTGCGACAATGATCGCGGTTTTGGCAAGTGCCCCCGTGATGGCGCAGACTGTGTCGTCCAAGTCCAAAGCCCGTGTTTTCAAGAATCAGACCAAGGTTCTGGATGGGCGGGCCTCCGAACAGTATCGCGGATCTGTGCGTTTGAAGCCGCAACCGATTTACACTCCGTCCAAATGGGGGGATGGCAGCTATCGCGGAACGTATTCCGGACCTTATCTTGCCATGGCGCGCGAGGCGGCTTTGTTGCACGGCATCCCGGTTGACCTCTTTCTCAAACTGGTAAAGCAAGAGAGCAATTGGAATGCAGCTGCGAAATCCCACAAAGGGGCACTTGGCCTCGCGCAATTGATGCCCGCGACCGCGCGAGCCTTGCGGGTAGACCCGCTTGATCCGCAGCAAAATTTGGAAGGCGGTGCTCGGTATCTCAAGGCTCAGTATCTGCGTTTCGGCTCATGGCGGTTGGCTTTGGCGGCCTACAACGCGGGACCGGAAGCGGTACAGAAATATGGGGGTATTCCTCCATATAAGGAAACGCAGAACTACGTGCGGGTTATTCTGGGAGGCTAAGTCTTCTCAGCGCAACTCTTTCCAGACAAATTTTATCAGCTATTGATTTCTATCAAACCCGACCACAGGTGCATGGTCGAATGTCATGTACGAATTATCTGAAGGTTCCAATCTATGCATCTGACCCGCTCGGCAATCGCGTTGTGTTTGTGTTTTTCGGCATCCGGCGGCGTGGCTGCCCCTTTTGAGAGCGTCGAGGCATTGGGCGAAGCCTTGTTTCATGATGAAAACCTGTCTCTGAATCGCACGCAATCCTGTGCGACGTGCCATGATCCTGACGTTGCTTTTGTTGACCCGCGCACGACGGATGCAGGGCGGGCAGTATCGCTTGGCGATGATGGCGTCTCGCTTGGCGGTCGTAACTCACCAACGGCCAGCTATGCAGCCTTTGTCCCCGAGTTTGATCGCGAGTGGGACGGGGATGCCGAAGGCGGATTGTTTTGGGACGGTCGGGCCGACACGCTGGAGGAACAGGCGGGTGGGCCACCGCTCAATCCCGTGGAAATGGGGATGCCTGACAAAGCGTCGGTGGTTTCACGGCTAAAGGCCAATCCGGACTATGTCGTGTCTATGGAGGCGCTGTTTTCGCCGGGAGTGCTTGAGGATGCAGAGGCGGGTTATGCGGCCATGACGCAAGCGATCGCAGCCTTTGAGCGAACGGACGTGTTTGCGCCCTTTGATAGTAAGTACGACCGCTATCTGCGCGGCGAGGTGACACTATCGAAAGAGGAAGAGCTTGGTCGCGTATTGTTCTTTTCCGAGCAGTTCACCAACTGTGCCGAATGCCATCAGCTGAGACGCAGTCAGACGCACCCGCAAGAAACATTCAGCAACTACGAGTATCACAACATCGGCGTTCCCGTGAACAGCGTTTTGCAGGAAGTGCTTGGTGAAAAGGGATTTGTCGACAAAGGTTTGCTGGATAATCCTGATGTAAAAAAGACTAAGCACATGGGAAAATTTCGAACGCCGACTCTGCGAAATGTCGCGGTAACCGGCCCCTACATGCACAATGGCGCGTTCGAAGACCTTCGCACTGTCGTCTTGTTCTATAACAAGTACAATTCCAAGGACCCAAAGAGGCAGATCAATCCGGAGACTGGCGAGGTTTGGAAGGCGCCCGAGGTTGCGCATTCTCTGTCCGTTGAAGAACTGACGGAGGGGCCTGCACTGGATGACCAAAGAATTGATGCGCTTGTGGCCTTTATGAAGACTCTCACCGATGCAAGGTATGAACACTTGCTTGAATAGACGATTGACGTAGGGACGCCTTTGCAAATGGGCGTCTTGTCCTTCTAGGGTGAGCAAAATCGCCTGGGGAGGGACGGATGATTTTGCGAGTTCTAAAATACATTGGATTGGCGCTTTTGGTGCTGGTCGTCATTCTTGCTGTGAAAACAGCGCTTTATAAGGCGCCGGATTACGCACCTGCCGATGCGGCGGCACTGCCGGATGTCACGGTGGATGTGGAACGCATTGTCGCGAACATGGCAGAGGCAGTCACCTACGAAACGGTCGCTCAGCATTTGGTAGACCCTTTGGTCAAAGGGCAGTTTACCGGATTTCTGGAGTGGATTGAGCAGACCTATCCCGGTGTGCACGCCTCTATGGATCGGGAGATGGCGAACCTGACCCCGATCTACAAATGGACCGGCAAGAACCCCGAGGCCCAACCGGTTCTGATGACTGGGCACTACGACGTTGTTCCCGCACCAGATGCAGAGCGTGATCGTTGGCAACATCCACCGTTTGCGGGGATTGCGGACGCCGACTTCGTTTGGGGGCGCGGTACGATAGATGACAAAATCGGCGTTATCGGCCTTTTGGAAGCCGCCGAAACCTTGATTTCTAAGGGGTTTCAGCCAGAACGGACAATTTATTTCATCTTTGGGCACGATGAAGAAATCGGAGGCCAGAACGGCGCCGGGGCCGCTGTTGAATTGCTGCGCGCGCGGGGTGTTCAGATGGAATGGTCGCTGGATGAAGGCTCGATGGTGCTCGACGACGTTCTCCCTGGGTTGCCTGCGCCGGTTGCGTCCATCAACGTGGCTGAAAAGGGCTATGTGACCCTGAACATTACCGCCAAGTCTACGGGCGGACACTCATCGTTGCCGCCCGCGGATACAGCTGTCGGCGCGCTGGCGGTGGCCGTGGAAAGGTTGATGGCCAATCCGGTGCCCGGTGGCCTGACAGATGCGACCGCGGATTTCTTTGATTCCGTAGCGCCGGAGTTCGGTTTGGTGGAGCGCGTGTTGTTTGCCAACCAGTGGCTGTTCCGGCCTGTACTTGAAGGCATTCTTTCGGGATCCGGGCCGACCAATGCCATGCTGCGCACAACCACCGCGCCGACTATGTTGCAAGCCTCGTTGACGGAGAATGTTCTGCCAACAGAGGCGGTTGCTGTTGTGAATTTCCGCATTCACCCGCGAGATACGGTGGAAAGCGTCGTCGCCCATGTTGAAGCCGTGATTAACAATCCCGAAGTCGAGGTAACCGTGCGGGGAGAGCCAACCCTGCCTAGTCCCGTTTCCAGCTCGGAAAGCGAAGGGTTTCAATTGCTTGCACAGGCTACCTTGGGTGCTTTTGGGGATGTGATCCTTGTGCCTGGACTGACTGTGGCCGGTACCGACACCAAGCACTTTTCCAAGATTTCCGACGACAGTTACCGTTTCAACCCAATGACATTCGGTCCGGATGACCTATCGCGCATCCACGGGATCAACGAACGGGTGTCGATCGCGGATCTGGAACGCGCGGTTCAGTTTTATGCGCAGATCATGATGGGGCTCGACGGGTAAAGAAATCCTAAACGCACCGAAACGCAGAAAGGGCGACGCTGAAAAGCGCCGCCCTTTTTTCGGGTCCCTGTCTGTTATCCCGTCTGTTATTCGGCCGCGATTTTGATCACAGGTGTCATGCGGGCAAGTATGTCGTCGGCCAGATGGCATTTGACCTGATGGCCGTCTTCGAGGTGCCGCACAGGCGGAACCTCCTGTTCACATAGTCCACCTGGCACTTCCGATTTCCAGCGGCAACGCGTTTGGAACGGGCAACCGGGTGGGGGATTCATCGCTGACGGAATATCGCCTTCTAGGACAATATGCTCCTTCTCAACAGATGTGTCGGCGATTGGGACAGCAGAGAGCAATGCCTCCGTATAGGGGTGATAAGGCGGCGAGAATACCTGATCGGTCGTGCCCATTTCCACAACGTGGCCCAAGTACATAACCATAACGCGATCAGACAGATAGCGCACGATGCTGAGGTCGTGAGAGATGAACAGCAGAGTGGTCTTTTCTTCGCGTTGGATTTCCATAAGGAGGTCCGTAACCGCAGCTTGAACGGACACGTCAAGCGCAGAGACGGGTTCGTCCGCAACCACAATGCGTGCACCGCCTGCAAAGGCACGGGCGATACCAACCCGCTGTTTTTGACCGCCGGACAGCTGTCGGGGCATGCGATCAGCAAAGGCTCGAGGCAGTTTTACCAGATCGAGCAATTCGAGCATGCGTTGGCGGCGTCCGGCTTCGTTGTCACCGACCCCGAAAATTTCCAGAGCGCGCATAATCTGGCGACCAACGGTCATGGACGGATTGAGCGTGTCGAAGGGATTTTGGAAAACCATCTGCACGTCCGCGACGGTCTTGGTGTTGCGGGCCTGAATAGGGGTATCCTGGATTTCCCCGCCGTCCAGAAGGACTTTGCCTTCGGTTGCGGTTTCAAGCCCCATAAGAACTTTCGCGAATGTGGATTTTCCGCATCCGGATTCACCGACGATCGCCAGCGTTTCGGATTCGTGGGCCTCGAAACTCAGGGTTTCATTGGCTTTGACCACTTTCTTTTCACCGCCGCCGAAGAGCGCATTTGCGGCGACCTCGTAGTATTTCTTGAGGTTATCCATCTTCAGGACAACTTCGCCGACTTCGGCTTTTTCCTTTTGCTCTCCGACAGTTATTGGCGCGTTCCAGTCGATCTCTTCCGATTTCAGGCAGCGCGTGGTGTGCCGCTCGAATCCTTTGACCGGCACCATTTCAATCGCGGCAGCATCGCAACGGCCTTCCTCGAAGTAGTCGCACCGCGGGCCGAAGTTACAGCCGGGCGGGCGTTCGTGGGGCAGGGGGAAGTTGCCGGGGATTGCCACCAGCGGGCGCGCGTTCTTGTCGGCCCCGGGCAGGGGGATGGAGCGGAAGAGAGCCTGTGTGTAGGGGTGCTGCATGTTGTCGAAAACGTCCTCGATGGAGCCACGTTCGACCGCTTCGCCGGAATACATCACGCACAGGCGGTCGCAGGTTTCGAGAACCAGACCGAGGTTGTGGGAGATGAAAAGCATTGATGTTCCATACTTTTTCCCAAGATCTTTGACGAGTTCCACAACCGCGGCCTCGACTGTTACGTCAAGGGCAGTGGTGGGTTCGTCCAAGATCAGGAGCGCGGGTTTGGACATCAGGGCCATGGCGATCACGATGCGTTGTTGCTGCCCCCCCGAAAGCTGGTGCGGGAAGCTGTTGAGCATGCGTTCCGGGTCAGGCAGGCGCACGTCGGTGACCACCTCAAGGGCGCGTTTGTAGGCCTCTTCAGCGCTGACGCCTTCGTGGATCATCGGCACTTCCATCAGCTGTTTGCCGATCTTCATTGCCGGATTGAGAGACGCCATAGGCTCTTGATAAATCATAGCAATTTCGTTGCCACGTACGTCCCGCAGTTCCTCGTCGGACATTTCCGAGAGGTCGCGTCCCTTGAACTTGATCGAGCCACCGACGATTTTGCCGTTTTTGCCAAGGTCCTGCATGACGCCCAGCGCCACAGTGGATTTGCCGCAGCCGGATTCACCCACAAGGCCGACGGCCTCGCCGGGCATCACGCGGACGGAGAAATCCATCACTGCAGGGATTTCGCGCAGGCGGGTGAAAAAAGAAATCGACAGTCGGTCGATCTCCAGGATTGGCCCGTCGTAGTCTGCCATTTTGCTCATTAACTCTCTCCCTTTTGGGGCGGAAGGCAGTGTCGGTATTGCGTCGGCAAAACGTCTGCAAAACATCGGTTCGTTTTGGCGCTTGCGTCGTTAACCGGTTGCCCTCCTTTGAATGGGTTGAGCGGGGCGACAGAGGCCGCCCCGTGTGTCATCAGTCACGCAGGCTTTCTTCGCGTAGGCCGTCCGCCAGAAGGTTGAGGCCCAGAACGAGGCTCAGGAGCGAGACAGCGGGTACGATTGCCGGATGCGGGTAGATCGCGAGAAGCTTGCGCCCGTCGTTGATCGTAGTGCCCCAATCCGGACTCTCGGGTGGCAGGCCGAGGCCGAAGAAGCCCAAGGTCCCCAAGAGGATCGTGGTGTAGCCAATGCGCAGGCAGAAATCGACGATCAGCGGACCGCGTGCATTGGGCAGGATTTCCCAAAGCATGATGTACCACGGACCCTCGCCGCGGGTTTGGGCGGCCGCAACGTAGTCGCGCGTCTGGATGTCCAGCACGAGGCCACGAACGATCCTGAACACGGTTGGCGCGTTCACAAAGACCACCGAGACAAACACCACGAGGATGCCCGAGTTGATGTTGAAGAGATCAATCGCGCCCGGGAGAATGTTGATTTTGGTCCCCGGTGCCGAGATGGCAGACAGATAGATCCAGACCATGACCAGGAGCACACCTGCCAGAAGCGGTGTGCGCAGGTGAGGCCGGGTGTAGAAACGCGAGTTCAGAAGCACTGTCACAAATATGATCGGGAAGACAAACAGGACAGCTGCCATGTAGTTCGGAATACCCGTCGCAACGATCTCCGGCGTGACCAAAAGATAGAACAACAAGATTACGGGAAAGGCCAGAACGAGGTTTGCGAGGAACGACAGGAACGTATCCAGCTTTCCACCGAAGTATCCGGCCGGAAGGCCCAGTGTGATGCCGACCATAAAGGCGAACAATGTCGCGAAAGGCGCAATGATAATCACAATCACCGAGCCATGGACCATGCGCGAGAAGACGTCTCGCGCGAGGTTGTCGCCGCCAAGCAGGTAATAGGCATATTGGCCTTCTTCAGGGGAGCGCAGAGGCGTTCCAGGCACCTTGTTTTTCATGCCCGACAACTGCGAAAGCGGATCGTGTACAGCGATCATGTCGAACACCCCGACAAAGAATGCTGTGTAGGTCCAGAACATGACGAACGCGAAGCCAATCATGCCGACCGTGCTGTCAAACAATTTGCCGTAGAGGCCCAAGCGGCGCTTGTAGCTGATCGACAGCAGGAATGTCGCAAGCAGCGCAATCCAAACGGGCGAGAATTGCTTTGCGACAGCGCCGACAATGCCAACGGTGCCGACCGGCGAGAAGACGCCAACGACGATGTACACGACAACCAGCGCACAGAGCGCCAACAGGAGCGTGCGCACTGCCGTCGCAATCTTGGCGTTGGCGCCTCGGTCGCGGGTGATGGTGCCGTCTGCGTTGTATTGGTTGCTAACTGGCGCAAACACGTAGGCACCGACAAACTGGGCTGCGACAGCGATGAGGAACAGCAGCGCGACCAGTTGGAAAACCGGGTCGATGATGCCACCGAAAGAGCCTGTCCAGGTTAATGGTTCCATATTTCAGACCCTCCCTTAAGAAATTCGGATGCGTGGGTTGAGGTAGACGTAGCCGATGTCTGAAATCAGCTGGGTCACCAGAACCACGAAGACCGAAACCACCGAGACCGCGAGAAGCATCTCGATATCGTTGTTGCCCGCAGCATTCACCAACTGCCAGCCGAAGCCGGTGTAAGAGAACAGCGTTTCCACGATCACCACGCCGTTCAGCAGCCATGGGAACTGCAGCATGATGACGGTAAATGGGGCGATCAGAGCGTTGCGCAGAGCGTGTTTCATCACGATGTTGCGGAAACTTACCCCTTTGAGGCGCGCGGTACGGATGTATTGGGCCGTCATAACCTCGGCCATCGAGGCGCGGGTCATGCGGGCGATGTAGCCCATGCCGTAAAGCGCAATTGTGATCACCGGCAGTGTGAAGTTCTGGAAGGTGATGCCGTCCATTGCGGATTTGGCTGTGCCTTTGAACAGCGCTTTCCCTTCGATCAGACCCATTTCGTTGAGCCATGGACCGAGGCCGTTGCGGGTGGAAGCCAGAAGCGCGATGAAAATAACGCCGGAGACGTATTCCGGTGTCGCCGTTGACAGGATTGAGACTGTCGAGAGCGATCTGTCGGTGCGGGAGCCTTCGCGCATGCCGGCCAGAACCCCGATTATCAGGGCGGAGGGCACCATGACCACCATGACCCAGAACATGAGCTTGCCTGTGTTGGCAAGGCGGGAGCCGAGGACATCCGACACTGGGGCTTTTGAAACCGTAGAGAAACCCCAATCGCCCTGCAGGATTCCGCAGTAGCGTGGTGTGTCCTCAGGGGCAACGCCGGGGCGGACGCATTTGCCGACCAACCGGCCATCTTCAAGCTCTTTGGCAAAACCGGGCATGACGCCGAGCCATTGAAGATACTTGACTGGAGTGGGTTGCAGGTATCCGCGATCGCCCAGGAAGCTGTCGACGGCTTCTTCCGACATCCGGAAGTTACCTTGGGTTTTGGCCAGCTTTTCCAAGTTTGGATAAAGGTTGGTCATGAAAAAGACGATGTACGTCAGGCAAAATGCCGTGAGCAACATCATCCCAAATCGTCGAAGGATGAAAAGTCCCATGTGCTCCCCTTGTCAGGCGCCGCTTGGGAGGCGTGCGCCGGTTCCCTGTTGAGCCACGCGGCCCGTGGTGGGGGGGGCGGTGGCTTTGGCCGGCGTTTGCGCCGGTCCGTTGGCTTAGGAACCATTCGGGCACAGGATAGGACGCTGCGTCAACGGTTCGGATCGTCATTAGGAGGTCGAAAAACGACATCGTGATGTCGAGTATGTGCTCTAAAGGCAGGTGACGTTCGGGTCAGGTGCTGCGTTTCGCGGGGCGCGCCTGTTTGCGAATCTGGCTTGGTGGCGCGCCGAAATGCTGCTGGCAGAAGCGGGTAAAATAGGCTGCGGAGCCGAAACCGAGATCTTGCGCGATGATGCGCATGGGGCGGTCGGTGGCGATGAGCAGCAATCTTGCGCGGTGTTGGATCAGTTGGGACAGCATATCTGCTGCGGTCATGCCGGCTGATTGCTTGCAAACGCGCGAGAGGTGTGTCGGCGTCACGTCGAGCTTGTCTGCAAACCACGCCATCGAGTGGCCTTCGGTAAAGTGGCGGGACAAGAGGTCACCGTAGGCACGTGCAAGTTTCTGTGCCGCTTTTGCCGCCGGAGGATCGCCGGCTGCGAGCAAATCCCGTCGCAGTGTCACGGACAGAAGCTGAGTGTGGGCGTTGAGCGCTTCTTCGATAAAAGGGCGGTCCTCGTGCAGTTCACGGCGCAGGGCTTCCAGGATCGCGATAAACTCGAGCTGTTCTGTGCCGTCTTGCAGGCGCAGGTGCTGTGCTCGGTCGGGAAACGAAAAACGGTCATCTGCGGGAATGAGCGCGATCTGACCCTGAACCTGAAGGCCAAGTTCGATGGAGACCAGTTTGCCCGCAGGTGCAAAGATCGCGTTGTGGGTGCCAAATCCGCGGCGCACACCGTTCAGCAGCACCCGACCTTGACCGCGTGTGGTCCAGATCAGCAGGTGATGGGTGCGTACGTGCAACAATTCGAGCATCCAGGGTGCACCCGCGGTGTGCTGGGCAATGGTGTGAACCAATGGGCGCGGCAGGGATTGGTGCGGGGCAGGATGGAGCTCAAGGAAGCCAGCCGGCATCGCCTGAAGGCGGGGCGTCGAGGTGGCCATGGTGGATGCGCGTGGTGCGACGGGCTTAGGCGAAGGCTTTGGCATCGCAACAGGTTTCGGGGTCGGCAGAGACATGCTGCGCGCACCAGATTTCGTCATGAATGACGGTATTTTGATATTTTTTCCGGCCATTGCGAGCGACAATCTCTACAATTGTCGGAAAATTGCAAGCGTTTCGAAGAATGATCGCGATGCCGAGGCTGCGTGAAACTGTGTTTCCTGTCAGGTCTCGGGCCGGTATTTGACCCAATCCGACATCTTTGACCGGAACCACGTGCGCTGGCGTTTCGCGAATTGGCGCGTTGCGATCGTGGCGGCCTCACGTGCCTGATCCAGAGACATTTTTCCCTGAAGATGTGCGATGAGTTCCGGTGCGCCAATGGCTTTCATTGAGAGCAGTGCAGGGTCATAGCGGTCCAGATTCGCCCGCGCTTCATCCAGCGCACCAAGTTGCAGCATCAAATCGAAACGGCGGGCGATGCGATCGTTGAGCCAGTCTTTGTCGACGTCAAAGACGATGGGCATCGTGTTCGCGAGAGGGAGGAGAGGCGGGGGGGTGTTGTCCTGCCAGTCTGCCAGCGGGCGACCTGTTGCGTTCAGAACCTCCCAAGCGCGTTGAACGCGCATCGGATTTTGCGTGTCGATGCGGGACGCCGTTTCCGTGTCCAGTTCCGCAAGGAGTGCCTCGTAGCCTTCCCTGGCAACGCGAGCGTTGGCTGAGTCGCGCAGATCAGGTGGCGTTGGGGGAATATCGGCAAGACCCTGCGTCAACGCGGTAAAATAAAGCCCGGTGCCACCAGTGATGATGGGGCGTTGACCGGACTCGAGCAAAGGAGAAACTTCGCGAAGCCAGTGCCCGACAGAGTAGTCTGCATCAAATGGTTGGTGTCCATATAGAACGTGTGGTGCGCGGGCCTCGTCCTCAGCCGGTGGGCGTGCGGTCAGAACGTCCCAGTTATCATACACCTGTATGGCATCGGCATTCACGACAACCCCGCCTTGGGTTTCGGCGATTTCAAGGGCCAGCGCGCTTTTGCCGGAGGCAGTCGGGCCAGCGATCAGCACGGGTTGATCGGGCGCAATGGAGGGCAGGGTCGTCATTAAGTGTCCGGTGGCGGTTGAGCAAAGATGAAGATTCTGGATGACTAGGGCCACTCTCGCATTGAACCTGCCCGCGTTTTCCGACATTTTGCGTGCAATCCTAAATCGACGCTGCAAGGACATGCAACATGAGTGACGCTGCCGCCCCGAGTGACACGACCTTTAAACGTGTAATGATCAAGATTTCGGGGGAGGCGCTGATGGGGGATCAGGGCTTTGGCTTGCATCCGCCCACAATCGAGCGAGTCGCCAAAGAGATCAAATCGGTCCACGATCTCGGTGTTGAAATTTGTATGGTGATTGGTGGTGGCAACGTGTTCCGAGGCTTGAGCGGCGCTGCGCAGGGTATGGAGCGCACGACTGCTGACTATATGGGCATGCTGGCGACAGTGATGAACGCTCTGGCAATGCAAAGCGCTCTTGAGGCGCAAGGCGTGTTTACCCGTGTTATCAGCGCCATCCGGATGGATGAGGTGGCAGAGCCTTATATCCGTCGGCGGGCGGTACGGCACCTTGAGAAAAAGCGTGTTTGTATCTTTGCCGCAGGTACCGGTAACCCGTATTTCACAACTGATACAGCAGCGACGCTGCGGGCCAACGAAATGGCCTGTGAGGCTATCTTTATGGGCAAGAACGGGGTCGACGGCATCTATGACAAGGACCCGAAAGAGCACGGTGACGCCGTGCGCTATGACGAAGTCAGCTACGACGAGGTTCTGGCGAAGCGCTTGAAAGTAATGGATGCGAGCGCAATCGCGTTGGCCCGTGACAACAACCTGCCCCTGATTGTGTTCAACATGGATGAGCCAGGTGGTTTCCGCGGTATTCTTGCGGGTGAGGGCACCTATACGAAGGTGAGCTGATCCGGCAAATGGGCCACCGGTCATGGTGGCCTTTCGTGCCAATCCAGAGATAGACAGACATGGCCACAGGGCGGGAAGGACCACAGGGGGACTTCACCGTTGCGGCGTGGTGCTATACAAAACTTGGCAAGTCGCCTATGAGCTTGCGTGACGAGACAGTGAACGATCGAAAGAGCAGCAATGTCCGAAGAAGATTTCGAAATTGACACCGATGACCTGAGCCGCCGCATGGAAGGCGCAATGGGTGCCCTGAAAACCGAATTTGCCTCACTGCGCACGGGGCGGGCGTCGGCAAATATGCTGGAGCCGGTGATGGTGGATGCCTATGGTTCCAAGACCCCAATAAACCAGGTGGGGACCGTGAACGTGCCGGAGCCGCGTATGGTGACGGTGAACGTCTGGGACAAGTCTCTGGTCGGTGCGGTCGAAAAAGCGATCATGAATTCCGGACTGGGGATCAACCCACAAACGAACGGTACGATCGTGATGCTCCCGATTCCCGAGCTGAACGAAGAGCGCCGCACCGAGCTTGCGCGGGTTGCAGCCCAATATGCGGAACACGCCCGTGTTGCGGTTCGCAATGTGCGCCGCGACGGGATGGACCAGATCAAGAAGGCCAAGGCGGCAGGAATGTCCGAGGACGACCAGAAGCTTTGGGAGACCGAGGTTCAGGAGTTGACCGATAGCTTTATCAAGCAGGTCGATACTGCACTTGAGACCAAGCAATCCGAGATTATGCAGGTCTGAGTGATGTCAAAAGACGACGCCCCCGCAGCTGGTCCACGTCATGTGGCCATTATCATGGACGGCAACGGTCGCTGGGCGCAGGCGCGCGGGCGGCCTCGTCTGTTTGGACACCATGCGGGTGCGAAGCGGGTCAAGGAAATCGTTAGAGCCTGTCCTGATTTGGGTGTCAAGTATCTGACAATATTTGGTTTTTCGACAGAAAACTGGAAGCGGACCCAGTCCGAAGTTGCTGGTCTCATGAGCCTGTTCCGCCAATACATCCGCAAAGAAGCACGGGCCTTGCAGGCCGAGGGTGTGCGAGTGCGTTTTATTGGTGACCGGCCGCGTCTGGATGAAAAGCTGCGCGAATTGATGGATGAACTCGAGGCGCTGACACAGGACAACGACGGCGTACATCTTACGATCGCGTTGAACTACGGTGGCCGGGATGAGGTGGCGCGGGCTACACAACGGTTGGCGCAGGACGTGGCCGATGGCAGGCTCAAGCCCGAGGACGTCGGCGAGGAGACGCTGCCAAAGTATCTGGACACCCATGTTTTGCCGGATCCGGATCTTGTCATCCGCACCAGCGGCGAAGCGCGTATTTCCAACTTCCTGCTGTGGCAATCGGCTTATGCGGAGTACGAGTTTATCGACACGCTCTGGCCGGATTTCACGCGTGAAGTTTTCCGCGATCTGGTCCGGTCTTATTCGACGCGTGACCGCCGGTTCGGGGCGGTACCTGCGTGAGTTCCGACGGCGGAAGATGGGGCGATTTGCCAGCCCGGATGGGGTCGGCGGCGGTGATGCTGATCGTCGGCGCTGGGGCTATATGGCTGGGTGGTTTCTGGTTTCATGTGCTCGTTGCGGTTATTGGCGGTGGCATGCTCTGGGAGTTGACGCGCATCATGGGTGGCCCATCCAAAGTGGCTATTCCGATGGGTGTTCTGGCGGCGGTGGCACTTGTTGCAGTGCCTTATCTGCCTTGGGAGGTGAAGCTTCCAGCCTTGATTGCCGTGGCCCTCGCCGGCACAGGGCAAATCAAGAAAGATCGTTTAATTTATGCGGCTTACGCGGCAGGTTTAATCCTTGCTTGCTATGGCTTGATCGTGGTGCGCGACGTGCGCGGCATCTATTGGGTCGTTTGGCTGGTACTGGTGGTGGTCGCAACGGATGTCGCGGGCTATTTTGCGGGCCGCCTGATTGGCGGACCGAAGTTCTGGCCCAAAGTCAGCCCGAAAAAAACCTGGGCCGGAACGTCGGCGGGGTGGATAGCGGCAGCAATCGTCGGGATCGTTTTTGGTGGAACGCCGTTAATCGTCTTGAGCGTGCTGACCAGTTTTGCGAGCCAGATGGGCGACGTGGCCGAGAGCGCAATAAAGCGGCGTGCGGGTATCAAGGACAGTTCCAACCTGATCCCGGGGCATGGCGGGTTGCTGGATCGCTTTGACGCGATGATGGCAGCGGCGCTGTTTGTGCTGCTATTGGGCGCTGTTCTGGGCCTACCTGCGGTATGAGACGAGTTTCCATCTTTGGCGCAACCGGGTCGATCGGTCAGAACACCATCGATCTGATCGCGCGGGACTTGGACGCCTATGACGTTGTTGCGCTGTCAGGCGGACAGAATATCAATCAGCTCGCAGAAGATGCCATTCGCCTGCGCGCGGATGTTGCGGTTACAGCTGATGAAGCACGCCTGGACGAGTTGCGGACCGCTTTGGCCGGATCAGATGTCGAAGCTGCAGCGGGGAGCAATGCGATTGCCGAAGCTGCGGCGCGTCCCGCTGATTGGGTGATGAGTGCCATCGTGGGTGCTGCGGGATTGCGGCCCGGATTGGTTGCGCTTGAGCAGGGGGCGACACTCGCGCTTGCCAACAAGGAATCCCTCGTAACGGCAGGCGCCTTGATGATGGGCACCGCTGCAAAGTCTGCTGGACAAATCCTGCCTGTCGACAGTGAGCATTCGGCGGTTTTCCAGGGGTTGGTCGGGGAAGACATGCGCTCGGTGGAGCGCATTATCATCACCGCAAGTGGCGGGGCATTCCGTGACTGGTCGTTGGAAGATATGGCCGCAGCCACGCCCGAGCAAGCCAGCAGCCATCCCAATTGGAACATGGGGCAAAGGATCACGATCGACAGTGCGTCTATGTTTAACAAGGCGCTTGAGGTCATTGAAACAAAAGAGTTCTTCCAGTGTTCGCATCAGATGATCGAGGTGCTTGTGCATCCGGAATCGATGGTGCATGCGCTGGTTGGGTTCAACGACGGAGCGCTGATGGCTCATGTCGGCCCGCCGGATATGCGCCATGCTATTGGCTACGCTCTGCATTATCCTGAGCGGAAAAATCTGCCGGTTGAACGGCTCGATCTGGCGAAAATCGGAGCTTTGCATTTCCGTGATCCGGATCCGGTGCGGTATCCGGCGTTGCGGCTGGCGCATGAAGTGTTGGAGACCGGCGGTCACGCCGGAGCAGTGTTCAACGCTGCAAAGGAAGTGGCACTGGACGGTTTCATCGATCATCGCATTGGTTTTTTGCAGATGGCAGAGGTGGTCGAAGAGGTGCTGAGCCGTCTTTCCGGATCACATTGCCTTAAGAATGCCGAAATGACCCTTGATACGGTCACGGAAACTGACCATCTCGCCCGAAAGACGGCACAAGCGGTCATTGAAGAACTGAACAGGTAGGACGTACGTTTTGGATCTAAGCGCAATCATCTCCGGCTTTGGTGGTGGAGCTGTCACCCTTCTTGCCTTTATCGCGGCGTTGTCGATTGTCGTGGCGATCCACGAATACGGTCACTACATCGTCGGGCGCTGGAGTGGGATTGGCGCTGATGTGTTTTCCATCGGCTTCGGACCGGTCATTTGGTCGCGCAAGGACAAACGCGGAATGCAGTGGCAAATTGCGGCAATCCCGTTGGGCGGCTATGTGAAGTTCAAGGGCGATGCCAACGCTGCTTCCGGCAAGGATGCGGATGCGATGGAAGGCCTGAACGAGGCCGAACTGCGGGCAACCATGCACGGTGCACCCCTTTGGGCGCGGGCCTCGACGGTTGCGGCAGGTCCGGTTTTCAATTTTATCCTGTCGATTTTCATGTTTGCCGCTGTGATCATGATTAACGGGCAAGTGGGGGACAAGCTTGTGATCGGCAAGCTGTTTGAAATGCCACACAAATCCTACACGCTCGAAGAAGGCGATGTTGTTCTGTCAGTCAACGGAATTGACGTGCCCAGCTCGGAGGACGGTGAGGCCTTTGTCAGCTTCTGGGAGGACATGGCTGTCGTGGATCCATTGCTCTATGAGGTGGAGCGGGACGGCAAGGTGATGGAAGTCACCGGGCCTTATTTCAATACACCGGTCGTTCATACGATCGTGCCCCGTTCGGCGGCACGGGCTGCAGGGCTTGAAGTGGGCGACGTGATCACCGCCGTCGACGGTCAAAGGGTAGAGGCGTTCACGCATCTGCAAAAGGCCGTCGAAGGCAGCGAGGGCAAAACACTTTTGCTGGACGTGATCCGCAACGGCGAAACCATGCAATTCGAGATGACACCGAAACGGTCGGACGAACCGCAGGAAGAAGGCGGGTTCAAGACGTTCTGGCGTATTGGCGTCACCGGAGGTCTGGCATTTGAAATGTCCGCCACAGAGTCTGTGCCTGTGGGACAGGCGTTCGAGCTGGGTGTCGGCCAGACCTGGCGGGTGGCGTCGGGCTCTGTTTCCGGGCTTTATCATATGATCACAGGCGCAATCAGTTCCTGTAACCTTTCCGGACCTGTCGGGATCGCGGAAACCGCAGGCGAGATGGCGTCGCGCGGGATCGTGGATTTCCTTTGGTTTGTTGCTGTTATCTCGACGGCGATCGGCATGTTGAACCTGTTTCCGATCCCGATGCTGGATGGCGGACATCTGGTATTCTACGCGTACGAAGCTGTGACGGGGCGTCCGCCCAGCGACGGTTGGCTAAACGTGTTGATGCAAGTCGGATTGATGATTGTTCTCGGGCTGATGACCTTTGGACTGTTGAACGATCTGATTTTGTGCCGCTGATCGCCAAAAAGGCGAGTGCGCCCTAATTTTGCCCAAATCGATAGATAGCGTCGATTTCAGACAAAAGTTTGGAATGGCAAGATGCACACAATCGAAGACGGATATCGCGCGCTTGGTTTGCTGATCGACATCAACTGGGAACGGTTGCTGTTTCCTGCAGCCATTTTGGCAGGCCTGACGCTGGGTAGCTTTATCGGCACCACCTTCGGACCTTTCTGAGCCGGTTTCGGTCCGCGCCGAACTCGTTCTCAGCACAACATCCTGTAGCCTCGTTTTTCAGCGCCACCAGTGCCTGTGGATAACTCCCGCTGCCGGTGGGTAAGCTTTTGAGCCGTTTGGTCTTTTGACAAGAGCATTCATACCCGTTACTCACAGTCCCACAGGGAAGTTCTGGAAGGGTTTGGGAATGACCAAACAAACGCAGGCATTGGCTTTGGCCAAGAGCAGTGAGCACGGGCAATTCCGGCAATTTGCGGTTGCTATTTTTCTTTTGATTTCAGCGCTTTTGATCGTTCTGCCAACGATCGCATCGGCGCAGAATTACTCATTCAGCAGTGTAAAGGTCGAGGGCAACCAGAGGGTCGAATCTTCTGCCATCGTCAACTATGCGGGAATCGAGCGCGGCCAAAGCATCACAGCGGGCCAACTGAACGGAGCCTACCAACGGGTTCTGGCGAGTGGTCTTTTCGAGACTGTGGAAATGGTGCCCAGCGGAGGCACATTGATCATCAAGGTCGTCGAGTATCCGACGATCAACCGGATCAATTTCGAAGGCAATGCGCGTCTCAAGGACGAAGCGCTGGAAGCGGTGATCGAAAGCCAGTCACGCCGGGTTCTGAACCCGACTGTTGCCGAACGCGATGCTGCGCGCATCACGCAAGCATACTCTGAACAGGGACGACTTGCAGCACGGGTTGAGCCGCGGATCATTCGGCGCAGTGACAACCGTGCCGACCTGGTGTTTGAGATCTTCGAAGGTGGCGTTACCGAAATCGAGCGTCTTGGCTTTGTGGGCAACCAGAATTTCACAGATCGCCGTCTGCGTCAGGTTCTGGAAACCAAGCAGGCCGGTTTGCTTCGGGCGCTGTTCAGGTCGGACACTTTTGTCGCGGACCGGATCGAGTTCGACAAGCAGGTGCTGCGCGACTTCTATCTGTCACGCGGGTACGTCGACTTCCGGATTACTGGTGTTAACGCCGAGTTGAGCCGCGAACGTGACAGCTACTTCTTGACCTTCAATGTCGAGGAAGGCCAGCAGTTCAAGTTCGGCGACATTACGGCCGTCAGTGAAATCGACGGTGTGGATGCATTGCCATATCTTGAGGTTCTGCGGCTGAAGCCTGGCGTTGTGTATTCACCGTCGCTGATTGAAAACTCCATTTCCAGAATGGAGAAGCGGGCGCTTAGGGAGGGTCACGATTTCCTGCGCGTTGACCCTAGGATCACGCGTAACGATCGTGATCTGACATTGAATGTCGAGTTCGCACTGGTCAAAGGCCCGCGTATCTTTGTTGAACGCATTGATGTTGAGGGCAATACGACCACGTTGGACAAGGTTATCCGGAACCAGTTCCGTATTGTGGAAGGCGACCCCTTCAACCCGCGTGAAATTCGCGAAAGCGCAGAACGTATCCGCGCACTTGGTTTTTTTGGCAACGTGGACGTGAACGCACGCGAAGGCACGTCGCCTGATCAGGTGATTGTTGACGTTGACGTTGTGGAGCAACCGACAGGCTCACTGTCCTTCGGTGGTACATATTCGACAAACGACGGTTTCGGTCTGGTCGTGCGTTTCAACGAACGCAACTTCCTCGGCCGCGGCCAGCAGTTCGGTTTGTCTTTCTCGACCTCATCCGACTTGGTGGACTACGGCCTGAACTTCCGCGAGCCGAATTTCCTCGGGCGTAATGTGTCCGCGGGTGTGAACCTGTCGTTTGTCGAAAACGACAACAGTGAAACGCGCTTTACCAACACCGTTGGTGAGTTCAAACCGTCTGTGTTCTTCCCGGTTAGCGAATACGCGCGCACGCAGTTCCGTTACACGCTTCAAAACACCTCGATGGAGATCAATACCGGTGAAACACAACCCGGTTCTATCATCGATAAAGAGGCGGCGCGCGGAGATCTGTGGAACAGTTCGGTTGGTTATTCCTACATTTACGACACACGTCGTAAGGGCCTTGATCCCAACCGCGGCGTGTTGCTGGAGTTTGCACAGGACTTTGGCGGTATCGGCGGTGATTACACCTTTATCAAGACTACTGGTAAGGCGATTGCCGAGACCAAAATCTGGTATGAAGAAGTCACGCTGCGCGCCGTGTTGGAAGGTGGTGCTCTTGTTTCACCCGACAATGACAGCCGGATCGGAGATCGTTTCCAGCTGAACTCCCGTGTAATGCGCGGCTTTGACCCCTACGGTATCGGTCCTCGTGAAATTGGCGCGGGATACGATGACGGCCTCGGAGGTAACTTCTACGCCGTGGCCCGTTTCGAAGCTGAGTTCCCGCTTGGTATTCCGGAAGAAATCGGTATCTCCGGCGGTCTTTTCTACGATGTAGGCTCGCTTTGGGGGCTGGATGACGGTGTCAGTGGCACGGGCAGCGTATTATACGAAGACTTCTCTCTGCGTCATGTGGTCGGTTTCTCGATTTTCTGGGACACACCGATTGGACCGCTGCGGTTCAACTTCACCAAGGCTCTCAAGAAAGAAGACTTTGACCGCGAGCAGAACTTCGACTTCACCGTTAGCGCGACTTTCTAAAGTCTGATGGGGCGTCTTCTCAAAGCGCTGACGCTGGTTCTGGCAGGGATTGCCGGCACCGCGTCGGCGCAGGATGTTCAGGGAACTTTGGCCCCCGTTCTGGTGGTCGAAAGTGAGAGGATGTTTTCCGAGTCACTGTTTGGTCAACGCGTGGCTGTAGAGCTTGCACGTCTTCAGGCGGAGCTTGTTGCCCAGAATGCCGAGATGGAGACATCCCTGACAGAGGAAGAACGCGAGCTAACCGAGAAGCGAAAGACTATGGCAGCGGAGGAATTCTCGGCGCTTGCGCGGGAATTTGATGAGCGCGTCAGCCGGATCAGACGCGAACAGGATGCGAAGTTCTCCGAGATCAACGAGTTGAGCGAACGGGAACAGGCAGTGTTCATTCAGGCCGCGCGGCCAATTCTTTTTGCGCTGATGCAGGAAACCGGGGCTGGTGTTATTCTAGAGCGCCGCACCGTTCTTTTGTCCAACGACAGCGTCGACATCACGGACGAGGCGATCCGGCGACTGAATGAAACGCTTGGGGAAGGCCGCGCCATTCCGGCGCCACAGGACTAGAATTCGCAGAAAAGTCGCCCCTGCGTTCCTTTGTCGGAGAAGGCTGGTGGTGCTTGCCCCGGCCTAGCGGGGTTGCTAGGAAACACTACACTTCAAGGATTTGCAGGAGCCGATCATGTCTGACGATCTCAAAAGCGCCGATATCGGTCTGATCCAACGGATCATTCCCCACCGTTACCCGTTTTTGCTGGTGGACAAGGTTGTCGACATCGACGGCTATAAATCCGCGCGCGGCATCAAGAATGTCACGATGAACGAACCTCACTTTCAGGGACACTTCCCGTCGAAGCCGATCATGCCGGGCGTGACCATTGTCGAAGCAATGGCGCAGACATCCGCTGTGATGGTCGGCGTGGCAATGGACATGGTAGACAAAGATCTGCTCGTTTATTTCATGGGCATCGACAAGTGCAAATTCCGCCGCATGGTCGTGCCTGGAGACGTGCTTGAGATGCAGCTGACGACGACGCGTGGCAAGCCGGGCGGCAAAGTGTGGAAATTCACGGGTCTGGCGACTGTTGAAGGCGACGTGGCCTGTGAGGTCGATTTCACCGCGATGATGGACATGCCGAAGGAGTAAGCTCTATGGCGATTTCCGCGAACGCGCAGGTGCATGCCAGCGCCGTGATTGAGGACGGAGCGCAGATCGCTGACGGCTGCATCGTAGGGCCGTTTTGCGTGATCGGGCCGAATGTGATTCTGCAGCAAGATGTGGAGCTCAAAAGCCACGTCGTGATCACCGGCAACACTGAAATCGGTGCCGAAACCATTGTGTTTTCCTTCTCGGTTATTGGTGAAATTCCTCAGGATTTGAAATTCGGGGGTGAGGAAAGCCAATTGATCATCGGAAAGCGCAATCGCATTCGCGAACACGTCACGATGAACTCCGGCACCGAAGGTGGCGGCGGCGTGACGCGCGTGGGCGACGACGGGCTATTCATGGCCGGCTGCCACATCGCCCACGACGCCCAGATCGGGGATCGCGTGATTGTTGTGAATTCTGCGGCCGTAGCCGGTCACTGTGTGATTGAGGATGACGTGATCATTGGTGGTCTGTGCGGAATTCACCAATGGGTGCGTATTGGTAAAGGCGCGATCATTGGCGCTGTTTCCATGGTGACCAACGACGTGATCCCGTATGGCCTAGTACAGGCTCCGCGTGGCGAATTGGATGGCCTCAATCTGGTTGGGTTGAAGCGTCGAGGTGTCCCGCGGTCGGATATCACCGCATTGCGGGCAGCCTTTCAGATGCTGGCGCAGGGTGAGGGCGCGTTTCAGGAACGTGCGCGCCGTCTGGGCGAG
The DNA here is from genome assembly GCF_004346865.1 of Shimia isoporae. Classification (NCBI taxonomy): domain Bacteria; kingdom Pseudomonadati; phylum Pseudomonadota; class Alphaproteobacteria; order Rhodobacterales; family Roseobacteraceae; genus Shimia; species Shimia isoporae. Next base: position 1,310,726 of record NZ_SMGR01000001.1, read on the forward strand.
GAAACTGACAGCGACTATGTGCGCGACATCGTCAACTTTGTTTTGGGCGAAACCGATCGCTCTTTTCTGACGCCGAGGTAACTCATGGGCAAGTTGGCCATTCTGAGCGGTGGCGGATCGCTGCCGGTGATGATTGCGCAGGCGCACCCGGAGGCTGTGCGGGTTGTTTTCGAGGGCGTTGCGCATGACATGCCGGAGCCGGTCGATTTGCACAACATCGCGAAGATCGGCGGTATTTGGCAGGCGTTGAAGGATGCAGGCGTGACGCGCGTCGTGTTCGCCGGTGGTCTCGGACGTCCGGACCTGAATCCTGCAGACATGGACGCGGGCATGATGTCGATTGCGCCGCGTTTGCTTGCGGCAATGCAAAAGGGCGACGACGCCTTGCTGCGCCTGATCATCGCGGTTTTTGAAGAGCAGGGGTTCGAAGTCGTTGGTGCGCACGAACTTTTGCCGGAAATTTGTGCCTCCGAAGGCTTAATCGGAGGGCCTGAACCGGACGCCGCTGCGCTTGCCGATGCCGAAAGAGCCAAAGAGGTGCTGGCAGCACTGGCACCGGTGGACGTCGGGCAGGGCGCGGTTGTCGCTGCGGGTTTGTGTCTCGGGATCGAGACGCTGCAAGGGACGGACGCGCTTTTGCGATTTGTTGGAGAGACCCCCGAAAAATTGCGCCGTGGCAAAGGTGTATTCGTGAAGGCGCCCAAGCTAGGGCAAGACCTGCGCGTTGACATGCCTGCAATTGGCCCCGACACAGTGCGCAGAGCGGCGGAAGCCGGAGTGGCGGGTATCGTTGTTGCCGCTGGCAATGTTGTGGTCATTGATCCCCCCGGCATCCGGCAGGCGATTGAAGAGACCGGACTTTTCCTGCTGGGTCAGGTGATCTGATGAAAGTGTTTCTGGTCGCAGGCGAATTGTCGGGCGACCGGCTTGGCGGGGCCTTGATGGCGGGGTTGCGCAGTCTTGAACCGGAAGTGGTCTTTGCCGGTGTTGGCGGTCCTTTGATGGCAGAGCAGGGGCTCGAAAGCCTTTTTCCGATGGACGAGTTGAGCGTGATGGGGATCGCGGAGGTGTTGCCCAAATATCGGCATCTTCTCAAGCGAATGCATCAAACAGCACAGGCGGTGCTTGAAATGCAGCCTGATGTGCTGATCACGATCGATAGTCCGGACTTCGGGTTGCGTGTGGCCAAAGAGGTCAAAAAAGCCAGTGACATCCGTACGGTTCACTATGTGGCGCCTTCTGTGTGGGCCTGGCGGCCCAAACGCGCGGACAAGATGGCAAAGGTTATCGATCAGGTTCTTGCACTGCTGCCGTTCGAACCCCCGTATATGGAACGCGCTGGTGTGCGGTGTGATTTTGTAGGACATCCGGTTGTGGATGAGCCGGTTGCCAGCGCTGCCGAGGTTGAGGCTTTTCGCGCCAGACACGGTCTTGGTGATGCGCCTCTGATGGTCGCATTGCCCGGCTCGCGGGCGTCGGAGGTAAACCGTTTGGCAGCGACATTTGGAGATGTTGCAGCGCGGGTCAAGCTGGAGGTGCCAGACTTGCGCGTTGTCGTTCCTGCCGCGGCTCCGGTGGCCGGGTTGGTGTCCGAAATCACGGCCGAATGGCCGACGCCGCCTCTGGTTCTTGATCCGCGTGGAATGACGCCAGGCGAGGCTCTTGACGAGAAGCGCGCGGCTTTTGCTGCCGGCGATGTTGCTTTGGCTGCATCTGGAACGGTATCACTTGAGCTTGCGGCGAGTTCAACGCCGACGGTGATTGCCTACGACATGAGCTGGCTAAGCTGGCAGATCATGAGCCGCGCGGCTTTGATTGATACGGTAACACTGGTCAACCTTGTCACGGACACGCGGTTGATTCCGGAATTTCTTGGTCCTGCGTTCAAACCTGAAGATATAGCTCCGGCCGTCGTCAACGTTTTGCGGGCTCCAGAGGCGCAAAAGGACGTCATGGCCTTGACTATGGAGCGCCTTGGCAAAGGGCAGGAAGCGCCGGGCCTGAGGGCGGCGAAAGCGGTTTTGGACGGATTGGGCTAGCCTATGGATATACTTGGCTTCGGTTTTTCAGCCTTTGTCGCGCATTTGCTAACCAATATCGACAACCTTGCGATTATGGCCGGTATGATCTTGACGCTTGGGATTTGGCGCACGACTGTCGGGTATCTTGCGGCGCAAGTGATCATGTTGGGTGCGGCGATGCTTTTGGCCGAAGGCCTTGAGAGCGAAGTGCCGAATGCCGTTGGATATTTGGGTCTTGTGCCATTGCTTCTTGGGTTCACCGCTCTTGCGCGGCAGTGGCGCGGCGGCGAAGACGCCAAGCATAGTTTCGACCGGATGCGGGTGATCGCGGTGATCGCACTTTTCTTGAGTGTGTCATTGGACAGTTTCGCCGTGTTTGCGCCGCTGTTGGCGGATTCCACGGATTCCTATCGCGCAGCAGCGCTCGGCGGCGCTGCTGTGTCGGCGCTTTTGCTGGCGATAGTCGGTCTGGCTGTGACACGGGCCACAGGGGGGCTCATTACCCGCGTGGTGCGGCTGGACCGTTTTGCCCCTTATGTGATGATTGCGGTCGGGTTTTACGTGTTGATGAACACGGCCACGGACATGGTGTGACGCGGGATCAATACCCGCGCCAGATCCATCCACCGCCGAAAATGCGCGAGCTTTCGCTGTCATAGAAGACGCAAGCCTGGCCGGGCGAAACGCCTTCTTCCGGCGTGAGCAGTTCCACTTCCGCAGTGTCGGGGCCAAGCGGCCTGATGATCGCCTCGCGCGGGGGACGGGTTGAGCGCACCTTTACGGAAACGTGCCATTCCTTGCGGCTGTCAAAAGGTTCGTCCCCGAGCCAGTTGATTTCGCGGACCGGAATGGTGCGCGTGGACAGCATTTCCTTTGGGCCGACAATCACCTGTTTCGCGTCAACATCGAGTTTGACCACATAGAGCGGTTCAGTAAGGCCGCCAATGCCGAGTCCGCGGCGCTGGCCAATGGTGTAATGAATAACACCGTTGTGCGTTCCGCGTACGTTGCCCTCGTGATCCACGATGTCGCCGGGCTCGGCAGCTCCGGGGCGAAGCTTCTCGATAACGCTGGCGTAGTCGCCATTTGGGACAAAACAGATGTCCTGGCTGTCCGGTTTATCGGCAACCGAAAGGCCATATTCAGCGGCCAATGCGCGTGTTGCGTCTTTGTTGGGCAGGTGGCCCAGAGGGAATCGCAGGAAATCGAGCTGCTCCGGCGTTGTCGAAAACAGAAAATAACTCTGGTCACGACGGGCGTCGGTGGCCGAGTGCAACTCCGCTCCGTTGGGACCTATTTTACGCTGGATGTAGTGTCCGGTGGCCATGCAGTCTGCGTCCAGATCCTTGGCGGTTTCCAGCAGGTCCTTGAATTTCACACGCTCATTGCACCGGATGCAGGGAACAGGGGTGGCGCCGGCGAGGTAACTGTCGGCAAATTCATCGATCACTGCGTCCTGAAAGATGTTTTCGTAATCAAGGACATAGTGGGGAAAACCCTTTTCTTCGGCCACGCGACGCGCATCGTGAATATCGATCCCAGCACAGCAGGCACCCTTCTTGGCCAGAGCCGCACCGTGGTCGTACAATTGCAACGTCACGCCGACCACGTCGTAGCCTTCGTCCGCCAGTTTCGCCGCGACAACAGAACTGTCGACGCCGCCGGACATGGCAACAACCACGCGGGTCTCGGATGGGGGTTTTGCAAAGCCGAGGGAATTCAGCTTTGTGTCGCTGTCAAGCGCCATGATGAGTCTCTCCGATCAGAAGTCGTCGAGAATATAGGAAAATCCTAACTACTCTCAAGGGGCGGTTTCATACCTCATTAAGTCTGTTGGGGCAGTGTGTCGCCACCTGAGAAGGATAAAGTGTGATGTTTTTGAAAAAAGTGGAGGGACCGCGGTGTGTGACCTTGCCTGATGGCTCGGTGATGACGCGTGCGGATTTGCCCCCGGCTGATACGCGCAGGTGGGTTGCCTCGCGCAAGGCGGCGGTTGTTAAGGGGGTCGTTTACGGCCTGATTAGTCAGAAAGAGGCTTTGGAGACCTATGGGTTGAGCGAAGAGGAGTTCAATCACTGGGTGAAAGCCGTTTCGCGTCACGGATTCGATGCGCTCAAGGCGACGTCGGTACAGAAATATCGCGAAAAAACGGCAGATGAGGGGGCAAGTCCAACCGCATAAAAGCCAAAAAACAGGTGGGTTTCCGCGAGGACACGCAAAAGGGGTGGCCATTTCTTGCCAATACTTTGCGAAAACTCGTCAAACGTGTAAATCTGGGTGTCAGGGGGATGGTAATCTTCATTAACAGACCAACCTAGTAACCACGAGTTAACCTTTATTAGCCATGGTTAACAGGCAACCCTCCTGAAGTAAGGATTTTATAATGCGAGTTTTGTTGGTTGAGGACGACCCCACCACCTCCAAAAGCATCGAGATGATGCTGACGCACGCGAACCTGAATGTGTATTCCACCGATCTTGGCGAAGAAGGCATCGACCTGGCTAAGCTCTATGACTACGACCTGATCCTGCTGGATCTGGGCCTGCCGGACATGACCGGCCACGAAGTTCTGCGCCAGCTGCGCACCGCGCGCATCGACACACCGATCCTGATCTTGTCCGGTGCAGATGACACCGAGAGCAAGCTCAAGGGCTTTGGATATGGTGCGGACGATTATCTGACCAAACCGTTCCATCGCGAAGAGCTGGTGGCTCGCATTCACGCGATCATCCGTCGTTCCAAAGGCCACTCCCAGTCGGTCATCCGCACTGGTCAGATTTCTGTGAACCTGGACGCAAAAACCGTTGAGGTTGAAAACAAGCCTGTTCACCTGACCGGCAAAGAGTACCAGATGCTGGAACTGCTGAGCCTGCGCAAAGGCACCACGTTGACCAAAGAGATGTTCCTGAACCACCTCTATGGCGGCATGGATGAGCCGGAACTGAAAATCATTGACGTCTTCATCTGCAAATTGCGCAAGAAGCTGTCCGAGGCGACTGGTGGCGAGAACTACATCGAGACCGTCTGGGGCCGTGGCTATGTGCTGCGTGATCCGGAACCTGCGGTTTCGGAAGAGACTGTCGCACTCCGCGCATAAGCCGCTTGAGGTCGGAAAGCGGCGGCCCTATCACTTGGGAGGGTAGATAGGGAGACGCCGGTGACCGACGCGCTTAAAGTGAGCGAAATGACCAAAGAGCAGGCGCGCCTGGAACTGGCGCGCCTTGCTGCGTTTTTGGGGCGCGCCAACGAAGCTTACCATACCGAGGATGCGCCGGAGATCTCCGACGCCGACTATGACGCGGGCAAGCGTCGGAACGCGGAGATTGAAGCGCGGTTCCCGGAACTGAAGCGCGCTGACAGCCCGAGCGACCAAGTGGGCGCGGCGCCTTCCGAAGGATTTGGCAAGATCACTCATGTGGTGCCCATGCTGAGCCTCGGGAATGCTTTTGAGGATAGCGATGTCGTGGATTTTGACGATCGCATCCGCAAATATCTCAACATGTTGCCGCGTGATGAACTGAGGTTTACGGCGGAGCCGAAGATTGACGGGTTGAGTCTTTCGCTTCGCTACGAAGGAGGACAGTTGGTCTATGCGGCGACCCGTGGTGACGGGGAAACCGGTGAGAATGTCACCGAGAATGCCAGAACCATTGCCGATATCCCTCAGGTTCTGGAAGGTGCGCCCGATGTGATTGAGGTGCGCGGCGAGGTCTACATGAGCCACGCTGATTTCGAGGCGCTGAATGCGCGCATTGTCGAGAAAAACACCAAGTTGGAAGCGGAAGGAAAAAAACCTCAAACGGTTTTTGCTAATCCGCGTAACGCGGCTGCTGGAAGCCTGCGTCAGCTTGATCCCAATGTGACCCGTGAGCGGCCCTTGAAGTTTTTTGCATATGCATGGGGCGACCTTTCCCAGCCTTTGGCAGCATCACAGATGGGCGCAATCAAAAAGCTCTCTGATTTGGGGTTCGTCACAAATGACCTGACAGCGCTTTGCGATGGACCAGACGCGATGATCGCGCACTATCGGATGATAGAAGAGCAACGTGCGTCGCTGGGATATGACATCGATGGCGTGGTCTACAAAGTGGACGATCTCGCGCTTCAGGGGCGACTGGGTTTTCGCTCAACAACCCCACGATGGGCTGTTGCGCACAAGTTTCCCGCAGAACTCGCGTGGACAAGGCTGGAAGGGATCGACATTCAGGTGGGCCGCACCGGCGCGCTCAGCCCTGTGGCTCGATTGCATCCTGTTACCGTGGGCGGCGTTGTCGTGTCCAACGCGACGCTCCACAACGAGGATTACATCGCGGGCAGGGACAGCAAGGGAGAAGACATTCGCGATGGCAAGGACATCCGCGTTGGGGACTGGGTTCAGGTCTATCGTGCGGGCGATGTGATCCCCAAGGTCGCCGATGTGGACCTTAAGAAGCGTCCCAAAGATGCCGTGCCGTATGTCTTTCCGGATGTTTGCCCGGAGTGCGAAAGTCCCGCGGTGCGCGAGGAGGGGGATGCGGTACGGTATTGTACCGGCGGATTGATTTGTCCGGCTCAAGCTATTGAAAAATTAAAGCATTTCGTGGCACGCAAGGCTTTGGATATCGAAGGGCTGGGCGCGAAGCAGATCGAGATGTTTTTCGACGATGCACAGCTTCCGATCAAAACACCCGCAGATATTTTCACGCTTGCCGAGCGGGATGAAGCCAACCTTACCAGCCTGAAGAACCGAAAAGGTTTCAAGGACAAGAGCGTTGCGAACCTGTTTGCAGCGATCGATGCGAAGCGCGAGATTGGTTTCGGCCGTCTTCTGTTTGGTTTGGGTATTCGACATGTCGGGGAGACGGCAGCGAAAGACCTGGCCCAGCATTTTATGACTTGGGACAAGTTGGCTGAGGCCGCAGAGGCCGCGCGCCCAGCGGCATTAGGCTGGCGGGCTGCGGATGTCGCGGAAGAGGCCGAGCGTATTGCCGCAGCAAGGGAAGGGCGGCGCGGACGTATCAAGGAAGCACGCGATCTTGCGGCGGCAGAAGTGGACGTGTCTCGATCTGCGCAAGCGGCGTGGGATGATCTGACGGGAATTGACGGGATCGGTGCGGCGGTCGCGTTGTCTTTGACGGATGCCTTTGCGAATCCGCAAGAACGGGCGGAAATCGACCGCCTTGTGGGTATGCTGAGCATTGAGTCGCCGGAAGCGGTTGCGACCGAGAGCCCGGTTGCTGGAAAGACCGTGGTGTTTACAGGCAAGCTTGAAAAGATGACGCGAGACGAGGCCAAAGTCAGGGCAGAGAGCCTTGGCGCCAAAGTGTCTGGCTCGGTGAGCGGCAAGACAGATCTGTTGGTGGCGGGACCGGGAGCGGGTTCAAAAGCCAAGAAAGCGGCGGATCTTGGCGTTGAAACGATAGATGAAGACGCGTGGCTGGCGCTGGTCGAGGGGTTGTAATCGGGCAATGACGGGGCGGCCAGAGATCCTCTATCCGCTGTTTGCGGATCTGACAAAACTGGATGGCGTGGGGCCAAAAACGGCGCAGCACCTCAGCCAGATTGCTGTAGAAAAGCCGCGTGACCTATTGTTTTCACTTCCATATTCCGGAATTGACCGCGCGCTCAAGATCTCGGTCAATGAGGCGGAGTTGCCGTGTACGGTTACCGTTCAGGTATTGGTCGGTGCTCATCGCCCTGCACGCAATCGTGGCGGGGCGTATCGGATTACCGTTCAGGATGCACTGACGACGTTCCAGTTGGTGTTTTTTCATGCGCGGGGCGAATACTTGAAGAAAGTGTTGCCCGAAGGCGAGCGTCGCGTGGTGAGCGGTAAGGTCGAGTTATTCGACGGTGTCGCACAGATGGTTCACCCTGAATACATTGTTGCGCCGAATGAGGCAGACACAATTCCCGCGTTCGAACCGGTATACCCGCTGACGCACGGGGTGACACAAAAGACAATGGTCAAAGGCGTTCGCTCAGCGCTTGATCGGGCGCCTGAACTGGCGGAGTGGATTGATCCTTCACAGAAGGACCAGTCAAAATGGCCGCATTGGCGGGAGGCCATGGAACAAGTTCATTTGCCGATGTCTTTGGCAGAGGTGACGCCGACGCATCCGGCACGGGAGCGTCTCGCATATGACGAGTTTTTCGCACATCAACTGACCTTGGCACTGGCGCGGGCACAGTTGCAGCGGGCAAAAGGTGTCATTTCGGAACAATCCGGTGCGCTTCAGGCCAAAGTACGCGCAGCGCTGCCTTTTGCGCCTACGGGAGCGCAAGAACGCGCTGTGGAGGCGATTGCGCGGGATATGGCGCAACCGATCCGAATGAACCGGTTGCTGCAGGGAGATGTGGGCGCAGGCAAGACGCTGGTGGCTTTTATGGCGCTCTTGATCGCGGTCGAAGCTGGCGGGCAGGGCGTGATGATGGCGCCGACCGAAATTCTTGCGCGTCAGCATATGGAAGGCCTGAAACCTCTGGCCGAAAGCGCCGGCGTTGTGTTGGAGATACTGACCGGCCGCGACAAGGGTAAAGAGCGCAAGGCAAAGCTGGAAGCTTTGGCTCGGGGAGATATTCAAGTTCTGGTAGGAACGCATGCGGTGTTTCAGCAGGATGTTCACTTTGACGACCTCCGGCTGGCGATCATCGACGAACAGCACCGTTTTGGTGTGCGCCAGAGGTTGGAACTCGGCAAGAAAGGCGCCGGGGCGGACGTGTTGGTCATGACCGCCACCCCCATCCCACGCTCCCTGTCGCTGGCTCAGTACGGCGATATGGATGTCTCTGTTCTGGACGAAAAACCGCCAGGACGACAGCCGATTACCACAGCATTGGTGAGCACCGGCCGTATGGATGAAGTCGTGGAGCACCTGCGAAATGCCGTTGCCGAGGGTAAGCAGGCCTATTGGGTTTGTCCGCTTGTTGAAGAAAGCGAGAACGTCGATTTTACAGCGGCGGAGGAGCGGTTCAAACACTTGCGAGCCGCTCTTGGCGAAGGTGTGGTCGGGCTGGTTCATGGGCAAATGCCGCCAGCAGAAAAAGATGCGGCCATGGCAGCATTCCAGCGGGCTGAGACTCAGGTGCTTGTGGCGACGACAGTGATTGAGGTTGGCGTGGATGTGCCCAATGCCACGATCATGGTAATCGAACGGGCCGAGATTTTCGGTTTGGCACAGCTTCACCAGTTGCGCGGGCGGGTTGGACGCGGGTCGCAGGCTTCCACTTGTTTGCTGATGTATCAGGCACCTCTGAGTGAGAGCGGGCAGAAGCGCCTGACAGTTCTGCGCGACAGTGAAGACGGGTTTGTGATTGCCGAGACGGATCTTCAAATGCGAGGCGCTGGCGACCTGATCGGCACTGCGCAGTCAGGCTTGCCCAGATTTCGGATTGCAGACATGGAGGCGCAGGCAAGTCTCATGGCGGTTGCGCAGTCTGACGCGAGAAAACTCCTACACGACGATCCGGAGCTTCGCGGTGATCGTGGCGAAGCAGCGCGTGTTCTCCTTTGGCTGATGGAGCAGGACCAGGCGATCCGTTTGATTTCAGTCGGTTAGCGCCTTCGCTCTCATTTTGTTCTCAAATGTTCTCAAAAAGTTCTTGCCTGAGCGGGGTGAATATGAGAACAAAGAGGCAACAAAGGATTGATCGGGAGGAGGCACCCATGATGCAACAAATTAAATCCGTGGTTCGCAATTCTGGCGACACTCTGGTTCAGGACGCACTTGGTGGTGTTGTTCTTGTTGTGTTGATGGTTCTGGCTCTGCATGTGCCCGGTTACATCTGAACTGTCTGGAAGACTTTTGATCGTAGGTCTTTCTGTTTGATTGGAGTTTTTTGATTTCTGCCTGCGACCTTCACGCCGGTTTGTCCCCGCATCCTGTCCCCATCTAGATGCATCTCGACTTGTTCTGCCTGTTCTAAGTCCCGAAGGGTTCACTGCCTGATCCCCTTCATCGAGGAACCGGGTCCCACGTGAAGACGCACCTCACTGCCGCCGCCTTTCCTGCCAGAAAGTGCGGCGGTTTTTTTTTGCCTTAGTTCGGTGTAGAGTTCAGGCGCAGTTTGCCTGTTCCGCCTGTTCAAAAGCTTCTGCCGTGGCATCAAGCGCGAGCAGAATTGAGGCATGGCGGTTTTTGTAGTCTCGCGCGGGGCGCAACACCTCAAGGCCATCAAACGGCGCAGCTGGCGTCGGGCCATCTTCCTTCAGCATGGTTTTGAGAGCTGCGCGGGCTTCTTCGATTTCCGATCGTGAGCGGCCTATTACGGCGGATCCTACGACGGACGCTGAGGCCTGACCTAGTGCGCAGGCTTTGACGTCTTGTGCGAATTCTACAATGCGCCCGTCCTCGATCTTGAGGTCGACCGTTACAGTAGATCCGCATAGTGGCGCCCGTTTCTTGACGGTTGCGTCCGGGCTTTCGAGCCGGTCCGTATGCGGAATCGCTGCTGCCAGATTCAGGATCTGGCCGGAGTAAAGCTTGATCAGGTCATTTTCGCCGGACATCGCGGTTTCCTTTGTTAACGCTTTCATAGATAGAGGGCGCAAGCACGGATGCAAAGAGGGACGTTGGTATGCAATTTGACGCGCAGGGCCTGAAATACAATGAGGCGGGTTTGATCCCGGCAATTGCGCAGGATGCCGAGACCCACGAAGTCTTGATGATGGCGTGGATGAATGCTGAGGCCGTCGAAAAAACCCTTGCAACCGGTAAGGTCACGTATTGGAGCCGCTCGCGGCAGGCGTTCTGGATCAAGGGCGAGACCTCTGGCCATGTGCAGGAGTTGGTGGATTTTCGCTACGACTGCGATCAGGACTGCATTCTTGTTCTCGTCAATCAGACTGGTGCCGCGTGTCACACCAACCGACGCACGTGTTTTTATACGGCCGTACGGGAAGGCGAATCTGTCGAGCTCATGAAGCCACTGGACGACTAAAGGCCGACCATTTCACGTATTTCTGCAGGGCTCGCTCCCTCGTCACGGAATTTTGCGATTGCCCTTGCGTCATCGCGTTTGGCAAGCCGTTTTCCTGCGCCGTCGCGGATCAGGCTATGGTGGTGATACCGAGGAACGGGCAAGCCGAGGAGCGTTTGCAGCAAGACGTGAATGCGGGTTGCTTCAAAGAGATCTTCGCCGCGGACGACGTGGGTGACTCCGGTGGCCGCGTCATCCAGCACCACCGACAAATGGTAGGACGCTGCCATATTGCGACGCGACAGCACCACGTCGCCAATGGTTTCGGTGAGATCTCTTTGGGTTAAGTTGTGGTCTCCGGCAAAGGCAGGCCCGGTTTCAATGAAGCGCGCATAAAGATCTTTGGCGGCGCGCGCCATGTTCAAACGTGTGCAGGTGGCTTCATCAGCGGAAAGGTCTTTGGCGCGGCATGTTCCGGGATAGATGCGTCCATCAGGTCCAAAGAGCGGCGCTCCCTCTTGTGGGGCAGAGGCCGCAGCCTCGATATCGCGTCGGGTGCATTGGCACTCGAACGTGAGAGCGCGAGCACGAAGGGTGTCCAGAACGGTTTCGTAGTCGTCGAAGTGATCTGATTGGCGGCGTGGTTTTTCGTCCCAACTCAGGCCGAGCCACGCCAAGTCATCATAGATCTGCTGTTCCCATTCGGGGCGTGCGCGGGATTGGTCGAGATCGTCAATGCGCAGGAGAAACCGCCCGCCGGCAGCGCGGGCCATATCGTGCGCAAGCAGAGCAGAGTAAGCATGGCCCAAATGGAGTGGGCCTGTAGGCGAAGGAGCAAACCTCGTCGTGAAAGTCACAGTTTTTCAGCTAGATACACAGTGGAGTTGATGTTTCGCGCCGGAAGGTGCGGGCCGTATTCCTGCTCTAGCACCCGCAGCAGACCCTTGTCCACGCAGTCTGTGATTTTGGCGGCGTAGGCCGGGTCTTCGAGAGCGTGATCGTTGAAAGAGAGGACAAACAGTCCGCCGGGCGCGAGCTTTGAGAGCAGCACGTCAAACACGTCCAGAGGCGCGGCGCCCGGGCCAATCACACCGATTGCGGCGATTGCGTCGTAGTCGCCTTGCGCAAAGGGCGGGGGTGCATCGTCCTGAATTTGGAGAAGCGAACGATAAAGGTTTTTTGTCCGCGCCTTTGCCAGCATTTCGGCGGAAAGATCCATTCCATCGATTGTCTCGAAACCTTCGGCGCGCAGTGCCAGACCAGAGAGACCTGTACCGCAACCAAAATCCAGAACGGGCAGGGAGCGATCTTTTTGATGCGCGGCAAGCAGACGGGCGCAACGGGCTGGCGTGACGTAGCCATTTTCGCCAACCTCGGTTTCATAGGTGGCGGCCCAATCATTGTAGAAATGTTCGATGCCTTTGCCGATGTGGTTATAGGCTTCGTCAAGAAACTTGCGGGTCATGCACTCAGCGTAAGCGCATGACCTGCTTTGCGTCCAGTCAGCTTTGTTTGTCGAGCCAGGTTTGCCACTCCGCTTTGGCTCGATCGGTGTAGGCCTTGTAGCGGTCCTTGCGTCCGCGGCGGCCACCCTTAAGGCCATCGACGGGCTGGAACAAACCGAAGTTTACATTCATCGGCTGGAAGGTTTTGGCCTCAGCACCACCTGTAATGTGATGAACGAGTGCGCCCATGGCGGTGTTCAGCGGAGCTGTATCCAGCTCGTTGCCAAGAATTTCGGCGGCGGCCAGTCGCCCCGCCAGAAGACCCATGGCCGCGCTCTCAACGTAGCCTTCGACCCCTGTCACCTGTCCGGCAAATCGGATGTTGGGGCGAGATTTCAAGCGCATCTGGTCGTCCAGAAGTGTCGGTGAATTGATGAACGTGTTGCGGTGGATACCCCCCAAACGCGCAAAGTTGGCGTTTTCAAGTCCGGGGATCATCCGGAATACCTCGGTTTGGGCGCCGTATTTCATTTTGGTCTGGAAGCCGACGATATTCAGCAGGGTTCCCAGCGCATTGTCGCGGCGCAATTGCACAACTGCATAAGCCTTGTCATCGGGATTGTGTGCATTTGTGAGGCCGACAGGTTTCATTGGACCATGGCGCAGGGTTTCGCGGCCCCGTTCCGCCATGACCTCGATTGGTAGGCAGCCATCGAAATAGCCAGCCGTTTCACCTTCGTGGAACTCGGTTTTGTCGGCGGACAGGAGAGCATCAATGAAGGCCTCATATTGCTCCTTGTTCATCGGGCAATTCAGATAGGCCTTTTGCTCTTCTTCCGTTTCGCCCTTGTCATAACGCGATTGAAGCCATGCGATGTCCATGTCGATGCTATCGGCATAAACAATCGGGGCTATGGCATCAAAAAAAGCGAGCCTGTCTGCACCTGTCTCGGCTTGGATAGCGGCGCCGAGTGCTGTGGATGTGAGCGGACCGGTTGCAAAGATCCAGTGTCCTTCAGCCGGCAGATCGGTGATTTCGCCATATTCGACAGATACATTCGGGTGAGACATAAGCGTTTCGGTCACGGATTCGGCAAAGGGGTCGCGGTCGACAGCCAACGCACCACCGGCAGGTAGCCGGTGTTTGTCCGCCATTGCCATGATTAGACCGTTTGCCGCACGCATTTCCCAATGCAACAAACCGACGGCGTTCTGTTCGTGGTCGTCAGATCGGAATGAATTGGAACACACCATTTCGGCGAGGTGGCCCGTGCGGTGGGCGAAAGTTTCGACCTTGGGGCGCATTTCGTGGATTACCACCGAAACACCCATGTTGGCGGCCTGCCATGCGGCCTCGGACCCGGCCATGCCGCCGCCCACGATATGCAATGTCTGTGTCATGAAGGCGGAGATAGGGGAGCGCGCGGCAATTGGGAAGAGGCCGATGATCACATGTGGTTGGAAATTTTGGGAAGATCGCCAACATCCCGAGGTGGGATCAGAGAGAGTGACCCCGAAGAGGGACGAGGGATTGTTGGCGATCCATGTTTCCGGCGCGAGGGATTGCCGTAGACATGAGGAAAGGCTAGCACGCGGCGATTGGCCGATATATCCGTTAAGAAACAGGTATTTGCGGCAATATCACCGCAAATTTTACTGATCTGACCACTCGGGTGGGCGTTTCTCAAGAAAGGCAGCAATGCCTTCTTCGGTGTCGCGCCAGAGCATGTTCTGAACCATGACATCGCCCGTGTAGTCATAGGCCTCGTCCAATGGTTTCTGGAGTTGCTCGTAGAAAGCCTGCTTTCCGATTTTGACCGCAGCGCCGAGTTTGCCAGCCACCGTTTCTGCCAGTTCAGTTGTAGATTGTGCGAGCGAGTCGGCGGGAACGACCCGATTGATCAAACCGAGTCCGCATGCGCGGTGAGCGTCAATGAAGGCGCCGGTCGTGAGCATTTCGAAGGCCTGTTTTCTCGGAATATTGCGCGAAAGGGCAACCATTGGCGTGGAGCAAAACAGACCGATGTTGACGCCATTGACGCCAAACCGGGTGTTGTCGGCAGCCACGGCCATGTCGCATGTGGCAACGAGCTGGCATCCTGCAGCGGTCGCAATGCCATGAACTTGTGCAATGACCGGCTGAGGCATGCGCTGAATGGTCTGCATCATTGTGGCACAACGGGTAAAAAGGGCTTTGAAGTAGGCCTTGCCACCGTCCTCCGCTTGACGGCCCTGTGTCATTTGCTTCAGGTCGTGCCCTGCGCAAAAAGCTTTGCCTTCGCCGGAGAGCACCACAGTACGGACAGATTGGTCTCGAGCAATTTCATCAAACGCGGATTGCAACTCGGCAAGCATTTCATCTGACAATGCGTTGAGACGCTCTGGGGCGTTCATTGTCAGATAGGCGACCGCATTTGCGTCGCGACGTTCCAGATTTCCCATCTTGCCCTCCCATGCCTTTGGCGCAACCTTAGCCGTGGGAAGAGGAGAGGAAAAGCATGCAAGCCGTGATGACCAAAGAAGATTTGACGGAGTTTCTCGAACGGGTGTTTCCGCAGGTGCGGGATGATTTTGTGATCGAGAGCATCGACGGCGTGAATACGGTCATGCGATTAAAGGTGGCGGAGCGCCACTTGCGGCCTGGCGGCACAGTATCCGGACCAAGCATGTTTGGTTTGGCGGATGTATCGGCCTATGTGGCGACATTGGCGCGGATTGGGAAAGAGGCGCTGACCGTGACAACGGGGTGTTCGATGGACTTCATGCGCAAACCCGAGGCAGGAAAAGATCTTATCGCGCACGCAACGCTTCTGAAGCTTGGACGAACGCTATCTGTGACCAGTATCCTGATTTATTCGGAAGGCAGCGACGCGCCGGTGGCGCGCGCCAACATGACCTATTCGATCCCACCAAAATGAGCTTGGCGCGCTTGATTGCGCTGATTGTGACGTTGGTTGTTGCCAGCAGATTTGTGGCTTTTGGTGCGGACGATGGGTTCGACCGTGACCAAGGCACGCCAATTTGGGTGTTTGATCATGGCTACCACGCGGGTTTGGTGATTGCGCGAAGTAGCCTGAGTAAATTCGAGGGCGCGCGTTCGCAGGTCTGGCTGGCCCAATTTCCCGAAGCAGATTGGTTTGAATTCGGGTGGGGGGATACGGGTTTCTACTTCGAAGTGCCTGCTTATGAAAACGTTACACTGGCGATTGGTGCCAAGGCGCTTTTGTGGCCAAGTGACAGTGTGATGCACATATCAACCGGTTCGGGAACGCCGTTTGCGGTGTTTTCTCATTCCGACGGAGTGGAAATTCCAGTGACGGATGATGCGCTTGTCCAGATGCTTGCCTTTATTGAATCAGGTGCTGCGACCGACGTGCCGCTCGGGCCTGGGCTTTACGGCGTCAGCCGATTTTATCAAGGCCGTGGCGCCTATCATCTTTTTCAAACGTGCAACAGCTGGGTTTCGCAGGCTTTGCGGGCAGGCGACGTGCGTTCTGCACCGGGCCCATCTGTCCTGAGTGCCGGTCTACTTTGGGATTTGAAACGTCGTTACAATTGAGGGGCACTGACGAAAAAGGGCCGGGATTGACCCGGCCCAGTGGAAGAGGCGTCTGACGGGGATCAGATCCGCCACATCTTTTTCTGGGCCTCCAGTCGGGCGTCATCGACAGTAAGGCCGACATCCCACAAATGATCCTCGGAAAGCTTGGAGAGTGCACGGCGCGTGCGAACGCGTTGATCCCATTCCGTGACCATTGCAGCAAAAGACAGTGCCAGACGCGCAGCAACAGGAAGTTGAGCGTTTGCATTGCGGTTTGTCAGAGATTGCAGATTGGTTGTGGTCATAGTCATGGGCGTCTCCAATATTGTATTGATACAAACCTCAAATTTGTTACAAAGTGGGTGTATGTCTATGTCACCATGATTGCGAGGGAAATATTGTGATTGATACAATTTGGCCGCCTGATTTTGAGAAATCCACGGGTCCAAAGTACATTGTATTGATACAATCACTGCGTGGAGCCGTCCGCAACGGACAGCTTCCGATTGGGGAAAAGCTTCCACCGGTGAGGGAGTTGGCGTGGCAGTTAGGGATCACGCCAGGGACGGTGGCTCGTGCGTACAAGATGGCTGTGGAAGAAGGACTGCTGGAGACCACAGTTGGGCGTGGAACATTTGTCGCCAACACCCGTTCCGAACCTGATCTGGTGTCAGACCCATTGTTGCCGATCAGCCAAAGCGAAGATCTGGATCTTCGCCCGGTGCGCGTGCCGGATGTCGGTCAGGACCGTATTATTCGCAATGTCCTCGGCATACTGTCCAAGGGATGCCACACGCCTTATGTCGGTTGCGCCACTTCTGCCACTGACCTTTTGGCACGTCAGGCCGTGGTCAACTGGGTGGGATCAGACTTGGCAGGAAGGTTTGGTGCAGACGACGTGGTTCTGGCAATGGGCGCGCAGAATGCATCGGTTATAGCTCTTCAATGTTGTTTGCACGGAAATGCACCGACTGTTCTTACGGAGGCGGTCACTTTTCCCGGGGTCCGGCATGCCGGACGCCTGCTGAGGGCAGAGGTCATTGGCGTGGAACAGGATCAGCATGGGCTGCGCCCGGATTTGCTGGAAGACGCTTTGCGTCGACATGGCGGACAGGTTCTGGTGACGTCGGCGCAGGCGCACAGCCCGACGACGATCCAGACTCCGTTGGAAAGACGGCAGGAAATTGCAGAACTCGCGCGGCACTACAACTTGCAGATCATCGAGGATGATTGCCACGCGATTGGCACAGCTGATACGCCGTCTTATCGCGCGCTCTGTCCGGACAGAGCGTGGTACATCGGTTCGTTGACGAAGTCGGTCTCGGCTGCGTTACGGTTCGGGTATCTGGTTGCGCCGGAAGGGCGGGCTCAGACCGCGAGGCATGTGGCGCAATCCAACTTTTACGGTTTGGCACAGCCGATCCTTGATATCTGTGCGGAACTAATACTTACGGGACAGGCGGAGAGGATCAGGGAGCAGGTTCTAAAATCCATCAGGTCGCGTGTACAGCTTGCCGTGAATGTACTTGGCAGTTGGGACATACGTTGGCGCCCAGATCTGCCGTTTATCTGGTTGCGTCTGCCACAGGGCTGGCGGGGATCAACATTTGTTCGAGCCTGTGATGCGGAGGGGATCAGGATCAAATCCGCTGACGAGTACGTTCTTTCCGACGGGCAGGCTCCGAATGCGGTGCGTATCGCTTTGCCGTCGGATGTAGCAGAGCCAGAACTGCGGACGGCGTTGGAGTTGATGTCTGATTTGCTGTCGAAACCGCATTATCACGCCGAATATTAGTGGGGTAAAATGATACCTATTTTTCAAGACATTGAAATCATTTGATTATTTTGAAGTTGTGGCGCTTGACGTGACAATTGGCTGCTTTATAACCTGCCCATCGCATTTTGATGCGTCGGTACGTCGTCGCATCTGTCAACCAATCATGGAAGACCTGACATGAAAACCTTCTCTGCTACTCCGGCAGACATCGAGAAGAAGTGGATCATCATCGACGCCGAAGGCGTGGTGCTGGGCCGTCTCGCATCGATCGTCGCCATGCGCCTGCGCGGCAAGCACAAGGCGTCCTTTACCCCGCACATGGACATGGGTGACAACGTCATCGTGATCAACGCGGACAAAGTCCAGATGACCGGCAAGAAACGCACGGACAAGAAATACTACTGGCACACCGGCCACCCGGGCGGCATCAAGCACCGCACTGCGGAACAGATCCTGGAAGGCGCGCACCCAGAGCGCGTTGTGACCAAAGCTGTTCAGCGCATGCTGCCGGGCAACCGCCTGTCCCGCAAGCAAATGACCAACCTGCGCGTTTATGCCGGTGCCGAGCACCCGCACGAAGCACAGGCCCCTGAAGTGCTGGACGTGAAGTCCATGAACAGCAAGAACACCCGGAGCTAATCCATGGCTGATCAAATCAACTCGCTTGAAGAGCTGAACGCCGTTGCCGGTGAAGAAGCTGTCGTAGTCGAAGCCGCGCCGCGTGAGCCGGTACGTGACGAACTGGGCCGCTCCTATGCGACCGGTAAACGTAAAGACGCTGTTGCCCGCGTTTGGATCAAACCGGGTTCCGGTAAGGTCGTCGTGAACGGCAAAGATCAGGACAAGTATTTTGCGCGTCCGGTTCTGCAGCTGATCCTGCGTCAACCGTTCCAGGTTGCCGGCGTCGAAGGTGAATTTGACGTATACGCCACCGTTAAAGGTGGTGGTCTGACCGGTCAGGCCGGTGCAGTAAAGCACGGTATCTCCAAAGCTCTGCAGCTTTATGAACCGTCCCTGCGCGCGCCGCTGAAAGCCGCCGGCTTCCTGACACGCGACAGCCGTGTTGTTGAACGTAAGAAGTACGGTAAGCGCAAAGCACGTCGTTCTTTCCAGTTCTCCAAGCGTTAAGCTTCAGACGAACAAAGAATTTCAAAAGGCCGCGCGTTCTGCGCGGCCTTTTTTCGTTGTGCCGGACACTGCAATTAACGGTCTGTTAAGCATTTGGCCAAAAACTGCCCCTGTTAAAGCCTTTGATTTAGAGATTGAGCGGAGCCAGTCATGAAAGCTCCCACCGCACGACAGGTCCGGATCGCCGCTGTGTTTGCTGGGTTACCGATGTTTTTGGCTGCTGCCGTGGTCATGACCGATCCCATTGCCATGCCAATCATGGCCCACGGGCCAATCCAAGCAAGCCATGAGAGCATTCAGTGCGAGGCATGCCACCAGCCCAGCCCGGGAACAGCTCGCCAGCAGGTCCAAGGCAAGCTGCACTTTCTTTTGGGGTTGCGAGAAACGCCCGTGGATTTCGGATTCAGCGCGGTGACATCCAAGGCGTGTTTGGCTTGCCACGAGCGTCCGAACGAGCGTCATCCGATCTATCGGTTCCAGGAACCGCGATTTCAGGCTTCTCTGGCGCTAGTCGAAGCCACCAGTTGTCTGGGATGTCATTCGGAACATACCAATCACAGGGCCTCGATCGATTTGCTGTTTTGTCAGGCGTGTCATGAGGATTTGAAACTGAAATCCGACCCACTTGACGTGAACCATGAAACCTTGATTGCCAATCTGGAGTGGCAAACTTGCTTGGGATGTCATGACTTCCACGGGAACCACAAACATCAGGCGCCAACGCTGTTAGAGGCCGCGATACCGGCGGAGGCGGTGCTGCTATACTTGCAGGCGGGTCCAAGCCCTTATCCGCTTCCGAAACTTTTCAAGGGAAGAGAGGGCGGCGAATGATCAAGATTATTCTGGCAGGGATGTTTGGCAGCATCATGGTCTACTTGTTTGCCACAGCGCCGGCACCACTGCCGGACAGGTCTGTAACAGCGATTGATGATTGTCAGTTTGAGGTCCAATCACTGTTTGACGGAGTAAACGCCATCAACGATGCAGCACGATCCATATACACGAAACGTGTTGTAGGTGGCGGAAAGCTAGCGGGACTCGCATTCGGCGAAGACTGGCAGGAACCAACCGTTGAAAAGGGGCCTTTGCCGGCTCTGTTTCTGCGGTTGACTGCAGCGCGCTTGGAAACCAAGCCCCCGCCACTTGGCCTTTATCTTGGATCAGATGCCCCCATCAATAAATCCAATTTGTTTACGCCGGAGCAACTGGTCAGTTTTGAAGAAGTTAAAACCAAGCGGACGCCTGTTTTCTTACTTTCGGCTGTTGCCGGGAATGTGGGTATGTATCCGGATGTCGCAGGGGTGGCGCCATGTGTGGACTGCCACAACGATCACGAAGACAGCCCGAAAACAGACTGGAAGTTGGGCGATGTCATGGGCGCGACGACATGGACCTATCCAGATAAAACTTTGAATCTTAATAGTTATTTCAGCGCGCTAGAGGCTACATTTGTAAGCGTTCAGGAGGCGTATCAACTATATTTGGACAAGACCACGGGGTTCGAACTGCCGGTTGGTGTTGGAGAGAACTGGCCAAAAGAAGGGCGGCGCACTTTGCCTGATGCAGATGTTTTCCTGGCGGAGGTCAGGGCAGCTGCGGCGGCGCAACTTGTTGAGGCGATGTTGCCTGTTGATGGATTGGGGGATGTCGGAAAATGCGCCTCATAGTGAACACCGCGCGCCGCGCGCCCTACGCATTTCTGATCCTTATGGCACTGTCATTGGCGGCGGTCGTTATTTCTCGGGAGTGGCAGACCAATGTGTTGTCGGCATTGGGTGGCTTCGAATTTCAAGTGGTGACGGGGGCGTTACTGGTCACTGGATATGGCTACCAATGGCTCTTGTTTTTCAAGCGCGTAACGCGAGATTCATCACGGGCCCGCGAAGTGCTGAAAAGCCACCGCTGGGTCGGCGTGGGCATGACCTATGTATTCGCCTTGCATGCAGTGAGGTTCGGCCATGTTTGGATGACCACGTTGAGCGTTGTGTTTTTCTTGGTCGCGTTTACGGCCGTGCTCAATCGTGATGTTCTGCGGTACCGGCAAAATTGGATCTATTTGATCTGGCTTGCGTTACACATCGGGTTTTCTGCGATGTTGGTGCCGCTCATCGGACTGCACATCTGGGTCGCGCTGGCATTTCAATAGGAAGTGTGGTCGCAATCGGAAAGGGGAACCCATCGGTACCGTTCCTTACCATCTACCGAGCTCAGTCGAAACACGCAGATGGATTCAAGCGTGCTGGCGGCGATTGCCAGACTTTGCGTTGAAACCGTCCGGGAATTTCCGTCAGGAAGTTCGAAAGTCGCATAAACACGAGCCTGCCCGGTATCGGACGCGTGCTGATAAATGAACTGCACCGGTACCAAAAGTTTGTTTTGTGCTTTGTAGTGCGTCGGTTCATAGAGTGCGATGAAGGCGACACCACCGGCTATAAGAATTAGCGCGGAAAAAATGAGGCCAGAAAAGCGATAGTAGAAGATATACAAGCGGTCCGCTTTCGCGCGGCCAAAATACCTGAGCAATACCGCATGCACATTATCCGACAGCAAGCGCGGGATCATCTGTCATTGCCAATAAGACCTAACCCACGGAGGTAAACGCCGATGCCGCTTTCAAGCAGGTCCTCGGGCGCGAATGGGCTTTGCGTGCCGGGCGAATTGCGGGCGTAGAGTTCAACAACGCCGTGGCTCATAGCCCAGATGTGTGCAGAAAACATGGACGCGGGCGGTCGTTTCTCCGGGGGGATGTGTTGCGAAAGATCACCTGCAGCCTGTTCCATAACACCGCGAGCGCGGGCGGCGACAGCGGCCAGTTCCGGTGTCCGGTTCACAGAAATTCCGCTTTCGAACATGGCAATGTAATGGCCAGGATATTTCCTCGCAAACGCGAGGTAAGCGCGACCGGTGGCCTCGAAAGAAGCGAGCGCAGAAGGTTGGCCCTTTTCGTAGGCATATTGCATGACGTCGGCGAAGATTTCATAACCTTGGCGTGCGGCCTCGGCGATAAGGTCGTCGCGCCCCTCGAAATG
This sequence comes from Shimia isoporae, assembly GCF_004346865.1. Lineage (NCBI taxonomy): Bacteria > Pseudomonadati > Pseudomonadota > Alphaproteobacteria > Rhodobacterales > Roseobacteraceae > Shimia > Shimia isoporae. The sequence goes on from NZ_SMGR01000001.1 coordinate 1,332,565, forward strand.
CCGGTAAACCGCTGCGGGTGTTACGCCCGCAGTTTTTGCCGCCTCGGACAAGGTGAAACCCGACGGTCCCTTGGCCTCGATCAGACTGAGAGCAGCTTCGACCAGCGCCTGACGCAGGTTGCCGTGATGATAGCCGCGCTTACCCATTCCAGATGTCTGGGCCTCCACAGACCGCTGTGTCGATTTTCCCAATGGCTTCAACGTCTTTGCGATCATAGTCAAGGCTATGCAGCACGGTGCGGATTGCGTTTAGACGCGCCCGGCGTTTGTCGTCGGAGCGCACGATTGTCCAAGGTGCTATGTCACTATGGGTCCGGTCGAGGGTTTCGCGAATGGCTTCGGAATAGGCGTCCCAGCGTCTAAGTCCTTCCACGTCGATCCAGCTGAGTTTCCATTGTTTAAGCGGGTCGTTTTCACGTGACAAGAAGCGCCTGAGTTGTTCCGCGCGCCCGACATTGAGCCAGAATTTGAAGAAGTGGATCCCTTCTTCGACGAGGGTGTTTTCCAAGGGCCCGACTTGATTAAAAAATTTTGACCGTTGGTCATCGTCGCAAAACCCGAAGACCTTCTCAACGACGCCGCGGTTGTACCAGCTGCGATCGTAGAAAACGATTTCTCCGCCGGATGGCAGATGATCGATGTATCGCTGGAAGTACCATTGGGTGCTTTCGTCCTCTGTCGGTTTGGATAATGCGACCACGCGTGCACCACGGGGGTTCAGATTTTCGCGGAACCGCTTGATTGTACCCCCTTTGCCTGCGGCGTCTCTGCCTTCGAAAACCATCGCAATGCGCTGTCCGGTTTCCTTGACCCAATGCTGCATCTTGACCAGTTCGATTTGGAGGGCAGCGATGTCGGACTCGTAGGATTTTCCCCCAAGCCGCGAAGAATGGGGGTAGGTTTCGCTCAGGATATCTTTTTTGCCGCCTTTGCGGATTGCGTCCCGCACGTCGGCAGGTGCTTCATTCTCGAAATAGCCGCTTATAGCGCCGTCGAATGGCAAGTCCATGAAACCTCTCCTGTTTTTGCCAATATGGCCTTCAAGACAGATTAGCGCAATCCGGCGCGGACTGCTGCCCTGTCGATTGCGGCGATCACATCTTCTGGGTTGGTATGGTGCGGCATGTGTCCGATGCCCTCCAATGCGACGAGGTTCGCACCCGGAATGTCTTCCACCATTCGCGTCGAATGCACATTGATCCCGACAGTGGTGTCTTTGTCCCCATGGACGATTTCGACAGGCAATGTGAGATTTTTGTATTGCGGTGCAAGCGCTGCCAATTGAGGGCGAAGCTCGTGCCGTTGCTGGGCGTTGGCCAGCAGTGAAGAGGGGCGCAACACCAATGGCACACCGACATACGCCGCATACCCGTCAGGCGCGGGTTGAGGGGCAAAGATTCCAGCAATGGAGTCCGCGACGTAGTCTTCGCTGGCCCACGCGGAAATCAGGCGTGCCACGACAGGGCCTTTCCACGGGTCGGCCAACCGGGCATAGAAGCCGCTAAAGCCGCCCTCCCATGGGTAGGTCGCACCCGCGATCGAAACCGCAGCGGCGATGTTGTCCGGATGATTGACAGCCCAAGCCATTGTCACGGCACCACCGAAGCTTTGCCCCGCAACTATCGGATTTAAAACACCAATATTTGCCGACGCTTTTGAAAGTAAAGCCGCTTGATCCGAGATCGTCACGCCATTTGGTGCGAGAGCCGGTGTGTGTCCCAGACCGGGTCGGTCAAAGACAACAACACGATAATCTGAGGCCAGACGTCGCGCCAGGTCGAAGGTGAAATCACGGGTATTTCCGGACGCCCCGTGTAAGAGAACGACCGCTGGCCTGTCCGCTGCACCCATCGAAACATAGTGGACGGGATGTCCGTCAACTTCCGTGAATTCGCCATCGGGGGGAAAATCGCTTTTGGCTGTGGCCTTGCGCTGTTCGACTTTCCAGAGTGTTGCAACAACACTCGCAATCAACAGGGTCAAAAGTGATAACCCGATCCATTTCAACATCTTCGTCTCCCAACCGATTTTCACAACTATTCTGTGTGATCCTACGGTCGGGCAACGGTTTTCGATGTTTTGACGTGACGTGAGGGTCAGTCTTCGTCGTGTGCGCGCAAATCGGTGGTTTCGTAACCGATGCGGGACATATCAAATGGTGTCGTTTGATAGATCTCCGAAATCCAGTTGCCATAAAGCAGATGCGCGTGGCTGCGCCAGCGATTTTGCGGCGGGTTGGATGGGTCGTCGTCCGGATAGTAGTTTGTCGGCACGTTGATGGGTGTGCCTTCGGCAACGTCGCGGTCGTATTCCTGCTTCAGCGTATCAGAATCGTACTCGAAGTGATTGAAAATAAAAAGAGATCTGGTTTCCGGGTGCTCTACAAGACAAGGGCCGACGTCTTCACTCGACAGCAATGTGCGCAATTGCGGAACCGCGTCGATTTCCTCTTGGCGCATCTCCGTCCAGCGGCTCACGGGAATGACGCAATCGTCTGAAAAACCACGCAAAAACGGCGATGCATGCGCCAGATTCCGGTGCCGGAAACAGCCAAAAGCCTTGTGGTCCAGGATGTGTTTTTTGACGCCATGGAAATAGTTGATCATCGCCATGCCCCCCCAACAGACGCCAAACGTGGAGTGAACATTGGTGCGTGTCCAATCGAAGACATCGCAAAGTTCTTCCCAATAGGTCACGTCCTCAAACTGGAGGTGTTCGATCGGCGCACCCGTAATGATAAGGCCATCGAACTTTTCGCCGGACGCCTTAACGTCCTGAAAGGGGCGATAGAACTCCGCCATGTGTTCGGCTGCGGTGTTGCGCGTTTTGTGTTCGCTCATGCGGATCAGCGACAATTCGATTTGCAGCGGGGTGGCACCGATCAAACGCGCAAACTGGTTCTCAGTCTGGATTTTCTTTGGCATCAGGTTCAGAAGCCCGATGCGCAGGGGGCGGATGTCCTGACGGGCCGCTTGATCCTCGGCCATGACCATTACGCCTTCGTGCGTGAGCACGTCAAAGGCGGGCAGGTCTGACGGGATCTTGATAGGCATGGCTCAGGGTTCCTTCGGGTAGTTCGTTGTCGGCGTGAGGGCCATAGTTAGGCGCTTCAAGTCGTGGCCTCAAGGGTTTGGGAGATCAACGCAACAAAGTCGTCATCTGTTTCGACGCGCGCAACATCTTCGGCAGAGACCGTGATGCCTTGTTTTGCCATGGCGGCGTAACGTGGTTGGCGATGCGCGAGTGCACGGGCATACGTCCACCGTACAAATGCGTCGGGGTCGACCTTGTCTTCTGAATCACCGGTTTCAGCCAGATACTCATTCCAAGCGGCCAAAAGGAATTCTGGCTGGTAACACATAGGTTTAGGTGCACGATCAAATCGGCGGACGAGTTCTTCGGTATGGGCCTCGTTGCCTTTGATCCAAACCATGAGAGTGCTGTTCGCGAGTAGCGACAAAACTGGATCGGATGGATCGTCGGGATTTACAACTTCACATATGGAGCCGCCCGTGTCGCATACAAAATGGTCGTAACCATAGAGGTCGTGCGCGCGGTCGATAAAGGATTTGGTATCCAGCAGAGCGGCGATTTCCGCCGCCGTATGCTGGTCCTGACGGCGCTGGTACTCCGCAAACGGCAAGCCGCCTTTTGCGGCGTCCCCCGGTTTGCCGAGATAGGTGCTGAGTGGGGCGAGGTTGTTGAAGGTGATGTTGGAGCCGATATAGATGCTGTCGCTCATCAAAAGTTCACGAAGGAAGGGCACCTTCATCGCTTCGCGCTTGGCGTTATCGGTGATGTGCTCGCCCATGTAGCGGGTGCCGATACGGTAATCCACTGAATAGTGAAACCAGTCGCCGCTGGCGCGTAACGCATTGGATATGTGCGTTTTTCCAAGGCCGGACATTCCGAACAGAAGCACTTTTTTCTGAGTGGCGTCGCGCCAGTCCTGCGCGCTTTGATAGATCATGTCAGCGGTCCCTAACTCGTTCCCAAAGGTGGTAACGGGCGGGGGGAGGCGGGTCAAATGCTATTGAAATGTGCGTGCTGCAAAGCGTCGGTATTGCGACTGCAAAACGTCGGTATCAGCTTTTGGATTTGCGCCAACCTGCTGCCCGCGCTTCCGCCTCGGAGCAAAACCATCGTTGACCTTTTGAGGTATTGACCGTTGTGCGATCGTACCATTTACCGCCCGGAACGTGGTAGATGCGATCACCTTTGCTATTGATATTGCCTTTGATATTGCAATTCGCGGGTTTGGTTTTAGGCGGCAACCGCGTACCGCGGCGCCAGTCTTCGGGCGCGACAAAGCTGCCTTGCCAGATTCCGCGTTTCGCGCGTCTTGCGGCCCGTTCTTCTCGTACGTAGTCGTCTGAAAAGCGCGTGTAGGCAATCGCCCAACCTTCGCGGACCAACCAGGCATTCAGAGTCTTGCCGTTTTGCTCGCAAATCGCGATCCAACGACCGTAGCGGTCCTGATCGATCAAGTTGCAGGACACAGGACGACGTCCGATTTTGTCGGAGAGAGCAAAGGCAGCTTCTTTGCCGCAACGCCATGGATCATTGTTTGCATCGTGACAGAGTTGGCCGCTTTCCGGAGCGTCGATGCCGTGTAATCTTAGACGTTGCCCGCGAATTTCGATGGTGTCGCCATCAATGACGCTGGCCGTGCCCTTCAAAACAGGGCGATCCAGTGCAGTCGCGGGAAAGCCGGTCAAGGCGGCAAGGCATAGGCCTGTGAAGAGGCGAACCAATTTCACGTCAAATACTCCATCGCGCAAGAACCGCAAAAAAACGGAACGCGCAGGCAATCGGTAGATTTCGAAACGCCGGAGAGTGAGGCCGGCCTTTGCCTTATGGAGCGGAGGAGGGGAGAGCGCAATCGGCGCTCTCCCGATCGGCTTAATTCAGCGCATAGGTGACTTGAATGCCCGCAGCCCATGCGTTGTTGTCTTCGAAAATTGCGCCGGCATTGGTTACCGCGTCGCCCATCAGGATACGACGAATTCCGAAGGAGATTTGCGCTTTGTCGACCGTGTAAGTGCCGCCAATACCGACACTGAAGTATCCGTCGGACGGCCCAAGATCAGAGACGGTGCCGCCATTGCTTTTCTCGTAGCCGAGCGAGATCGCGCCGGAAAACGCGTCGGAAAAACGATGGCCGACACCGAGGTTGTAGGTGATCGAGTCGTTTGCGAAGGATACGATTGTGCCGCCTAGGTAATTTGGCGAGCTCAGGGAGAACTCGCTCCAGTCCACCCAGCGTACCGAGCCGAAAACCAGAGTGTTGGCTGCGACGCCGGTCTGAAAGTCCAGATTGAGCGACTGCGGTGTTTCGATTTCGCTGATGTGAGTGCCTGTTGCGCCACCTTCATTGAGCGTCAGCGACTGTTTGATCGCGGAGTTATATGTCAGCGAGATTCGCGCCGCGATTTCGGGCTTTTCCCACGCCGCACCGACAAGATAGCCGAGATCTGTCGCCTTGTCGGAGTTCATTGTGTAGGCCAATGCGGGGATATCGACCTCTGCCTGTGCACGCTGGACACGCAGACCACCGTAAAGGCTAAAGCCGGTATCAAACTTGTGGCGCAGGATCGCAGTCAGTGCTTGTGTGGACGCATCCGCTCGTAGCTGGTCAGGAAGGCCGATTCCCGGGATGGCAGGCACGCTGAGCGGATATGTCGGGGCATACTCTACGTGCGCACCAAAGGGTTGGTCGTAGATCAGCGCGAAGTCCAGAGTGTCGGAGAGAGCTGTTTTGAAGCCCAGTTGGGGCAAGCCATAGCCTTTGCCGATGTCGCCGGAATCAATGCCGAAGTACGTTCCAGACAGACTCGGGTCAGCATAAGAATAGGCGAATTGCAGGACCTGACCTTCTTCGAAAATCAAGTTGATGCCCTGACCTGAGCGGTCAAGACCACCAGCCAAAGCTGCGCCGCTTGCCAGCGACAGAGTCGCGGCACCCAGTAGTGTATTGCGCATATTTCCTCCCTGTGAGCCACATTCGGCGGCTCGGTATTTTTATTGCGTGACGGAACATAGATTCGCAATTTTGCGTCGGGCAATATTGACTTTGGGTCAGGGTCCGGAGTGACTAAACGTAAGCGAAGAGTGTACCCGCCGCGAATTTTCATTTCAAAACAGATATTTGAACACAAATTTTGCCTTGCGGAATTTGTTGGCGCGTTTTTGCGTTCGGGATGCGCAACGGTGAAAAACTGCACTCAAAATGCAAACGGCCCGCGCGAGGCGGGCCGTTCAAATCGGGAATCTGACGAGGATCAGAAGCGCATGCCGATGCGAACACCGGCCCCAATTGCTGTGTTGTCTTTGAAGTCAACAAAGCCTGGGGCGCCGAAATAAGTATCGCCCAGCCAGATGTAGTTCAGGCCACCGGAGATGGAGAGGGACTCGTTGATTTGGTAGGTCGCAGCAATGCCAATACTGCTTGAACCTGCGGTCGGAGCCAGCAATGTGGTGGTTTCCTTGGAGGATGCCTTTTCATAACCGGCTGACAGCGCCAGAGACAGTTTGCTGTTGATCTGGCGACCGATGCCCACGCTGTAGGTTACGGTGTCGTCGTCAAAGCTGACCCATTCAATGCCGTCTTCGGTCGTCAGGTTAAAGCCATCCCAGCCGACCCAGCGAACCGTGCCGAAAATCAATGTGTCTTTGGCGATACCCGTCTGGAAGTCGAGGTTGACGCTTTCGGGGAATTCAACGTCGAAGGCGCGTGCGTGCACAGACGCGGTCGGATCCACATAGAAACCTTCGAAGTCGGTGGTGATGCCGGTGTTGTATGTCAAAGCCACACGCATTGCGATTTCGGGCTTTTCATAGCTGACACCGACAAGGCCGCCGAAACCGTGGTTGCTGTCGGCTTCGAGATAGCCGGGCGTCGACAGGATGTTTCCGCCGACCTTTGCGGCGCGGGCTCCTGCATAAACGCTGACACCATTGTCGAACTTGTACCGCAGGATACCTGTGTAGGCCTCGCTGCTGATGTCGGCGCCAGAACCACCAATCGTCGGATAGTACACGTGTGCGCCAAACGGGTGGTCATAGATGAAAGCGATGTCGATGTTTTCGTTCACCGAGTGTTTGTATCCGAGAGACGGGGTGTTGTAGTGCTTTGCAACATCATCCAATGGTCCAAAGACGCCATCGCCGCTGACGCTAGGGCTGATTGCGGCAAAGGAGAACTGTGCAAAGTCGCCTTCTTCGAAGAGGATGTTGACGCCTTGGCCAGAGCGATCGATGCCGCCGGCAAAAGCGGCGCTTGCGGCGAACGTCAACACGGACGCGCCCAAGAATGCCTTTTTCATTTTCACTGTCCCAAATGTGAGTGGATCGAAGTCGTGAGGGTGAGCGGAGTTTTCTGCAAAAATGGTTGATCGGGCGTTAACCGCAATCTGGACGTCGCCGCCAATACGACTCTCATTTTAGCCACTGGACAGAAGTGAGCGGATTTGTGCCGGAGGGAGGGAGACACAGACAAGCAGAGTTTCGGGCTTTTGGGCTGCTTTCGGTTTTACCTCGGCAGACGAAATTCCGTTAGTGCGCTGAAATAAAATGGAATATCCGGAATTAGTAGCCGGTATTCAGGCTGGAGTACGCCAGATCTCCAAGGGATTTATTAACGGATTACTTTGAACTAAATGCCGGATTTTAATTCGAAAAATGAACTAATTTTCGCAATTTGAGACGACCATCCAGAACAAGTAGGCCTACGGCAAGCAGGCCAAAGCCGAAGTAGGCGCGGGGAGCGAGGGATTCTCCAAGAAACACGGCACCGAGAACAATTGCGAAAGGCGGGATCAGGAGCGTAACCAACATCAAGTTGCCGCTGCCCGCCATATCGAGCACGCGGTAGTACAATAGATACGCGCCGGCCGTCGCTATGGTCGCGCAATAGGTGATGGCGCTCCACGTCGCTGGTTGAAGATTGAAAGAGATCGGTCCTTCGAGCCAATGAGCCAGAGGGATGGCCACGAGTGAGGCGCCGGTCAACATGCCTGCAGCCGCGATTTGCGGAGGCTGTCCTTGCAGTTGCTTTCGCGCCCAGACGCCAGCGAAGGCATAAGAAAGCGTTGCGCCGACAGCTGCCAGCTGGGCGAGGCTGCGCGGGTTCAGGTCCGCGAGATTGTTGAGCCCGATTGCCGTCGCAACACCAATAAAGCCGATAGAAACGCCGATCGCCTTGCGCGCGGACAGACGCTCGTCGGGCAAAAGGATCGCTGCGACAAGGACGCCGAAAATTGCTGTTGTGGCGTTGAAAATCGAGGTCAAACCGGACTCGATGGTCAATTGGGCCCAGTTCAGCAGGCTGAAGGGAATGATGTTGTTGAGCAATCCCATGACAAGGAATGCCAGCCAGACCGAAGGCTGGACCGGAATGGGAAGTCGGCGCCATACGACGACCACCCACAAAATCAGGGCAGCCCAGAACACCCGATGCGCCACGAGAGTGAAAACCGGAATTTCATTCAACGCGATGCGATTGGCCAGAAAAATCCCGCCCCAGATAGCGGCGAGCAGCAACAGTTCCAGCCAGGCTTGCGAAGAGAGGGACTTTTGATCTGACATGCGCGCACAGAAACAGAGACAGGACCCTAAGGCGACCCGTTTCTTGACAAAAGATGCTGCCTCAGACTTTTTCAGCGCGCTTGGAACGGCTTTCTGTTATGATATTCAGATAGTTGCCGCCGAAGATTAAAGCTGCGCCGATGACAACAAAGATGTCGATGGCTTCGTTGTAAAGCACTGCGCCAACAACCGCGATCAATGGCAGGCGAACAAAGTCGATTGGCATGACAACAGCGGCTGGCGCGAGGCTCAGGGCGGTGGTCATGCAGAAATGCGCGACAAGTCCGGCGCAGGCGATGAGCACCAGCCAAGGTGCGGTTGCCGCGGACGGAAGAGCGATGTCGCCATCAAATCCCGCGAAAATCACGCCGAATATGGCCTGCATCACAGTCAGGTAGAACAGGATCGACGTGATGGACTCTGTGCGGGTGAGTTTTCGCGTAAAGAGAGCCGTCAGGGCGAATCCGATGGCTGCAAGAAGCGCGGTAAGCTGCCCCACGTTGACGGTCTCTGGAGTTGGACGTGCGACGATCAGGATGCCGATGAAACCGACAAGCGCTGCCAGTAAGCCGATGGGACGCAGGCGTTCACCAAGGATCAACGGGGCAAGAAGAATTGCCCAGATCGGAGAGGTGAATTCCAGCGCGAATACTTGCGCAAGAGGAATAACCGTAATGGCGTAGAACCAAAGGTTCTGACCTGTAAAGTGACTGATATTACGAATGAAATGCAGGCCGAGGTTTTGTCGGCTCACCTGTGAAATGGTGCCCGACAGGGTTGCCACGGTGATGACAATAACGACACCGACGAGGCTGCGGTACATCATGATCTCGAAGGTGTCGAGTTCGTTGGAGACGGCCCGTCCGGCAATCGCCATAGACGTGAAAGAGGCGATGGCGCCGGTCATCCAGAGCGCTGCTTTGATCGTGGGGCTCATTCGAGTGGTCTTTGAACTTGAGGTTTCCGGCTTTGTCGACGGTTGTTCGCACGTGGTCGCCAACTGCCGCGCACAAGAGCACGCGCGTCGAGGAGAGGCAAGAGATGTGGTCTGAGAAGGCAGGACCAAAGAAAAACGCCGCCCTTTTAAGGCGGCGCTCCAAATTTCTGTCCGTTCGCAAATTGGCGACGCGGTTTATTCCCACTCGATTGTTCCCGGAGGTTTCGAAGTGATGTCATAGGTACACCGGTTGATGCCTTTGACCTCGTTGATAATGCGCGTCGCAGTTTCGCCGAGGAATTCGTGGCTGAACGGATAGTAGTCGGCGGTCATGCCATCGACCGACGTGACTGCACGTAGGGCGCAGGCATAATCATAGGTGCGACCGTCTCCCATAACGCCGACAGTCCGTACCGGCAGGATGGCCACAAAGGCTTGCCAGATGTCATCGTAAAGACCGTGCTTGCGAATCTGGTCGATGTAGATCGCGTCCGCTTCCCGCAGAATTTCCAGTTTCTCGCGGGTGATCTCGCCAGGGCAGCGAATGGCAAGGCCTGGTCCCGGGAAGGGGTGGCGGCCGATGAAATGTGCGGGCAGGCCCAGTTCGTGTCCCAAGGCGCGGACTTCGTCTTTGAAGAGTTCGCGCAGCGGTTCGACCAGCTTGAGACCCATTTTCTCAGGCAGGCCACCCACGTTGTGGTGGCTCTTGATGGTCACGGAGGGGCCGCCAGAGAACGATACGGATTCGATTACGTCCGGATAGAGCGTACCCTGGGCGAGGAATTCGGCGCCTTCGATCTGGTCCGCATATTTCTGGAACACGTCGATGAAGAGCTTGCCGATGATCTTGCGCTTGGTTTCGGGGTCGGATTGACCTTCCAGTTCGCCAAGGAAGAGTTCGGTTTCATCCGCGTGGATGACTTGCAGGTTCATGTGGTCGCGGAACATGCCGACCACTTCGTCCGCTTCGTTCTTGCGCAGAAGGCCGTGGTCCACAAACACACAGGTGAGCTGATCGCCAATGGCTTCGTGCAAGAGGGCCGCGGCAACAGAGCTGTCCACGCCGCCAGAGAGTGCGCAGATGACATTCTTGTCACCAACCTGGGATTTGATTTTCTCGACCATTTCGGCGCGGTAGGCGCCCATGGTCCAATCGCCCTTGAAACCTGCCAGTTTCACAAAGTTCTCATAGAGCTTTGCGCCATTCGGCGTGTGGTGCACTTCGGGGTGGAACTGCACCGCGTAAAAGTGACGAGAAGTGTCGGCGGTGATGGCATAAGGCGCGTTGGGCGAGGTGCCGTAGACCTCAAAACCTGGTGCAATTTCAGAGACATGGTCGCCGTGACTCATCCAGACTTGCTCGTCACCGTCGGCAAACCAGCCGTCCAGAATATCCAAGCCGTCTTTGGGGGTCACATAGGCGCGGCCGAACTCGGCGGTGCCGTGGCCACTTTCGACTTTGCCGCCCAACTGGGTCATCATGGTCTGCTGACCGTAGCAGATGCCGAGGATCGGGACGCCGTAGTCAAAGATCTCTTGTGGCGCACGCGGTGAGCCTTCACGGGTCACGCTGTCCGGACCACCAGAGAAGATCACGGCCTTTGGCGCATAGGCACGCACGAAGTCCATGTCGACGTTCTGATATGGGTGAATTTCGCAGTAGACGTTCAGCTCGCGCAGGCGACGGGCGATCAGCTGTGTGACCTGGCTGCCGAAGTCAATGATGAGAAGGCGGTCGTGGGATGTCTGGGTCATGCGCGGGCATTAGGCCATGGCGCGCTTTGGCGCAAGGGCTGAGTGGGTTCGCTGCGCCTTTGCTGTCTTTTTTGAGCTATGGGTCGCGTCTGCGGAGCTCTCATCGGGTCCGGGCGTGCGCACGGCCGGCGTGAGAACGCACGCGGCGGTGGCTTTGGAAGTGAATAATCGTAGTCCACGATCGCGGAACCAGATTACGTCGCTGCCAATGTCGCATTTATGCGCCAAAGGACGTTGTTGCGCGGTGGCGCGTGGTCCGGGCGGGCTAAATCTTGCTGCAACTTGGATCAAGACAACGCTTTGGAAGGACGAACCATGGCTGAAGCAGCGACTCGCCGTCGGGGACGGGGTGGTGGCGGTGCAGCGCGACGCGCAGCGCGGACCGGTGTGAAAATCGAGACTGCCAAATTCATTGAGCGCAACATCCCGCTTTATGAAATCCTCAACGAGGAAGCGTTGCAGGTGATCGAGGCGAACGCGGAAATTCTCCTTGAGGAAGTTGGCGTCAACTTTGTGAACAACAAAGCTGCGCTGGACCGCTGGAAAGAAGCTGGTGCCGAAGTCGACTATCAGGCGGAGCGCGTGCGCATCCCGCGCGGAATGGCGCGCGAGCTTTGCAAAACGGCACCGAGCAAGATCATCCAGCATGCACGGAACCCTGAAAAGACTGTGGAAATCGGAGGCAACACTCTGGTGTGCGCCCCTGTGTATGGACCGCCGTTTGTGCGCGACGCCGAGGGCGGGCGCCGATATGCCACGATGGACGACTTCGAAAAGTTCGTGAAGTTGGGGTATATGTCCAAGTGGCTGCATCACTCTGGCGGAACCGTTTGCGAGCCGACCGATGTGGCGGTGAACAAGCGCCATCTGGACATGCTGCTCGCGCACATGACCCTGTCTGACAAGCCATTCATGGGGTCTGTGACCGAACCCAGCCGAGCGCAAGACAGCGTGGAGATGTGCGAAATCCTGTTTGGCAAGGAATTCGTGCAGGAAAACACGGTTATGACTTCGCTCATCAACATCAACTCGCCGATGACGTTTGACGACATCATGATGGGGGCACTTGAGGTCTATGCCAAAAACAATCAGGCCTGCATCGTGTCGCCGTTCATTGTCGGTGGAGCGATGGCTCCGGTGTCTGTTGCTGGTACGCTGACGCAAGTTCTTGCCGAAGTTCTGGCCGGTATCGCCTACAGCCAGATCGTGCGTCCCGGGGCGCCGGTCATTTTCGGCGCTTTCGTGACTTCTATCGACATGAACTCTGGAGCGCCGACGTTTGGCACGCCGGAAGCAAGTCAAATCCTTTATGGCGCAGGTCAGTTGGCGCGCCGTATGGGGCTTCCGTTCCGGTCCGGTGGGGGGCTTTGCGGCTCCAAGTTGCCGGATGCACAGGCAGCATATGAAACCGCGCACACGCACAATGCGGCGCTGCTCGGTGGTGTGAACTTTATGCTGCATAGCTGTGGCTGGCTCGAAGGCGGGCTTGTGTCCAGCTTTGAAAAGTTCGTTATGGATGCGGATCAGCTGGGTACGCTGCACAAAATGGCGCAGGGCGTGGCCTATGATGAAAACGCGCAGGCGATGGATGCGGTGCGCGAAGTGGGGCCGGGCGGACACTATCTTGGGTGCGCGCACACGCAGGAGAACTTCAAAGACGCATTCTGGCGGTCGGAGTTGCTCGACTACAAACCCTTTGAAACCTGGGCGGACGAAGGATCGCGGGACACTCAAGCCTTGGCATCGGCGCGCGTTGCCGAGTTGCTGGCGGCCTATGAGCAACCCGCACTTGACCCAGAAATCGAGGCTCGCCTTCGTGCCTATGTGGCCGAGAAAAAGGCATCCATGCCCGACGCATTTGTGTGAACCGGCCCGCGGCCTGGCTTAGGCCTGAGGCTGCGTCATCCGCAAAAGACGGGCCTCGCCCATGAGGGCGATCAAAACATCGACATGGGCCACCAGCGAATAGCCGGTGGCCTTTTGTTTGCGCGCTTCGTCAAGTTGGGCTTCCTTTTCGATGAGTTGGCGCATGGCTTTGGCGTGTTTCGGCAACTTTCCAGGCCCCAAGTGCCTTTGAAGATGCGTGTCGCGGCGGTAATTCTCGCATCCAGCGCGCGCTGCCCTGATCAAAAGTCGTGGGCGTTTCAAAGTGTTCAGAATTGAAAAAATTTCCATTTTGGAATCGACCTCCCTTTAGGTTGTCGTAGTCAGCTATGCACAACCAATGCGGGTGTTGCGTGAAGTGTAAATCTCCGTTCGCGTGATTTTCCAAGCGTTTAAAACTCTTAATCAGGCTTCACGTGCCTCCGACTTACGAGAGGCGCCTGCCTGACAAGCCCGTTACTGTTGATAATTTTGGGGAGAAGGTGGGGGAAACAATGGCAATATTTTTGTCCATTTTTCAGGAAGGAGTATTTGAATGCCTTTTGACCCGCCATGCGCAACAGAGTTCCCGAACTGGGTTCCGCAAAGTGTCGCTCGCTATGTGGCGCATACTAAACATGGATTTTCCATTCGCGAACTGGCCCGACGCGATGGTTGCCACGCGTCCACCGTTTTGCGGCAAATCCGAAAACTGGAGACAAAGCGTGACGATCCAATGGTCGACGCGGCGCTGGATAGATTTAAGGTGCAGGAGAAATCGCTAAAATGCAATAATTCCAGTGACGTACCGTCGGAATTCAATGCCATTCCCGAGGCAGGCGTTCTGCGACGCGAAGGACGCCGGATACTTGCGCGGCTTTGCGAAAATGGCGCTGTGCTGGCGGTTGCGAAGGGCATGGAAAATGCGGTTGTGGTAAGGGATTTACCGGATGGAGAAACCGTGAGGACGGCGACCGTCGCGCAGGAAATTGCGCAAGCGATGGCGTTGAAAGATTGGATACAAGGGACTGGTCAGGGCAAGGTGTTCCGGTATTCGATCACGACTTCAGGACGCGCGGCACTCAATCGTTTTATCGCGGAAGAAGCCAACGCGGTATTTGGGTTCGGGGAGACGCAAGACGGATTCGATGGACCCGTTCCGCAGGTCGGAGACGCAGCGGTGAAGGCGCGTTTCAACACGTCGGAAAGCCCCTTGGTGTCTCTGGCGCGCAGAAAGGACCGTGACGGCGCACCTTTTCTGGATACAGCCCTTGTGTCTGCCGGAGAACGATTGCGCGAAGACTTCGAGTTGGCGCGCATGAGTAGCAAGAAGGACAAAGCGTGGGAGCTTGTCCTGCAAGGGAGCGGGCAGGCGGGGTACGTCACAGAAGGTAAAAGCCCCACTGACTTTGCCAAAGCACGTGTTGCGGATGCGCTTAGTGCTCTGGGTGAGGGCCTGGCAGACGTGGTCCTACGCTGTTGTTGCTATCTTGAGGGGTTGGAGACCGTAGAGAAACGGTTTGGTTGGTCGGCGCGCTCGGCGAAGGTTGTTCTTCGCATCGCTTTGCGCCGATTTCGGGTGCATTATGAAAGCAATGCTGGTGGTCAGGGCGATTACATCGGCTAAACCAAAAAAGGCCCGCTATTTGCGGGCCTTTTCCGTGTCTTGATGACGCCGATGTTACGCTGCTGTTTCAACGTTGGCGGCTTCGAGATACTTGAGAACGTTCTCTGGTGAGCTTTCGCCGTAGGGGTCTTCACCGTGGTTGTCTTCGAGACCGGGCTCTTCGAACCATGCTTCCACGATGCCATCGTTGATGATGGCCGCATAGCGCCAGGAGCGCAGACCGAAACCAAGGTTGTCTTTGCGGACCAGCATACCAACTTTGCGTGTGAATTCGCCGGATCCGTCAGGAATAACGTCAACGTTTTTGACGTCCTGAGATTCGGCCCATTTGTTCATCACGAAGCTGTCGTTAACAGACATGCAGTAGATGCCATCGATGCCAAGCTCTTGGAATTTGGCAAAGTTTTCTTCGAAACCCGGAAGTTGGTAGGTCGAGCAGGTCGGTGTGAAGGCGCCTGGAAGAGAGAACAGAACAACGCGCTTGCCCTTGAAGTAGTCGTCGCTTGACATGTCCTGCCAGCGGAAAGGGTTCGGGCCGCCCACGGCTTCGTCACGAACACGGGTTTTGAAGGTGACTGCGGGGACTTTTACGCCAACTTGCATCGGTATTTCCTTGGTATTGGGTTGCTTTGAGCCCGATCTATAATGATTCCAAAATGGCGTGCAATGCTGCATTTGCATCATGGAATGCTGCAGGCGAAAACGCGCAAATTTTAGTCAAATTGCATAGCTGGGTTGCGTCTATGGCCCTAGCAGGCGCGGTGGGCTATGGTATGCATTCAGAAACCAGAATTGACCTTGGGGAAGAGACCTTGCGTGATCTGAAATTGCCAGAGCAACGGCATCCGGAGAAAGCTCACCGTCCGGACAACGCTCAGCCAAAGAAGCCCAAGTGGATTCGCGTAAAAGCTCCTACGGGCGAAGGCTACAACGCGACAAAGAAAATCATGCGTGAAAACAAACTGGTCACTGTTTGTGAGGAAGCGGGATGCCCCAATGCCGGCGAGTGCTGGTCTCAGGGTCACGCAACAATGATGATCATGGGCGAGATCTGTACGCGCGGGTGTACGTTCTGCAACATCGCGACCGGAAAACCGGACGCGCTGGACGTTTTCGAACCCGGTCGCGTGGCAGACGCGGTTCAAAAACTGGGGTTGAATCACGTGGTGATCACCTCCGTGGATCGCGATGACCTGAAGGATGGTGGTGCAGAGCATTTTGCGCAAACGATCCGCGCGGTTCGCCACCGGTCACCATCGACCACGATTGAAATTCTAACGCCTGACTTTCTGAAATGCGCGCCTGAAGTTCTTGAAGTCGTGGTGGAAGCAAAACCGGATGTTTTCAATCACAACCTTGAAACTGTACCCGGTTTGTATCCGGAAGTGCGCCCGGGCGCGCGGTATTTTCACAGTCTGCGGCTTTTGCAGCGTGTGAAAGAGCTTGATCCGTCGATCTTTACCAAATCGGGCATCATGGTCGGTCTCGGCGAAGACAAACAGTCGGTTCATCAGGTGATGGACGACATGCGTGCGGCTGACATCGATTTTCTGACGATTGGTCAATATTTGCAGCCAACGCCGAAACACCATGCAGTCGATCGGTTTGTGACGCCCGAAGAATTCGAGAGCTATGAGAAAGCCGCCTATGGCAAGGGTTTTCTCATGGTGTCGGCGACGCCGTTGACGCGGTCTTCTTATCACGCTGGTGATGATTTCGCACAGTTGCGTGCAGCGCGTGAGGCGCAGTTGTCCAAGGCATGAATGTCTGAAGCAGACCAAGAAAAAGCCGCTCCAAATTGGGCGGCTTTTTATTTTTATCAATGGGTTATGGAAGTGCCTTCAGGTAGGCTGTGATCGATTGTCTGTCTTCAGCCGTTAGCTGAGAGAGGTTCTCGATCACGTGCGCCATGTGGCCGCCGGCGCTGTCGAAATCTGGTGTGAATCCAGTTTCGAAATAATAGGTGATGTCATTGTCGGACCATGTGAGTGACGCTGGAGTGATATCCGGAATATTTCCGCGGCCTGAAGGATCCGGAGCTCCTGAAAGCCAGGCGCTGCGGTCCAGGGCTCCCAGGCTGTTTCGAGGCGTGTGGCACTCACCGCAGTGGCCCATTGCCTCCACCAGGTAGCGACCGCGCTCCAGTTGAGGCGTGTCGGCAGGCATGATCCAGCTGTCATCCATATAAAGCCATTTCCACCCGCCGACGCTGCGCCGGATGTTCAAGGGGAAGGCCACCTCGTGAGGTTGGCTGGGCACGTCGCTTGCGGGCAAGGTTGCGAGAAAGGCGTGCAAATCGACCAGATCCTGAGGCTGCATGCGGACGTAAGATGTGTATGGAAAGGCAGGGTAGTAGTGTTGTCCGGCTGGTGACACGCCACGCATGACCGCGTTTGCAAGTTCCAAGGCAGTCCAGTCTCCGATGCCGTGCGTTGTATCGGAGGAGATGTTGGGTGCGAGAAAGGTGCCAAAATCAGATGCAAAGCGCTGACCTCCTGAAAGAACGGGGGCATCGGCACTTTCGGCTCCAGGCGCTGTATGACATGAGGCGCATCCAGCGGCATGAAAAACAGTTTCGCCACGGGTTTCATCAGCGGTCAGGCCGGCCAGCGCGTCAGAAGGCAAGGTATTGGCGCGAGTGATCCAGAGAGCGATTCCGATGCCGAGAATGGCGAGCGCGCAAAGGGACAAAAGAAAACGTTTCATGCGAATACCTTAACACAAAAAAGACCGGCAGCCGAGGGCCGCCGGTTTTGAATTTTTCAGAGACCGCAATCAGTTGTTGGGTTCACGATAGGCCTTGTGACAGGCTTGGCATGCTGCGCCGACAGGGCCGATGGCCCCCCGCAGTGCGTCGAGATCAGTGCCGGCTGCGGCCTTCATCGCGACAGCTGCTTCGCCGAGTGCTTGGCCTTTGGACATAACATCGGGAAAGTTTGCCCACATGTCTGCCTTGGCGCGCGACTTGTCGTTTGAGCCGCTGTCGGAGCCCTGCGGCCAGTAGGCGGACTGGTTCATCATCGTCAGCGCCGCAAGATTATCGGCTGCAGCAGAAGCCATTTCCGCATTGTACTCGATCTCGCCTTTTGCCATGCCTCCGAGGGTGCCGAGCGAGAAGGCATAGAGTTGCATCTGGGCCTGACGCGCCTTGATGGCATGGTCGATGTGTCCGTCTGCAAAAGCAGTCGCTCCGACAAACGTCAGGGCAGCGGCAGTGGTTAGAGCAAAAAAGCGTTTCATGGGCGACTCCTGAAAAGATGGCTGTGTGAAAACGTCTAAAAAAACGTAGCTGTGACGAAATCGAATACCATTTGCTAAATTCGCAGGTTAGTATGCGATTTATGCACAATGAGAATTGGGATGACCTTCGTTTTGTTCTGGCGGTTGCAGAGACCGGGACCGTTAGCGGCGCGGCGCGAAAGTTAGGTGTCAATCACGCGACGGTTCTCAGGCGGGTTGCGGCTTATGAAACGCGTTTTGGTTTGGCGATTTTCGACCGTACCGCAAAGGGTTATTCAGTTCGGCCTGATCGGGTGCGAATGATCGAGGCCGCAAGAGAAGCCGAAAATGCTGTGAACTCCGTCGCGCGGATGCTGCAAGGTGAGCAGGCGCCAGTGATGGGGTCGGTGCGCGTTTCGAGCACAGATTCCCTGTGTCAGTTTGTTTTGCCCGAGTTGGTGGGGGCGCTTCACAAGGACGTGAGCGGATTGCGGATTGCGTTGATGTCAACAAATGCGCGCAGTGATTTCAGCCGGTCGCAGGCAGATGTTGCGGTGCGGCCCACGGATGAACTGGGCGAAGATATGGTTGGCGATATAGGTGCGCACCTCGGGTTCGGGGTATACGCGGTTGATCCCGACCAAGAAGACTGGCTCGGCCTTGCCGGGCCTCTGACCAGATCGCTTGCAGCCCGTTGGATGGCCGCGCGGGTGGAGCCAGAGCGCATTGTCGGTGCCGCAGACAGTTTTGTTGTGCTTGCCTACATGGCTGGGCTTGGATTGGGGAAAGCCATTTTGCCCTGTGTGATCGCCGACATTGATCCCCGACTTGTGCGATTGGATGACGGTGGCCTTCCGTCTGCTCCGATTTGGGTGGCAAATCATGTGGATATGGCGGGGGTCAGCCGGATCGAAGCAACGCGTCGTTATCTTTTGGACGGGTTGGGCAATATGTCCGGCCGGCTGGCCGGAGAAATGTCTAGGGCGTGATCTTGACGCGTGTGTTGGTTTTGTTGAGTTCCGGCACCATGTCCTCGAGCCCGAAAATCTTTTCGACGGCGGCCACTGCGAGGCAGATTGCGATCACGGAAAAGACGAGAATTACCCGTTTTTGCGAAGGCGGGCGTTTGGCCCACATCGCCATTTTCATGAAATGGCGCGGATTCATTCTTCGGTGAAGCGCACTTTGCCGATGAACGGCAGGTTGCGATTGCGCTGTGCAAAATCGATGCCGTAGCCAACAACAAATTCGTCAGGGATGGAGAAGCCGATCCAGTCTGCCTTGATGTCGGCCTCGCGGCGGGAGGGTTTGTCCAGCAGCGCGATGGTTTTGATCTTGGCCGGATTGCGCGCTTCCAGGAGATGCATAACGTGGGTCAGGGTGTGGCCCGTGTCGACAATATCTTCGACTACAAGTACATCGCGGCCTTCAATTTCACCGCGCAAGTCCTTGAGAATACGAACTTCCCGGCTGCTTTCCATCGAGTTGCCGTAGGAACTTGCTTCCAGAAAATCGACTTCGACTGGCAAGTCCAGCTCCCGCACGAGATCGGCAATGAATACGAATGAGCCTCGCAGCAGGCCCACAACAATCAGTTTATCGGTGCCTTCGTATTCGTCGTGGATCTCTGCGCAGAGGTCTTCAATGCGGGCTGCAATGGATTTCGCCGAGATCATTTGATCGATGACATATGGACGCTCTGACATGGGACCCTCTTGATTTCCCCTAGGTCGCGCAGCTATGTGCGCGGGCAGAACAGTGCATAGCGACCCTGTTTGGCGCTGTCACGACGAAAATGGGACGACATGCCGACGCACTCTGAAACTCGCACGCTGCCATATACGGCTCAGCAAATGTATGACCTCGTGGCAGATGTGGCGGCCTATCCGCAGTTCTTGCCTTGGTGCGCTGCTGCGCGCATCCGCTCTCGTACGCCATCCGGGACAAGCGAGGAGATGCTCGCGGATCTCGTGATTTCGTTCAAAGTGTTCAGAGAAAGATTTGGAAGCCGGGTGGTTTTGCATCCCGAGACAAAGCACATTGATACTGAATATCTGGATGGGCCGTTCAAATACATGAAGTCGACCTGGGATTTCGCGGACGTTGAAAACGGTGTCGAGGTGAAGTTCTTTGTGGACTTCGAGTTCAAGAATATCATCCTGCAAAAGGCGATTGGCTTGGTGTTTTTTGAGGCCATGAACCGGATCGTTGCCGCATTTGAAGCACGGGCGAAAGCATTGCACGGCTGACATACCGAGCTGAGTTAAAGGAGAAAGCCATGATCACCGAAAAACTTGCGGCGTTCGTGGCGGAGACTCCGGCTGATGCTGTTCCTGAGGACACAAAACATATGGTGCGCCTGTCCATGTTGGATTGGGCCGCATGCGGTATAGCCGGCATCGAGGAGCCGGTAGCGTGCGCTTGCCGTTCCTTGGCAAGCGAGGAAGGCGGTGCACCACAGGCGTCGATGTTTGGGGGCGGCAAGGCTCCGGCAAGAACAGCCGCTTTGGTAAACGGCGTAACGAGCCATGCGCTTGACTACGACGATACTCATTTCGCACACATAGGCCATCCAAGCGTGGCTGTGTTTCCGGCCGCGCTTGCCATCGCCGAGCGTCAGGGGGAGAGCGGCGAAGCGTTGCAGCACGCCGCGCTTTTGGGGATCGAAACCAGCATCCGCATCGGCGTCTGGTTGGGGCGTGGTCACTATCAGTGCGGGTTTCATCAAACCGGAACGGCAGGGGCCTTTGGCGCGACCGCCGCCGCGGCACGCTTGCTTGGACTGGATTCTACACAGGTAGAGACCGCATTAGGTTTGGTCGCAACACGAGCCAGCGGCTCGAAAGCACAATTCGGAACAATGGGGAAACCGTTCAACGCGGGTATCGCAGCCTCTAATGGAGTTGAGGCGGCGCTATTGGTGGCCAATGGCATGTCAGGAAATCCGGCAGGACTAGAAGCTGCGCAAGGATTTGGTCCAACGCATCATGGCGAGGCCGATGCCGGGGCCCTGGACGGCTTGGGAGCCGACTGGTTGATGGACACGATCAGCCACAAGTTCCACGCTTGCTGCCACGGCCTTCATGCCACCCTTGAAGCGCTGGCTGGGATAAATCGCCCTGCGGCGTCTGACGTTGTGGCAGTGAAAGTAACGACCCATCCGAGGTGGATGAGTGTGTGCAACCAGCCGGAGCCTACCGAGGGGTTGGGTGCAAAGTTCTCCTATCGAGTGGTTGTTGCGATGGCCCTCTTGGGGCACGACACAGCGGCTTTGTCGAATTATTCGGACGCGCTTTGTGCCGACTGCGAGGTGGTGGCATTGCGAGACAGGGTGACGGTCGCTGAAGACGCGTCTCTGAGCGAAATGCAGGCGCGGGTATCCCTAACGCTGACGGACGGCACAACAATTGAGGCGTTTCATGATTTGGATGCGCCGATCGCACTGATGGATCGGGAAGCGCGTTTGCGGGCCAAAGCGCAAGCCTTGGTCGGGGCGGACAAGGCGCAGGGTTTGTGGCGCTGTATCAATGCGCCAGAAAGTTCAGCGCAATTTGGTGCGCTTATTTGAGATCCAGAGGCGCATCCGGCGCGCAGTCTGCTACGTTGATATCGGGCAGGCAGGCTTCGATTGAAGATATGTACTGACGCAGGAAGTCTGGCAGGTTCGGGTTGGCCTCGGTTTTCTCCCTTGCTTTTGTCAATTCGGACGTTGCGCGGCCTGTTTGCGCATCCAAGGCAAGGGTGTATGCGAGGATGGCTTGAAAAAAGGGGCCATTGCCGTCCCGGTTTTCCTCGATTTCTACTGCTGCAGCAGCAAAGAACGCGTCTTTCTGCTCGTCGTTTTTCAAGAAGCTGGTCGGTTCATACCACATTGCGTTCAGCAACATGAAAAATCCGAACGGTGCGGTTGTGTCTCCCATGTGTTCCGCAAGAGCGAAAGCGCGCTGCAGCGGAGGAAGTTTACGGTCACGTTTCCAGTCTTCTGTTTCTAAATGGTTCTCCAGATGTGAAATTTCCTCAGTGGAAAACTCGCGATAGATTGGCAGGCCATTGGTGGGACACGCGGGCATGTGAGTCTTCCAGTCGCAAGTTGTTAGCGGTCTGAAGGACATTGTGCGGCCGGTTGTCGAGCAGGAACTGGTAGACGTAATTTCGAAGCTTTCGCCGCCTACAGGGCATGTCATGGGGACATTGATGGGTGAACCGGCAAGCGCAGGTGGAGCCAAAAGAACGAATAAGGAAACCGCAGTGGTTTTGAGAACAGTCATGCGAGGGCTCCGCGAAAGATCGTTCTTCCAGATTGCACAAGCTTCGATCGTTCGATCAAGCCTTTGCAAAAGAAAAAGGGCGACCCGAAGGCCGCCCCAGTCGGAGTGTTCTCCGTGAGTGTTAGGATGCGGTGTCGTAAGCGCGTTCGCCGTGAACCGCCAGGTCGAGACCGTTGACTTCGGTTTCTTCGTCGACGCGAAGCGGAGTGATCATACCGACGACCTTGATCAGGACGAAGGTCATGACGACGGTGAAGACACCAACAATGGCCAGACCGCCAAGCTGTGCAACCCAAGCGCCGTTGCCGAAAACCGCGATCATGATTGTGCCGAAGATGCCGCCGAAACCGTGAACCGCGAAGACGTCGAGCGTGTCATCGATGTTGAACACGTTGCGTACAAGGTTCACGGCTTCCTGACACAGGACACCAGCAACAGCGCCAATGATCAGAGCTTCAACGGGGCCGACAAAGCCAGACGCCGGTGTAATGGATGCGAGACCGGCAATCGTGCCTGTGACCAGACCGACCAGCGAGGCCTTGCCGTATTTGATACGCTCCCAAAGCGCCCAAGTGAGCGATGCCGTTGCTGCAGAGATGTGTGTCACGGTCAGTGCCATGGCTGCGCCGCCATCTGCGGCAAGTTGGGAGCCGCCATTGAATCCGAACCAGCCCACCCAAAGCATAGCTGCGCCGATCATCACCATCCAAGGTGCGTGCGGCGGTGTCGTGCGGTTTTTGCGTGCGCCCAGCATCACAGCGAGAACGAGTGCGGCAAGACCGGCGGTTTCGTGCACCACGATGCCGCCTGCAAAGTCCATGACACCGGTTTCACCGAAGATGCCACCATCTGCCATCATGCCGCCACCCCAGATCCAGTGCACAACGGGTGCATAGCAAAGCAGCATCCAGAGACCGGAAAAGAGCAGAACAAAGCCGAAGCCGATGCGTTCAACGTAAGCGCCGACGATCAGTGCCGGTGTGATGATCGCAAAAGTCATCTGGAAGGCGAAGAACAGGACTTCGGGCAGGGTGCCAGACAGAGTGTCTGCGTCAATGCCGGCGAGGAACATTTTGTCCAGACCACCCCAGACGCCAGATGTGCCGCTGCCAAAGGCAATTGAGTAGCCAACGGCGAGCCACAGCACGCTCATCAAGCAGGCGATTGCGTAAGTTTGCATGAAAACGCTGAGCACGTTACGTGCGCGTACAAGGCCGCCATAAAACAGCGCCAGTCCCGGCAGTGTCATGAACAGGACCAAGGCTGTCGCCACGATGATCCACGCGGTATCCGCTCCGTTCATTTGAGTTCCCTTTCCCGTGAGTGATGTTTTTTTCGCCACAAAGCGGAAAAACTGCGCACGACAAAGGTGGAATTGCAGGCAGGGCGCACCAAATGTGGGCGTTTTGCAATCTGATTAAAAAATGAGCGAAATGCAGTGGGGTGTGTCTAATTTTGCGTCAGAATGCGGAGGCTGCATTTTTGAGCAGGGTCAACGCATGATTCCGCGCCGCTTCGCGCACTTCGGCCCGTCCAAGCGCACCGAATTCGACGGTTTCGGTGGTGCATGTTGTTCCGTTTGCCAGACCAAAACAAACACGTCCCTCAGGTTTGAACTCGGATCCGCCCGGGCCGGCAATGCCAGTGATGGACACTGCGAGGTGCGCGTCTGAATTCACGAGCGCGCCTACCGCCATTTCGCGCGCGACGTCTTCGCTGACGGCACCAACGGTCGCCAGGGTGGCTTCCCGCACCCCAAGCATCTCGGTCTTTGCGACGTTGGTGTAAGTTACAAAGCCGCGCTCGAACACGTCCGAGCTTCCGGCCACGTCGGTCAACGCGGCGGACACCATGCCGCCGGTGCAGCTTTCAGCCGTGGCAATTCGCAGGCTTTTGGTGCGCGCTGCCTGAAGCGTTTCAGCGGCCAGACTGTTCAGAGGACTGTTCACATGATCACCGCGTGCCAAAGGTAGCCTAGGATTGCGACGCAGATCGCCGCCTGAACTCCAGCGACGACGTCGTCCAGCATTATGCCCAGACTGTCGTGGCGGCGGTCGGCCATCCCAACAAGACCCCATTTTGTTATGTCAAACAGCCGGAACAAGACGAATGCTGCGATGATTCCGGGCCAGAGTTTGAGGATTGAAACGCCTGCGTGACTGGCGCCGAAGCTGACCATCCAGAGCGCAATCCACTGTCCAACCAGTTCGTCGATGATGATTTCTGAGGGATCTTCGCCGGGACGCGTCGCCACCTGTGCTTCTGTGGCCCACCAGCCCAAAGCCGTCATGGCAATAGTTGCAATCAGGAGGGCCCAAAAACCGCCGGCCATATGAATAATGATGGCCAACGGCACCGCCGCCGCGGACCCGAGCGTGCCAGGCATGGTGCTTATGTTGCCGAGCCCCATCATTGTCGCGATCATCTTGCTCATTTGCTCACCAATGTTGCGGTCGCAATGGCCGCAATTCCCTCTTCGCGCCCAGTAAAGCCGAGTTTTTCGCTTGTGGTGGCCTTGATGGACACGCGGTTTTCTTCGAGACCCATGATTTCTCCCATACGAGCCATCATTGCGGGTGCATGGGGGCCGATTTTCGGCTGCTCGCAGATCAGGGTGCAATCAATGTTGGAAATCTTGAAGCCCATTTTGTCAGCGAGTTTGACGGCATGCTCAAGAAAAATGGCGCTGTCGGCATCTTTCCAAGCCATTTCGCTAGGCGGGAAATGACGGCCGATGTCTCCTTGTGCCAAGGCGCCGTAGATGGCATCGGTCACGGCGTGCATACCTACGTCTGCGTCGGAATGACCTTTCAATGCTTTATCGTGGGGGATGCGCACGCCGCAAAGGACGACATGATCGCCGTTCTCAAATGCATGTACATCAAAGCCGTTTCCCAAGCGAACGTCCATTGTGCCTCTCAGATGGGTTTCGAGCCGGGCAAAATCCTCGGCTGTTGTGATTTTCAGATTGCTCTCTGAGCCTTCGGTTATGGTGACGTCAAGGCCAGCTGCGCGCGCAACTTCTACGTCATCGGCCGCGCCGCCAGAGTGCGCACGATGAGCCGCCAGAATAGCTTTGAAGTCAAAGCCTTGTGGTGTTTGCGCACGAAAGAGCTTTTCTCGCGACCGGGTCCCCGTGACCGCCCCGTCTTCTCCTTGCCAAAGCGCATCGGTAACCGGCAGTGCGGGCGCGGCGCCCTTCGCGCCATTTGCGAGGGCGGAAACCACGTTGGAAATGGTCAGGGCGTCTATACCTGCGCGGGCAACATCGTGAATGAGAACATGGGTCGTGTCAGAGTTTGCCAGCGCTTCAAGGCCATTCTTGACAGAAGAGTCGCGTGTTGTGCCGCCAGAGACATGCTTGCCTGGCAAGCCGTTGCCGAGATGCATGTCGTCGGGGTGCAAAACCAGTATGATTTCGTCAATCTCCGGATGAGTCTCAAATGCGGTCACTGTCCAGTCAATCACACGTTTGCCGGCAAGTTGGCGCCATTGTTTCGGCGCGCCGGGGCCGGCGCGGGTTCCACGCCCTGCGGCAACAATCACGACGGCGGTTTTTTGGAGCGGTTTGGTCATGGGCATTGTCTAAATCCTGCAACGCGCAGAAGCAATTGACCCCTTGTCTGTGATTAAAAAATAGGCAATTGCGTAAATCCGCAACAAAATCCCTTTGGGTTTCATTGAAGGGTCGTTCAGACTCGGGTAGCAAAGCCTCAATGCACAAGGAATAAGCAAGTGACCGTTCAAGTCGCACATTTGACCTTAGGCCCTCCAGTCTTTCTGGCGCCGCTCGCTGGCATCACTGATCGTCCGTTTCGCGATTTGGTGTCTCGCTTTGGTGCCGGGTTGGTGGTGAGTGAGATGGTCGCCAGTCAGGAGATGGTACAGGCCAAGCCCGGTGTGCGTGAGCGCGCTGAGCTGGGTTTTGGCGACGCCACGACGTCTGTGCAGCTCGCTGGTCGAGAAGCGCACTGGATGGCGGAAGCCGCACGGCAAGTCGAAGCCAATGGCGCTACGCTGATTGACATAAATATGGGGTGCCCTGCCAAAAAAGTGACCAGTTCCAGCGGGTCAGGCGCCAGTGGTTCCGCGTTGATGAAGGACTTGGACCATGCGTTGACGCTGATCGAGGCCGTTGTTGGCGCCGTGAATATTCCGGTGACACTGAAAACGCGTCTCGGTTGGGATGACGATATGCTGAATGCACCTGAGCTTGCGAAGCGGGCCGAGAACGCGGGCGTACAACTCATAACGATTCATGGCCGGACGCGCTGTCAGTTTTACAAAGGTAGTGCGGACTGGGACGCCATAGCTGGCGTGAAAGAGTCCGTGTCTGTCCCTGTGATTGCCAACGGCGACATTGTGGATGGTGCGACGGCGCGGTCGGCGCTGGCTGCGTCGGGCGCGGATGGTGTCATGGTCGGTCGTGGGGCACAGGGAAAACCCTGGATATTGGCGCAAATTGCCGCTGAGGTTTTTGGCGGTCCCGAGCCTGAGGTACCGGAAGGCGCGGATTTGGTCGATCTGGTTGGCGGACATTACGAGGCGATGTTGTCGTTTTATGGCGCAGATCTTGGGTTGCGCGTGGCGCGCAAGCATCTGGGGTGGTTCATGGACGGTGTCGGCACAGAGGCGTTGTTGCGGCGGCGGGTCCTGACGGGGCGGGATGCGACCGAAGTTTTGGCATTGCTGCCGGACGCACTGACAAAAAATAACAATGAAAACAAAGACGAGGCCGCATGAGCAGCGATAGTGCCATTTGGAATTCAATGCCGGTGCCAGCTTTGCTGGTCGACCAACAGGATCAGATATTGAGCCTGAATCCGGCGGCAGAAACCTTTCTGAATGCGTCGACAAAATCCATGCGCGGACAACCGATCTGGGACAAGATCATGATCGATGCCCCGCTGGAGGACGCATTTCATCGCGCGCGGCAACACGGGACGCCGCTTTTTGTGAATGACGCAGACGTCGGAACCGGCGACGGGCCTCCGGTTCAGTGCAATTTGCAGATTGCTCCGTTGTCAGACAGCGATGGTCAAATGCTGTTCCTGATTTCCTCAAGGGAATTGGCGGGCCGTATGACCCGTAGCCAAGGTGTAAAGTCTTCGGCGAAATCGGCGATTGGTATGGCTGAGATGTTGGCTCACGAGATCAAGAACCCGCTGGCGGGGATTACGGGTGCGGCGCAGCTTCTTTCCATGAACCTGAGCGCGGAAGACCTGGAGTTGACCGATCTGATCGTGGCGGAAAGCCGGCGGATCGTAAAACTGCTCGAGCAAGTTGAGCAGTTCGGCAATCTGTCTCTGCCTGCGCGAAAACCGGTGAACATCCACGATGTTCTGGACAGAGCTCGCCGGTCGGCATTGGTCGGTTTTGGTGCACATATGACCATTATCGAGGACTATGACCCGTCTCTTCCGCCTGCGGAGGGTGATGCAGATCAGTTGGTTCAGGTTGTATTGAACCTGTTGAAAAATGCCTCTGAAGCCTCTGAAGAGCATGGCAAAATTCGGATCAGGACCTACTACGAGCACAGTTTTCGTTTGCGCCGCGCGGACGGTGGCGGTCAGCCTTTGCCGCTTCAGGTGGAAATCATCGATAACGGGCCGGGACTTCCTCAGGACATTCAGGGCGACATCTTTGACCCGTTTGTTTCCGGACGTGAGAACGGCACCGGACTTGGTCTGGCCTTGGTCAGCAAAATCATTTCCGACCACGGTGGGATGATCACCGTGGACAGCGTGCCGGGGCGCACGGTTTTTAAGTTGTCCTTGCCACGAGCGGGCAAGGATGTGATCGCAAAATATGAGGGGAGCCTCTGATGGATGGCACGGTTCTGGTTGCGGATGACGACCGCACGATCCGCACAGTTTTGACACAGGCGCTGACGCGGGCAGGGTGCAAAGTACATGCTACGTCTTCGCTGACGACGCTGATGCGTTGGGTTGCGGAAGGCAAAGGCGATGTTGTGATCACTGATGTGATGATGCCTGACGGAAATGGGCTCGAGATGTTGCCCAAGATTGCCGAAGATCGCCCCGGTTTGCCCGTGATCGTGATTTCGGCACAGAATACCATCATGACGGCCATTCAGGCAGCTGAAGCCGAGGCCTATGATTATTTGCCAAAGCCTTTCGACTTGCCTGACTTGATGAAGCGCACAGGCAAGGCGCTTGAACTAAAGCGTCGGGCTCCCGCGGAGCAGCAAGGAGACAAGGATCGTCCGGACGAACTGCCGCTTGTGGGGCGTACGCCTGCCATGCAGGCGCTTTATCGCCTAGTGGCACGCGTCATGAACACCGATCTTCCCGTGTTGATTTCCGGGGAAAGCGGGACTGGTAAGTCTCTGATTGCGCGCGAAATTCACGATTTTTCCGACCGTCGGTCGCTTCCATTTGTTGTGGTCAATGCTTCCGAGCTCGTTGACCTTGAGGGACCAGCCCGGGTTTTGGCAAAGGCCAAAGGTGGCACCATCCTCTTCGACGAAATCGGAGATATCGACGATGAGGTTCAAGCCCGCATTGTGCGCATGATCGACACGCCGGGCGAACACAGTCCGCGCTTTATGGCAACCAGCCAAGTTGATCTTGAGCAGGCGATGGAGAAAGGCACGGTTCGGCAGGACCTGTATTATCGTTTGAACGGTGCAACGATTTATGTTCCGAGCTTGCGTGAACGCGTGGATGATATTCCGCTTTTGGTGGAGCATTTCCTGAATCGCGCCGAGCGTGACGGCGCGCCAATGCGGATTTTCTCAGAAGACGCCATGGAGATGTTCCGAGCCTACAGCTGGCCCGGAAACGTGCGGCAGCTTGAAAATGCGGTCCGGCGCCTTGTGCTGACCGCGCAAAGTGAGGAAATCTCTCGTACTGAAGCTGAGATGGTTTTGGGTGCGCAGCCTCAGGTTGGTCCGCTATTGGGCGGGGAAGATACTGAAAAACTGTCTGCATCCGTTGCGCGACATTTGCGCCGCTACTTCGATCTTCACGGCAATATGCTGCCGCCAGTCGGGCTGTATGCCCGGATTCTGCGGGAAATAGAGTTGCCGCTGATTGAAATCGCACTTGATGCAACCGGTGGCAATCAGGCGAAATGCGCGGACTTGCTTGGAATTAACAGAAATACCCTGCGCAAAAAGATCACTGATCTGGATATTCACGTGACACGCCGCCGCAAATTGATGTAAATAGGCCACATAACCGTGACGTTTTGGCCGCAGGCCATTGATCACACATAATATGGCGGTGTGCCGCAGAAGCGGCACTATATCAGTTGAGGTCGTCGGGTGTTGAGCCGGACAGAATCCACCCATTGGGCGCGTTTTCGGCGTTTGAGACGTCAGCGGCGTGTCCAGAATGTCGCAACGCTGGGGCTTGTTGTGCTTGGGCCAGTGCTGGCGCTGAGCACGTTCCTTGCGATGGGTCCGTTTGCGCTTGGCGCGTCTTCGGGCGCGCTGCGATCCATTCTTCTTGCGGACATAGTTTATGTTCTCGTGGTCGCAGCTCTTGTGCTGCGTCGCGTTGCCAGCGTGATTTCGTCCCGACGGGCCAAGTCCGCCGGATCACGGCTGCACCTTCGTTTGACGGGCGCTTTTGCGGTATTGGCGCTTGTGCCTGCGGTGACTGTGGCCGTGTTCGCCGGACTGACGGTAAACATCGGTCTCGAAGGCTGGTTTAGTGACCGGGTAAGACAGGTGATCGGCAACTCGGTTGCTGCGGCTCAGGCCTACGAGGCCGAACACGTGATCGACCTGGAAACTGACGCTTTGGCTCTTGCCGAATTTCTTGACGAAAACCGCCGTCGCACGTTCGTTATGGATGACGGAAATCTACGGGTTGTACTTGCAAACGGGCAGGGACAAATCCAACGAGGCTTGAAAGAAGCCTACGTTATTGATGGTGAAGGCGATATTCGGGCACGGGGTGAACGGTCCTATCTGTTCGGCTTTGACATGCCTGATCGCGAGGCTTTTCAGGCTACACAAAACACCGGAATGCATATTATCCGTGATCTCGAAAACAGCGAGCTCCGAGCTTTGGTGCGGCTCGATGCTTTTGTTGACCGGTATTTGTATGTCAGCCGAGAAGTCGATGCAGAAATTTTTTATCTGTTGGACGATACGCGGGCGACAGCGCAGTTGTATGAACAGTTGGAGCGTGAACGAGGTCGGGTTCTGTTCGAGTTTGGCCTGATCTATCTGGGCTTTGCCGTCATTCTTATCCTTGCAGCCATTTGGATGGGCATGTGGTTTGCCGAAAGGTTGTCGCAGCCGGTGGGACGGCTGACTGGTGCTGCGCAGCGTGTTGGGGCGGGTGATCTTGATGTGCAGGTCGTTGAAGAAGAGGGCGACGATGAGATCGCCATGCTTGGGCGGTACTTCAACCAGATGACCAGGCAGCTTAAGGCGCAAAGGGAGACTTTGCTCGACAATAACAGACAGATCGATCGCCGCCGCCGGATGTTTGACAGCGTACTGAGTTCGGTGACTTCGGGTGTGGTCGGACTTGATGGTGACGGGCGCGTTGCTTTCGTCAACAGGTCTGCACGTCGCCTGCTGGATTGGAGCGATGACCAGCAGGATGTCGCGCTTGCTGTGGCCGTTCCCGAGTTTGGGGCCTTGTTGGATGAGTTGAAGTCCAGCGGGCGTGAAGTGGCTCAGCAAGAGATCAAGGTCACGAGGGCAGGGCGCCTGGAGAACCTGCTTGTCCGCATGTCTACGCGGAGGCGAGAGGATGGGTCACTGGAAGGGTATGTTGTCGCGTTTGATGATGTGACCGATCTTGTATCGGCACAGCGTATGGCGGCTTGGGGAGACGTGGCCCGCCGGATTGCTCATGAGATCAAGAACCCGCTGACACCAATTCAGCTCAGCGCTGAGCGTATAAAACGTAAGTTCGCTGCACAGGTTGGTGAGGATCGCGAGAAACTGGAGCAGATGACGGATGTGATCGTACGGCAAACAAATGATTTGCGTAGGATTGTGGACGAGTTTTCAAAGTTTGCGCGAATGCCTGAACCGGATCGCAAGAGCGTGGATCTGACGGAGTTGGTTCAGGGCGTTCTGTTGCTTCAGGAGTCCGGACAACCGGATGTCACGTTCAACGTTGACATCAAACCCGATCCCGTGATGGCCGAACTTGATGGAACGATGATAACGCAGGCGCTTACAAATCTCATCAAGAACGCGGGTGAAGCCATTGAAACTCTTCAAGAAAAGAAACCGGAGTTAGAGGTTTCCCCCGAGATCCGGATTGGTTTTCATCTAGAGGACGGGCAAGCCGTCGTCACAATTGCGGACAATGGTATCGGGCTGCCGGTCGATCGAGCGCGGCTGTTTGAGCCCTATGTGACGACCCGAGACAAGGGAACCGGTCTTGGTTTGCCGATTGTGAAAAAGATCATCGAAGAGCATGGCGGCCAGTTGGAACTGCTGGACGCGCCAAAGTTTGAAGGAAATTCGCACGTGGGCGCAATGGCGAAGGTCATGCTGCCGGTCCAGAAGGCAGGACCAAGCACGGGTGAGGGCAATGAGAAAGGTGAGTTGGCAGTATGAGTGACATTCTGATCGTAGATGACGAGCGCGACATTCGGGAATTGATATCCGATATTCTTGAAGACGAAGGTTTTGCTACGCGCAAGGCAGGCAATTCTGACGATGCCATGAAGGCCGTCACGGAAAAGCAGCCAGCGCTGATGATCCTCGATATCTGGCTCAAAGACAGCAACATGGATGGCATCGACATTCTGAAGGCCGTGAAGCGGGATTATCCAGAAGTGCCGGTCGTAATTATTTCCGGCCACGGGAATATCGAGATCGCCGTCGCAGCGATCAAACAGGGCGCGTATGACTTCATTGAGAAGCCATTCAATATCGACCAACTGATGGTAGTGATCCGCCGCGCAATGGAAACCAGCCGCTTGCGCCGCGAGAACACCGAATTGAAGCGACAGGACGGCGCGCCTTCGGAACTGATCGGCGAAAGCGCTTCGTTCCGTACGTTGGTGAGCCAACTGGAGAAGGTGACTCGATCCAATGGGCGCGTGATGCTGACAGGCCCAGCCGGTGTCGGCAAAGACGTGGCTGCGCGATTCATTCACGCGAACTCCAATCGGGCTTCGGGTCCCTTTGTGACGGTAAATTGTGCGGGCATGGATCCGGATCGCGTCGAGGAGATGTTGTTCGGCCGTGAAAGCGCTGAGCGGGGTGTTGAATCCGGGATGCTTGAGCAGGCACACGGTGGTATCATCTATTTCGACGAAGTCGCCGACATGCCGCTTGCCGCGCAATCGAAAATCCTGCGTGTGCTTGTGGACCAGCAATTCACCCGGGTTGGTGGCGCGGATAAGGTCAAGGTGGACCTGCGCGTAATTTCCTCGACAAACAAAGACCTTATGGCGGAGATTGATGCCGGCACATTCCGTGAAGAGTTGTTCCATCGCCTGAACGTTGTGCCAATCGCCGTGCCGTCGCTTGAAGAGCGTCGCGAGGACATTCCCGCGCTTGCAGAGCACTTTATCGCGGGGTTCAACGAACAGCAGGGGCTGCCACTTAGAGTGCTGAGCGAAGATGCAATCGCGCTTATGCAGACGATGGTTTGGCCGGGCAATGTGCGGCAACTCAAGAACCTGATCGAGCGTGTGCTGATCCTTGGCGAAGGCAGCGGAGAAATCGAGGCGGCCGAGTTGCCAGAAGAAGGCGGATCAGGCGGTGGAGATGACGGGCGCGTGGTGTTGTCCGGAGCCTTGGCTACTTTGCCCTTGCGTGAGGCACGTGAAGCGTTTGAAAGGGAATATTTGCTGACCCAGATCAACAGGTTTGGTGGCAACATCAGTCGGACCGCGAATTTTGTCGGCATGGAGCGCAGCGCTCTTCACCGAAAGCTAAAGTCGCTTGGTGTGGTTACGTCCAACAAATCAGGCGCTCGTGTCGCCCGAGTATCCGAGGAAGATGACGACGAAGCGCGCAAGGCCGGATGACGTCGGCCTTCGCTTTGCTTACAGCGGCTTGCTGAGATCAATCAGCACACGACCTCTGTCGGTGCGCATTCCGCATATATTCGGTGTCAAAGCAGGAAGTTTTGTCACTGGTGCAAAGCTGCGACCTGCGATTTGCTCATCTTTGCAGAACGGAATGGTCGCCCATTCATAGCCGCGGGCGATCATGCAACTGCGTGCGCCTTCGCGGCGTCTGGCTTCGTTGATGTCGTATTGTTCAATGCGGTGGCTGATAACGCGCCCCTGCGCGTCAAAAATCGGCACCCAGTCAGTCACAATTCGAGGTGGATAGCGGCTGGCGGCTTCCGAATTGCACGCACCTTGATCGATGTTGAGTTCAGTGCGGGTCACACCGGGTTTGTACATTTGACGAAAGTCCGTGCAACCGGCGATCAATGCAGCGACTGTGCAGATCAGGAGTGTTTTTTTCATATCCGCGCGTCCCTTCAAATCGGTTTGCTAAGGTCGATCAATGTGGAGCCGCCACCCTGGGTGCGCGCCGCACATATGTTCGGGCTTGCGCCGGAAGGCGGGCGGGAGACAGCTTGATATTGGCGTCCTGCCAATTGTTCTCTGGTACAAATTGGGTGAATGACTTGTCTGTAGCCTTTGAGCGTCATGCAATCACTCAGGTGTTGTGCACGAAGCGGTTCATTGGCGTCTCGGGCTTGTATGTAGCTGCCGCCCCAACCGGGATAACCGCCATAGAAAGCCCCGTATCCGCCGTAGCCCGGCACGGATTGAGTGAAGACCGCAGCCGGAAATAGCGCGTTGGCTTCTTGGCGGCATTCAACGAAATTGCGGTTGGCGGTGTCACTCGAAACATTGGGTTTTGTATAGCTTACAAGGGAGGTAGGCCCGCAGGCAGATACAACGATTCCCAGAATCGCGAGCGTTGCCGACAATCGAAGCATACTGGAACCCCCTGATAACACTTCAAAAGAAAGCCCGATTGGCATTCAAAGGTCAATGGTAGTGTTTGACGCGGAGAGAGGCTTCTGTCATTTCTTGGGCCGGAATCCGACGGGGAAAGCACATGAAGGTCATTATCTGCGGGGCCGGTCAGGTCGGGTGGCAAATTGCGCGCCATCTGTCAGGTGAGAACAACGATGTGACGGTCGTGGACAGCAATCCGGATCTTGTGCGTCGTGCAACCGATACGCTTGACGTTCAGGGCATCGCGGGGTTTGCGAGCTATCCCGAAATTCTGGATCGGGCGGGGGCCCGAGATGCGGACATGGTGATCGCGGCGACCTATTCCGATGAAGTCAACATGGTCACATGTCAGGTGGCCCATTCCGTTTTTTCGGTTCCCAGAAAAATCGCCCGCCTCCGCAGCCGCTCCTATTTGAACGTTGTTTACTCGGACCTTTACCGCCGTGAGCATATGCCCATCGACGTGGTGATTTCGCCGGAACTTGAAGTCGCCGAAGCAGCGCTCAAACGCTTCAGTGCGCCTCGGGCGTTCGACACCGAGATGTTCTTTGGTGGCAAAGTGCAGATGCTGGGCATTCATCTGGATGAAGACTGTCCGGTCGTGAACACGCCTTTGCGCCAGTTGACCGATCTGTTTTCAACGTTGCGTGCCGTTGTGGTTGGTGTACGCCGGCGCGGCAGTCTTTTTGCGCCGGAACCTGGTGACCAACTTTTTGTCGGGGACGAGATCTATGTCTTTACGTTCGCCGAGGATGTGGCTCGGACAATGGAAGTTTTCGGTAAAACTCAGCGCCATCAGGAACGGGCAATCATCATCGGCGGCGGCAACGTCGGCTTGATGGTTGCGCAGCGTCTGGAAACTCAGGCGCGACGTGTCAGAACCAAGGTGATCGAACGAGATCGCGCTACGGCGGAGAAGGCGGCAGAAGCTCTGGAGCGAACAATTGTGCTCAACGGCGACGGGTTGGACAGTGCGCTTTTGTCGGAGGCCGGTGTCGAACGCGCGGACGCGGTTCTTGCCGTTACAGACGATGACAAGACCAACATGCTGGCTTCCGTGCGCGCAAAAAGTGCGGGTTGTCCGTTGGCGATTGCGCTTATCAACGATCCGACATTGGCTCCTCTGATGCAGCCGTTGGACATTGATGCGTTCATCAATCCGCGGGCCACGACCGTTAGCTCGATCCTTCGTCACATCCGCCATGGGCGTGTAAAAGCAGTGTATTCCGTGGGAGATGCCGAGGCTGAAATCATCGAAGCTGAAGTCTTGTCTACATCGCCGATTGCGGGGCAGCTTCTTCGCGACATCGACTTTCCAGAGGGAGTGTTGATTGGTGCCATTCTCAAGGGGCAAGAGGTCCACAAGCCGCGCGGCGGCATTCGGATTGAAGAAGGTGACGTGATTGCGCTGTTCAGTCTGGCGGCTGACGTGCCCGAGGTAGAACGTTTGCTTCAAGTCTCGATCGACTTCTTCTGACGCCATGACTTCGCGCGATCTGAAACTGCCTCTGTTTCTCTATCTGGTCGCGGTGTCCGGAGTTGCGATGTACGCACCGGCGATTGTGGCATCTGTTCAGCGGTTTCATTTCATTGCCCGCATGTTTTTCTACAGCGGAACTTTGGTGCTGTTTGTTTGTGCACTGATTGCGCTCGCCTTGGCTGGAACGCAACGGTTTACGCGCACCGTCGACAATCTGCGCGCGCTATTTTTCGGCTTCACGATTTTGCCGGCGATCCTTGCGATCCCTTACTATGAGGCAATGGGATCCATCACCTTTGTCGAAGCTTATTTCGAGATGGTCAGTAGCCTGACCACGACCGGCGCCAGCGTGATCAAATACCCGGCCGCTGTGCCGGATGCGATCCATCTTTGGCGCGGGCTTGTCGGGTGGCTCGGCGGGCTCCTGATGTGGGTTGCGGCCTCGGCCATTTTTGCACCCCTTGCTCTTGGTGGATACGAAGTTACCGCGCTCGGGGAACCGGGTCAGGCAACGACTGGCAGAGGGCAGATGCAACGCGCCGATCCGATGAAGCGCTGGGTACGCAGTCTCCAGATACTGCTGCCGATCTACATTGGGTTGACGTTTGCGCTTGGTCTGATGCTTGTGGTCCTTGGCGAGCGGCCCCTTTCGGCGGTGATGAACGCAATGGCGACGATGTCGACAAGCGGTATCACAACGGCATTTGGCGTGTCCGAAGGGTTAGCGGGGATCGGCGGTGAAGTGGTCATTTTCCTGTTTCTGTTGTTTGCACTGTCCCGTGCGACGTTCTCGGCGGACACAGGAAATGTGCGCCGCGCCAACCTTTGGCACGATCCTGAACTACGGCTCGGGTTCCTGATTGTCGTGATTGTTCCTTCGTTCCTGTTTTTGCGACATTGGGGAACCGCCCTTAACGATGGTTCCATGAACGACGTTGTCAGCGCCGCGAAGGCGGCTTGGGGCGGTTTGTTTACAGTCTTGAGTTTCCTGACGACCACCGGGTTTGAAAGCGCGCAGTGGTCTGTGGCGCAGGAATGGTCGGGCTTGGGGACGCCGGGGTTCATCCTGATGTCGCTTGCGCTTGTCGGAGGCGGCGTCGCGACAACGGCCGGCGGTGTGAAGCTTTTGAGAGTATATGCACTTTACCTTCAAGGCCTTGGCGAGATGGAAAGGCTGGTGCATCCCTCCGTGGTTATTGGTAACCGCAAGGTCGGCCGTCGCCGCATTCGGCGTCGGGGCGCGGTCATTGCATGGGTGTTCTTCATGCTGTTTGCCATGTCTTTGGCGGCTATTACGATGACACTGGCCGCACTTGGGAGCAGCTTTGAAGACGCGCTGGTGCTTGCAATTTCGGCATTGACCACAACCGGACCGCTGACACAGGTTGCTGCCGATACCCCAATTGATCTTTTTGAACTAAATGCAGCGCACAAGATGGTTCTTTGTGTAGCGATGGTTCTGGGGCGTCTGGAAACACTCGCGATTATTGCTTTGTTGTCGCCGGATCTGTGGCAGAAATGATGCGCTTGGTGCCAAGTGCTTGCATGAAATTAACATTTTGGGGTGGAAAGTCTGAAAATGCCGCTCCATACTCGCCACGCACGACTTACCGCACCCGATGCACACACAAGAACAAAGGCAAGTACAATGGCTTCGGATCGTCAAAATCTCCAAGACGCATTTTTAAATCATGTCCGGAAAACCAAGGTTCCGGTCACAATCTTTCTGATCAACGGTGTTAAGCTTCAGGGTGTTATTACCTGGTTTGACAATTTTTGTGTGTTGCTACGCCGAGATGGGCAGAGCCAGTTGGTCTACAAGCACGCGATCTCGACGATCATGCCTGCTCAGCCGATCTCGCTTTATGAAGGTGAAGACGCCTCTTGATGGAGCATGAAACGCAGGTCACCCGAGCATGGGTCCTGCATCCCGATATCACTGGCGCCGGCGACCGGCGTGAGGCCTCTTCCGCTTTGGAGGAGGCCGTTGCACTTGCCGCGGCATTGCCCGACCTGGAAGTGGTCGGATCCAACGTTGTGCGTCTTGCCAAAGCCCAACCGGGGACCTTGTTCGGTACCGGCAAGATCGAGGAGCTGCGCGGCTTATTGAAAGCCAACGAGATTGAACTCGTGCTGATTGATGGGCCGGTCAGCCCCGTCCAGCAACGCAACCTCGAAAAGGAATGGAAAGTCAAAATCCTCGACCGCACGGGTTTGATCCTCGAGATTTTCTCGGACCGGGCCCGCACGCGTGAAGGCGTTTTGCAGGTAGAGATGGCGGCGTTGAGTTATCAGCGCACGCGGCTCGTCCGGGCTTGGACCCACCTTGAGCGTCAGCGAGGCGGATTGGGATTTGTCGGTGGCCCTGGCGAAACGCAAATCGAGGCTGACCGTCGGGCGATTGATGATCAACTGGTGCGTTTGCGTCGGCAGTTGGCCAAGGTGGTCAAAACCCGGGAGCTGCATCGCAAAGCGCGCGCCAAAGTACCGTTCCCGATTGTCGCATTGGTTGGCTACACGAACGCTGGAAAATCTACGCTTTTCAACCATGTGACGGGTGCTGAGGTGATGGCGAAAGATATGCTCTTCGCGACGCTGGACCCGACAATGCGTTCGGTGGAGCTTCCAGACGGCCCAGAGGTGATCCTGTCAGACACGGTGGGTTTCATTTCCGATCTTCCAACCCAGTTGGTCGCCGCTTTTCGAGCGACTCTCGAAGAAGTTCTGGCTGCGGATTTGATCCTTCACGTCCGCGACATCGCACACGAAGAGACAGAACATCAGGCCGAGGACGTGAGATCTATTCTCGAAAGTCTTGGAGTGGACGACAACACACGCCAACTCGAGGTTTGGAACAAGATCGATCTGCTGGATGAAGATCATCGAGCGGCCGTGCTGGCGCGGGCCGACCGGGAGGAAGACATCTTGGCAGTTTCGGCTGTGACAGGAGAGGGCCTTCAGGCCTTGTTCAAGGCGATCGCGACCGCTCTTGAATCGGAGAAAAGTCGGGAAACCCTGTCGTTGAGCTTTGCTCAAGGTAAGGAACGCGCATGGTTGTTCAAGGAAGGTGTGGTCGAACAGGAAGAGCAAACCGAAGAAGGGTTTGCGCTGAGTGTTTACTGGACGCAAAAGCAGGCTCGGAAATTCGCCAGCCTTTGAACTACTGCGCCGGCGGCTGAATACGGGTGATCCCGACGGCTGCCGCGCGCGCCAAATCCGCATCAAGCGACATCGGGATATACTCACCGCGTCGCCAGAGTTGGGCCAAATCGTCGTAAAAACGAGACAGGAAATGGCCGGACTGGCCGGTTGATATGATGAAAACCGAGCTATCCGGGTCCGCGAAATCGTACACGCCACGATACCCTGCCGCGTGTACGTTTTCGAACGGTCGGTCTCCTGTTCCGCGCGTCAATCCTCTTTGCAGGGTGTTGTCGCCGCCGGATGTTGATTGCCGGATATTCACGAAAAATCGCAAGACCGGGACACTGCCGAGAACCTGATGGTTGTGGACGGCTTGGTGTGCGTCTCCCCAGCGCAGGCTTTCTATTTGCGTGCCATACCGCTCCTCGATTGACACGAGCGCATCATCAAGCGCCAATCTCGCCATGTCTGCACAAGTTTCGACCGGAGCGCTTTGGCGCACGTCGCACCATGCGCTGGCGCCATCGACGTCGCGGAAAACGCGCTCGATGAACACAGGATCAACGTGCGTAAACGTGTCGGCAAGAGGTCCGATCTGGTCGCGGATCAATCGGTCTTGCAGTGCACGCATCCAAGCTGCGAACAACAAGGGTTCCGGAAGATGCTCGTTCATCTCGCCGTTCCACTCGGACAAAAGCGAGAGTGCACGTTGCCGTTGGCGTTCGCGTGTGCCGTCTGGCGCAGCTTCTCCGGTAAACCAGAGATCGGCCCCGACCAACGGTAAAAGAGCTCGAGCCGTATAGGAAACTGTGTCGAGTTGGGCTTCTACAAAGCTGTCACGGGTGTGAACCTGTCGGGCCTGCATCAGGCGTTTCCAGCGTTCGATGCGCTGGCTATCGCCCCATACGTAAGACATGTGAAGTGGGAAAGGGCGGTCAATGACCTTGTTGTTGGTGTTTCCGACGATGCCTCCGACAGGCGCGACAAATCCCGGATTCGTGGTAAATGGAAAACTTCCTTGCCAGCGGTTTTCCTCGCGCCAACCCAGGCTTGGCATTCGGCCTTTGGATTGATGGTTTTCAGAGCGACGAGGCATATGCCCAATTACCTTGAGGGCAATGTTTTCGTTATCAGCCAGAGTGAGGTTCATTGCTGGAGCGACATGCGCCTTTGAAGCCATAACAGCCTGGCCGATGTCGCGGGCTCGCATTAGTCCCATGATTGCCGATACCGAGGTGTCTTTGTCGCTGAGCGCAGTCCATCCCAATGCCGCAACGTGGCCCGGTGGTGTGACGGACGCTATGTTGTAGAGACTGCCTGGAAGGACTGGACCGTTTTCCGTCCAGCGCAGGGTGACGGTTACAGGCGA
This sequence comes from Shimia isoporae, assembly GCF_004346865.1. NCBI lineage: Bacteria > Pseudomonadati > Pseudomonadota > Alphaproteobacteria > Rhodobacterales > Roseobacteraceae > Shimia > Shimia isoporae. Next base: position 1,372,747 of record NZ_SMGR01000001.1, read on the forward strand.
AGCGTCCTTTATGTTGATGATGGACTTGCGGGTTCTGAAGGGCTTGAAGCCTTGTGGAGTGCGGTATTCCTGTGCGTTTTCGGGGTTGAGCTCCTCGATGAACAGATCCTGATCGTCGGCATGGGCCGCAGTAAGTCCCCAGCCCAGATTGTCGCTACGTCCCGTTATGACCGCTGGGAGTCCGGGTATGGTGCCGCCAATGACGCCGCCGGCTTCGAGTTCTAGTCGGGCCAGATACCAAATCGCAGGCGCAGACAGACCGAGGTGAGGATCGCTGGCAAGAAGCGTGCCACCGGAGGCGCTTCGCGTTGTGGCCGCTGCCCAAGCGTTTGAGGCGCCGGCCATCCCGTATTTCGGGAAAGGTGAAAGTGCCGCATGGCGGGATGGGGTGTATGCCGTTTCAGGCGCGAGGCCAGGCATAAGTGATGCGTATTCGGGCAAGGCCGCTACGCCGGTCCCCGGTGCAACCGGCAGAATGTCATCCAGCCGCTTGGGATCGTCCAATGCCAGAGAAACGCGGGCGCGCAGGACTTCATGTTCCAGATGTCCTGTCATTTGCAGAGCCATCAGCTTTTGAATGCCGATGGAGTCAGCGGGAACCCAAGGTGCGATGGCTTGTGGAAACAGAAAGAGTTCCGGCGCACCGCGCCCCAAGGCGTTTAGGTTGATTTCATCGATCCGGGTATTCACGCCGTTCGCATAAGCGCGAAGCGCGATCAGTGTTGCGTCATCCTGAGACGAGACAGAGGCTCGGGCATGACTGGCCAGATCAAGGCGCCGCATTAAAGTGTCTGTTTCCAGAGTTTGGGTGCCGAGGACTTCTGAGAGCCGCCCCTGAACTGTTCGGCGCAGCATGATCATTTGCCACAGCCGGTCTTGTGCGTGCGCATACCCCAGCGCAAAAAACACATCCTGATCATTGTCGCCAAAAATATGCGGCACGTTTGCGTTGTCTCGTACGATCTCCAAAGGTGCGACGACGGCGGTGGTCTGAAGCGTCTTGTCGTAATTCGGGAGGGAGCGGGAAGCGAGATAATAGACAAACAGAACGGCCAAAACGCTCAGAATCACAAGTGCGCTCGCGATACGCATAAGCCATTGAATCAAGAGCGACATAGGGTGGTTCCGGTTATCTTCTTGCTATTTGCCCGATCAGACGGGACAAGTATTACGCCGAATGAGATTGAGGGGAAAGTAGATGGCAAAAGTTGCATTTCTAGGGCTTGGCGTCATGGGGTATCCAATGGCCGGACACCTGGTGAAAGCAGGTCATGACGTATGTGTTTTCAACCGCACAACCGCAAAGGCCGAGGCCTGGGCCGATGAACATGGCGGTAGGTTCGCCAAAACCCCGAAGGAGGCCGCAGCCGAAGCCGATTTCGTGATGTGCTGTGTCGGCAATGACGACGATTTGCGTCAGGTCTGCGTCGGCGAGAATGGTGCTTTCGATGGGATGAAGAAGGGGGCAATTTTTGTTGACCACACTACGGTCTCCGCAAAAGTGACCGCCGAACTTTATGACGCGGGACGGGAGCAAGGCATTGCCTTTGTCGATGGTCCTGTGTCCGGTGGTCAGGCAGGCGCTGAAAATGGTGTTCTTTCGATTATGTGTGGTGGAGACGAGGCGAGTTATGAGGCAGCGGAGCCGGTGATGACGGCCTATGGCCGTTCAATCAAGCGGCTTGGCGCGAGCGGCGCCGGTCAGCTTACAAAAATGGTCAACCAGATCTGTATTGCCGGTCTGGTTCAAGGATTGAGTGAAGGACTTCACTTCGCGGAGAAAGCTGGTCTTGATGGACGGGCTGTGGTTGATGTAATCGCCGGCGGCGCTGCAGGAAGTTGGCAGATGCAGAACCGCTACGAGACCATGATTGATGACGAATTCGATCACGGCTTTGCGGTGGACTGGATGCGCAAAGATCTCGGCATTTGTCTGGATACCGCAGACGAGGTCGGTGCGTCGCTGCCGATTACCGCGCTGGTCGACCAGTTTTACAAAGATGTTCAGAAACTTGGTGGCGGACGTTGGGATACTTCGAGCCTTATCAAGCGCCTGCGCGCGATGGGCTGAGAAGACCTGCTTCCCGGAACATTTCCATCATGATTGCCCAATATGGCGTCCCATCAGGGGCGCCATCGTCCAACAGTGCCTGGGCAGGGGCGTTATGTCCTTTGCGCGCACAGGTCAGTACCCGAACAGGCGCATGTGCTCTTTCCGCCGCTTCTTTGGCGAGTTTGGCGTTGGTTGGGTTTATCACGCGATCGTAGTGGCTGTGAATCATCAGGCAAGGAGGCCCTTCAGGATCTAGCGCCCAAGGATGCAAGAGTGCTGAACCGAGCGCAATAACAGCGTTTGGACGTGTGCAGGTCGGAAGGTTGGCGGCAGGATGTGCCAACGCCAGCCCCGCTATTCCACCCGCGGAAATTCCAAGAATAGCCAGCTTATGCGATGTGATTTCGTGCGTTGCACGGCAATTGTTCAGGAAGATCATTGCCTGAGAAATGTCTTGGCGCGCGGCTTCGAAGGCCGCGCCCATCAATCGGTTTGCTGTGGAAAGTCCGGCTGTCTGCGACTTGCGCCTGTTTTGCTTTACGGCTCTGCGGGTACTGGCCTCCAAAACGTGCATTGGCGTCCCGAGCCGGTAAGACACCGCAGCCATGGCCAAACCTTCGCCGGTCAGTTGGCGGGCAAACCGTGTTGTGCGCTCGCTTTTGCGCCCGCCTTTGAAAAACCCACCTCCGTGGGCATGCAAAACCACAGCGCTTGCCGGGCCGTTTGGCAAGAAAAGGTCGAGCGCCAATGGGGTACCATGGCGCTCGTCGTAGATAATATCCGCAATTGTCCGCATGCGCGGATCAGGGAATGATACGAGTGTATTTTATGCCTTCCAGCGTCGCGCCAACCTTTAGTCCGGCTTGGGCGAAGATCACTGCGATCACAGGATCCAGAAGGTTTGTCGTGTCGGCGCTGATGTTGCCGCCCTCATTTGCAACTACGTACTGTACACCTGCGCCTGCAGCCCAGCCGCTCGCGCTGCGGAAGTCGGAAAGTGCGGCGTCTGTCATGAAGAACAGCACGTGAGCGTGTTGTTGAGCGCCGATCTGAAACCCGACGCTGCCTTTGGCGGCAGAATAATAGTCGACCGTCGCATTGTTGATGCGCAGAGCCCCACGGCCGTAGCCGCCTCCAAAGCCAAATCCGGCTTCAGTGACCACAGGCATCACAAGAACACCGGCTGCCTTGTCCCGTAAATCGGTGGTGTTTGGGTAGTTGGTGTAGAGATAATTCAGTGTTGAGTCGACGCGGGCATCGATTTCTCGACCACCGCTTGAACCTACTCCGTTGCCACAAGCAGCGGTCATACCCGCTGCAGCGATGCCGCTCAACGCAAAGCCGCGTCTGGTCATGTTTTTCATGTTATTTGCCCGTATTGATGTGTCTTGTTTTTATGCTCGTACCGCCGGTTTTTCCGGGTTGCCGTCACTATACGTCTTTGTGGCCGCTCTGTCACCTGTGCGGCCTGAGGTAGCTTCATCTCGTAGCGAGTTTTCGCGCGACTGAGGGTGCAAAATAGGTCAGGATGCCGTCACATCCAGCTCGCTTGAAAGCCATCAGGCTCTCAACCATCGCCTTGTCGCCATCGATCCAGCCGTTTTGGGCCGCGGCCATAATCATCGCGTACTCGCCGCTGACCTGATAGGCGAAAGTTGGCACTTGGAAGGACTCTTTGACTCGGCGACAGATGTCCAGATAGGGCATCCCTGGTTTGACCATAACCATGTCTGCGCCTTCAGCGATGTCGCGGGATACGCAGCGCAGAGCCTCGTCGCTGTTGGCCGGATCCATCTGGTATGTTGTCTTGTCGCCCTTGAGCGCGCCGGATGCGCCGACTGCGTCGCGGAATGGTCCGTAAAAGGCCGACGCATATTTGGCTGCGTAACTCATGATGGTCACGTTGGTGTGACCGGCTGCTTCGAGAGCTGTGCGGATGGCGCCAATTCGACCATCCATCATGTCGGACGGGCCAATGATATCGGCGCCTGCTTCAGCTTGTGAAAGTGCCTGTTTCACAAGGGCTTCAACTGTCTCGTCGTTCAGGATCTGGCCGTCCACAACGAATCCGTCGTGGCCGTTGATATTGTACGGGTCCAAAGCGACGTCGGTCATGATAGCAATCTCGGGGACGGCCTCCTTGATGGCACGGGTCGCACGGTTGGACAGGTTGTCAGGGTTCCAAGCTTCGGCGCAGTCTTCGGTTTTCAACGATGGATCGGTGTAAGGAAACAGGCAGATCACCGGTATGCCCAAATCTGCGGCCTCGCGGGCCGCTTCCACGATTTTGTCAACCGACCGGCGCACCACCCCAGGCATGGAGGGAACAGGTTCCTCAATGCCTTCGCCGTCACGCACAAACACCGGCCAGATCAAATCGTCTGCTGTCAGGGTGTTTTCTCTGACCAGACCACGAAAAGCAGCCGTTTGGCGGGTGCGGCGCAGGCGGGCGGACGGGAAGGGCGCTGGAGTTTGTTTCATGTTGTCCTCGACGTAACGGTTCTTCAGAGGTGCCACGGAAATTCGCATACCTCAAGGGCTAGGAATTGGCGCATTGGCAGGGTATGTCGGTTAGAAATCTTTACAGGCAGACGAACCTTGGACCTGAGCCAGACCGTTTTCGAACTTATTGATATGCGCAGCTTTTCCAATCTTTGGTATTGGATTGCCTTGGCTGTGGCATGGTCCAGCGCAAGCCATTGGGTGCTGGGGGTTCCTTGGGACACGGTTTTACGTGCGCGTAGGGTTGGTGGACAGGCCGAAGATGACCTGACCGATCTGGTTCGTATCAACATCAACCGGATTCTCTACATTGCAGATGTGTCTGGTACATGGCTGATATTGCTAGGGTTTTTCGTGCACACCTTGCTCATCGGTCTCGGGTTTTTCTATGGTGTGGAATTTGCTCAGGCTGTGTTTTTGTTGATGGGGCCAATGTCGCTGGTCGGTGCAATGAGCGTTGTGACCGCGCGCAAAATCCGGGCGGAGTCCTGCGTTGGGGAACCCTTGCGCAGGCGATTGGGGCGCCACAGATTTTGGGTGCAACTCTTGGGCATGTTCTCCATCTTTGTGTCTTCGCTATGGGGCATGTATCAGAACTTTCTCGTTTCTCCGCTGGGCTGATCCGGCGAACCATGACTGGACTTACGGACAATGCGTGATGCGCAACACATTCTGGTGGGCGGTGCGCCCGAAGGGTATGACGCCAAGCTGATTTTGGACGAGGTCGCCAAATCAGGCGGGCCGGTTCTTCACATTTCGCGCGATGATAAGCGACTGGCTGCAATGAAGGCGGCACTGGCGTTTTTTCAGCCGGATATGCCAGTGATCACCTTTCCCGGTTGGGACTGCTTGCCATATGACCGCGTTTCGCCGAACGCGGACATTTCGGCAACCCGAATGGCGACATTGGCCGCGCTGGTTCACGATATGCCGTCGCGGTTTGTTCTGTTGACAACACTGAATGCAGCTACTCAGCGCGTGCCGGCACGGGAGTTGCTGAAGGAAGCCGCGTTTAAGGCCGAAGTTGATGGGCGCATCGACGAAGATGCGCTGCGCAAGTTCCTTGTTCGTATGGGTTTTGTGCAATCCCCCACAGTAATGGAGCCGGGCGACTATGCCATTCGAGGCGGTATCATCGATATCTTTCCGCCGGGCGACAGTGGCCCCGTGCGACTTGATCTGTTCGGGGATGTTCTCGATGGGGCGCGGAGGTTTGATCCGGCGACGCAACGCACGACAGAGAAACTGGACCGGATCGAGCTGGCACCTGTGAGCGAGATTGTTCTGGACGAAGCCGCAATCACCCGGTTCCGTCAGAACTACAGGATCGAGTTTGGGGCTGCGGGGACAGACGATCCGCTCTACGAAGCGGTGAGTGCGGGTCGCAAACATCAGGGTGTCGAGCACTGGCTCCCTTTCTTCCACGAGCGTCTGGAAACTCTGTTTGACTATTTGCCTCATGCGGTCATTTCGCTGGATGACCAAACCGATGCTGTGCGTCTATCGCGATGGGATTCGGTCAAAGATCAGTTCGAAACGCGCAAACATGCGATGAGCCAGAAGAGCCGGATCGATACGGTCTACAAGCCCGTCCCTCCAGAATTATTGTATCTTGATGAGGGCGCTTGGGACGCGGCGGTCAAAGGGCGGCGGTTGCTCAATTTTAAGCCTTTGCCTCAGGCATCCGGACCCGGAGCCATCGATGCTGGAGGGCGTATCGGGCGGAACTTTTCGCCAGAGCGTCAGTTGGAAAATGTCAGTCTTTTTGGTGTGTTGGCGGATCATGTTCGCGCAAGACTCGCCGTTGGGCCGGTTGTTGTTGCCAGCTATTCGGACGGTGCGCGTGAACGATTGAGCGGTCTGATCGAAGATGAGGGGTTGGCGGAGACGGTTCATGTTTCGGATGCCAGTCGCATCGGAAAAGCCGGGTTGTTTCTGGCGGTCTGGTCCTTGGAACATGGTTTTGAAACCGACAAGCTGACGGTTATCTCAGAACAGGATGTATTAGGGGATCGCCTGATCCGCGCACCAAAGAAACGGCGGCGTGCGGAGAACTTCTTGACGGAAACGCAATCACTGAGTCCCGGTGATCTGGTGGTGCATGTCGACCACGGGATCGGTCGCTTCAGTGGGCTTGAGGTGGTGACGGCCGCGGGAGCGGCGCACGAGTGCATTCTTCTTGAATATGCAGAAAAATCAAAGCTTTATTTGCCTGTCGAAAACATAGAGCTGCTTTCGAAGTACGGCCATGATGAAGGCTTGCTCGACCGGTTGGGTGGTGGTGCCTGGCAGGCGAAGAAGGCGAAGCTGAAAGAGCGCATCCGCGAGATGGCGGACCGCTTGATCCGCGTGGCAGCCGAGAGGGAACTGAGGTCGGCGCCTGTGCTTGAGGCACAGCACCACGCTTGGGAAGAGTTTTCGGCACGGTTCCCATATCAGGAAACGGATGATCAGCTTCGAGCCATTGAGGATGTCATTGGTGATCTTGCGGCTGGTCGGCCTATGGACCGGTTGGTGTGCGGGGATGTCGGATTTGGAAAAACCGAAGTGGCCATGCGGGCGGCTTTTGTCGCCGCGATGTCGGGCCAGCAAGTGGCTGTCATAGCCCCTACGACCTTGTTGGCGCGTCAACATGCCAAAAGTTTCGCCGAGCGATTTAGAGGATTTCCTCTGGAAGTTAGGTCTTTGTCCCGTTTTGTCGGGGCAAAGGAAGCCGACAAGACCCGCGATGGTCTGAGCCGTGGGACGGTCGACATCGTTGTGGGCACACATGCGCTGCTTGCGAAGGGCATCCGGTTCAAGAATCTGGGTCTCCTGATCATTGACGAGGAACAGCATTTTGGCGTGTCGCACAAAGAACGCCTAAAGCAGATGCGCAGCGACGTGCATGTTTTGACCCTGACGGCAACACCGATCCCCAGAACTCTGCAACTGAGCCTGTCCGGTGTGCGCGACTTGTCGATTATCGGCACACCGCCCGTCGATCGTTTGTCGATCCGGACCTACGTCAGCGAATTCGATGCGGTCACGATAAGAGAGGCTTTGTTAAGAGAGCACTACAGAGGCGGGCAGTCGTTCTATGTTGTTCCGAGAGTAAGTGATCTGCCTGATATTGAAGAGTTTTTGCGCGAACAGGTTCCAGAGGTCAGCTTTGTCACAGCGCATGGCCAGATGGCCGCGGGTGAACTCGATGACCGTATGAACGCGTTCTACGACGGGAAGTATGATGTCCTGTTGGCGACGACGATTGTGGAAAGCGGGTTGGACATTCCTACGGCGAACACAATGGTGGTTCACCGTGCAGATATGTTCGGTTTGGCGCAGCTTTATCAAATCCGTGGGCGTGTCGGGCGGTCCAAAACGCGTGCGTATGCCTATTTGACGACGAAGCCGCGGGTGAAGCTGACAGCGCCCGCAGAAAAGCGGCTTCGGGTGCTGGGCTCCCTGGATACGCTGGGAGCCGGATTTACCTTGGCTTCTCAAGACCTTGATATTCGCGGCGCAGGCAATCTGTTAGGCGAAGAACAGTCCGGTCAGATGCGCGATGTTGGCTATGAGCTCTATCAATCGATGCTTGAGGAGGCGATAGCCAAGATCAAGGCGGGCGAACTTGAAGGCCTGAATGATGGCGACGATCAATGGGCGCCCCAGATAAACCTGGGCGTGCCTGTGCTGATACCTGAGAAATATGTTCCGGACCTGGATGTTCGTCTCGGTCTGTATCGCCGTCTGAGTGGATTGCAGGGCAAGGTCGAGCTTGAGGGTTTCGCCGCCGAATTGATCGACCGCTTTGGTAAATTGCCTAAGGAAGTCAACACGTTGTTGTTGATCGTGCGTATCAAGGAGATGTGCAAGAAGGCGGGCATTGCCAAGTTGGACGGCGGGCCGAAGGGCGCGACGATCCAGTTCCACAACGACAAGTTTGCGTCACCTTCAGGTTTGGTGGAATTTATTCAGGACCAGAAAGGTTTGGCGAAGGTCAAAGACAACAAGATTGTTGTGCGCCGCGATTGGAAAAAAGACAGCGACAAGATCAAGGGCGCATTTGCGATTGCGCGGGATCTCGCGGCCAAAGTTGTGGCTGAAAAGAAGCGCAAAAAGGCGGCGAAAGGCACATCTGCATAACGTCGGCAAAACGTCAGTATTGCGTCGGTGCCTTGCCAGTTAGCTTCATGCGAGGGCCTGTTCCTGTCTGCGCATCTGAAGCATCAGGCCGAAGGCAATCGTGAACAGCAGGGTCATCGAGAGAGCCAAGGGCAGGGCGGTTCCATCAAACATCAGTGCGATGGGCGTGGCAATTATACCGCCGGCGATAGTGGAGACCGCGCCCATCACGGACGCCGCAGTTCCAGCCATGTGTCCGAGGGGTTCCATCGCAAGCGCGTTCAGGTTGCCAATGGTCATGCCGACAAAGAAGAAACCCGACAACTGCCAGAACGCGAAGGCGTAGAACTGAGTGTCAGTGTCGCTGATCATCGTGCAGGCCACCATAGCAATGCCGATGAAGACCTGCGCACAGAGTGCCGTTGTCACAAGGTAGCGCATACCCAGCCGCATCACGAGACGCGCGTTCAGAAAACTTGCCGAGCCCGAGATCAAGGCGATGCCTGCAAACCAATAGGGGAATTCTTCGGCGCGCCCGTAAGTCTGGTCATAGATCGGTTGCACCGAACTGATGAGGCCGAACAACCCCGCAAAAATCAAGGATTGCACCATCATTGAGGTGCGAACGGCGGGAATGCCCCACATCTCTCGCATGCCGTCCCACAGCTTTCTGAACTTGAAAGGTCGACGGTTTTCCACTGCGAGAGGTTCCGGCAGGCGGATGCCAATCCAGAGCACGGAAATCATGGAGAACACCATGAAGGCCACAAAAATTCCACGCCAACTGCTGAAGTCGATGATGAATTGGCCGATCAGCGGCGCTACGGCCGGGACCAGTGTAAAGATCATCATTGAAAATGACATGATACGTGCCATTTCACGGCCCTCGAACAGGTCGCGTACGATGGCAAGTGTCACAATGCGTGGTCCGGCCGCCCCGATGCCCATTACAAGGCGGGCGCCGAGCACCCACTCGAGAGTTTCAGAGTACCATCCAATGAAGGCGCAGAGTGAATAGATCATCGCGCCGGAAATCAGCACAACCTTGCGCCCGAACCGATCCGACAGGGGACCGGTAAAAAGGGTTCCGATACCCATTCCCATGACGAAGGACGTGATGATCAAAGTGGCCTGGTTGAGGTTGCCGGGACTGAGCTCAGCTGCAATGGACGGCAAAGCCGGCAACATCGCGTCAATGGAGAACGCGATCGTGGCGAACATCATGGCGCAAAGCGCGATGAATTCGACCTGCGACATTGGCAGGTTATCTTTGGTCATGCTCGGCTCCCTGGATCATCCGGGCGCAGACGGGACGCTCGACGCGGGGCGTCCGAGGCGGCGGGCCTTTGGCTTGAATGAACGTGCTAAATAGTCTCCGGCGGTCAAAATCGGTCGCGGGATAGTCGAAGCTTAGCGTGGGGGCGGGCAGGTCACAAGTGGGAAAATGAATGACCGTTCAGCGGCGGTCAACTGTCCTGTTGTGCCTTTAGTTCACCCATGACCTGACGCCAGAGTTCCACGGGTTGGGCACCGGGGACAGCGTGCTGGTTGGCCACGATGAAGGTTGGCACCGAGTTTACGCCCATTTGCCGGGAGTGTTCATCGCGTTGCTGGATATTCTCGATGTCAGCATCAGAGGCGAGAAGTTTGGCGACAACGGCGGCATCCATACCGGCACTGTCTGCGAGGTCAGCGAGGACTTCGGCGTTACCGATGTCCCGGCCTTCCTTGAAGTATGCTTTGAACAGCGCATTTACGATGGCGTTCTGTTTGCCTTCGATACCTGACCAATGGATCAAACGATGCGCGTCAACCGTGTTCGGCGTGCGTTGGATCGCGCCAAAGTCGATATCGAGACCTTCTTCCTCAGCATGACGTGCAATTTCCGAATAGACACGCACTGCGTTTTCTTTGCCGCCAAATTTGGTTTCCAGATACTCGCGCCGGTCCATGCCTTCTTTGGGCATATCTGGATTGAGTTGAAAGGGGTGCCATTCAATCAAAAAGGGATGGTCGCCTTCAGCTTCCATTGCCTTTTCAAGGCGGGTTTTCCCAATCAGGCACCAAGGGCAGATGGGGTCGGACAGGATATCGAGTTTGATCATTTGTCGGCCTTGAATTGGTCGCGCAGGGCGCGGCGGCTGAGTTTGCCGTTTGGATTGGTCGGCAGGGCATCCAGCCGTTTGAACAGTCGAGGTTGCTTGTAACGTGCGAGATTGTCTTCGGCAAAGGCTTTGAGTGCTGCTTCGTCGAGATCGTGATCGGATGTGTAAAACGCAGCGATAAGGCGGACGTCGGTTTTGACTTCAACGTCTGTGGCCGCGACGCCGGTTACGCCGGGAAAACGGGCGATAGCGGTTTCGACCTCGATGGGGGAAACACGAAAGCCGCCTGCATTCATCATGTCGTCGGCGCGCCCCGCATAGGTAATGTAACTTTCTTCGTCCATGGTGCCGCGGTCGCCGGTTAGAAACCAGTCGCCAGAATATTTTTCGGCCGTGTCTTCCGGGGCTTTGAAATAGCCCAGCATCAATCCGGGGTCCGTCTTGTGGACTGCGATTGTGCCCTCTTTGCCAAGGGGCACGGCGTTTCCTTCAGGATCCAAAAGGGCGATCTTGCGTCCGGATTGCGGACGTCCAAGGGTGCCAGCGTGCGCCGGCGCCGAGGGGCTGGAAGAAATGAAGGTTGAGCATTCAGACATGCCGTAGGCCTCAAACAACGCAGTGTCGGTTGCGGTGGCCCAGTCGTTGCGAATGGCTTCGGACAATTTTTCTCCTGCGGTCAGACCGTGGCGCAAGTCCGGGAGGTGAATGTCCGGAGCATCAGAGAGCATCTTGCGATAGACGCCGGGGGCCGCGGCGAAGATAGTCGCTTTGTGTCGCGCAAGCAGTTTGGGTAGTTCCGCGGCAGGCGTGCCGTTTTCAGGGATCAATGCTGTGGCGCCGATTGACCAGGGGTCCATCAGGCCTGTTCCAAGGGTGTAAGTCCAATTGAATGCGCCAGCATGAAGCAGCCGATCAGACGCTCGCAACCCGTACCAGCCCTCGTGCATCATTTGGCGCGCCCAGATTGCGCGGTGGGCGTGCATAACGGCCCGCGGTTTTCCTGAGGTTCCGGACGTGTAGATGATATAGGCAAGCCGGTCCGGATCTCCCATCTCGTAGTCTGCTGCCGGCAGATCACGCATGGCGTGCAAAACATCTGTTCCAAATACCCTGCAACCCGGTTCTTGAGGGCAGGGCACGCCCGGGTCGAGCAGGATTGCAGCAGGCGCCAATTCTGCCACCATTTTGGCGACGTCCTCTTCGGTGAGCTGCGAAGAAGTTGGCACAGGGATCAAACCAACGGCGATGCAGGCAAGGTAAGCGATTGGGAATTCGACTGTATTTCCCAACCGCATGAGAACATGATCCCCAGAGCGAAGTCCTTCCTTTAGCAAACCTGATGCGGTTCCCAGAACGGCAGATTTCAGATCGGCGTAAGACCAGTTTTCGACCGAAGCGCCTAAAACCGATAGAGCGGTTTTGTCAGGCAGGTCGTCCGCATGGGCGAGCACATGCGCGGCCATGTTGAAAGGCGCGGGACAGGGGCGGAATGGGCCTTGGTCGAAAACGGACAGCATGTGATGTGCCTAAGCCCCTACCGCGCGGGTTGCAAGGCCAACGGTTGCACGCATCGGCAAGGTCGCGCTAAATGCGCTTCATGACTGGAAAAGACCCAAAATCGTTGATCCGTATTGCCCGTGAGGGTGGCGCGCAGGACCATGTGGAACCGCTCGACCTTGGTGAGCGCGTTCGAGAGCTTCGCAAGGCGCGCAACTGGACGCTGGAGCAGGCGGCTACGCAGGCCGGTTTGGCGCGCTCCACGCTTTCAAAGATCGAGAACGGACAGATGTCCCCGACCTATGATGCTGTGAAAAAGTTGGCCGTGGGGTTGGAGATTTCTGTACCGCAGTTATTCACCGCGCCTCAACGCGAACAGGTTAACGGCCGCATGTCTGTCGTGAAGTCGGGCGAGGGCACGCATCAGGTCACGACGACCTATGAGCATGAGCTGCTGGCAGAGGGGCTGCGCAAAAAGGCGATGCTTCCATACCGCGCGCGTGTACGGGCGCGGTCGATGGATGAATTCGATGGCTGGGTGCGGCACGACGGCGAAGAGTTTCTTTATGTGCTCACGGGCGTCATTACGCTTTACACCGAGTTTTATGAACCGGTGGAAATGCGTCGCGGTGACAGCGCGTACTATGACGGGACCATGGGACACAATGTGGTGTCGGTAAGTGATGAGGACGCGACAATACTTTGGGTGACGTCGCTGGCGTGATTCCTCGGTGACAAGCGAAGGCAGGACATGGCGGAGAAACCACTAAAGGCTGCGGAAGCCTTGAAGAAAGCAAGCTCTGCAGAGAAACGTGGTGATCGGGAAGCCGCGCTTGCACTGTATCAGGCTGTTTTGGTGCGATTTCCGGGGAACCCAAGCGCGAAGCGTGGCGTCAGGCGGCTGGATCAAAACGTCTTAACCGGCCCAAGCGAAAGCGAGCTTTCTTTCAATCGGGAAGGGCGCGTAGGCCAGTCTTCCGCAATGAACTTGTCAGGGCTTGCAAATCCATTGGCAGTGCCGGCGTCGCGTGCGCACCAGACAGCGGATGCGACGATCGGATCCAGAGCAGCGACTTCTGACCCGGACACATTGGTCGCTCAGGGAAGACGCGCTTTTGAAGATGGTCGTTTTGAATTGGCGGCGCAATTGCTTGAAGGCGCGGTCAAGGCAGGTAGGGAAACCGCAGAGATACTGAACGATCTGGCGCTGTCGTTGCAGCACACAGGTCGGTTCGACGACGCCGCCAAAGTGTTCGAGCGTGCAATCGAAGTTGCGCCGGCAGAAGTTATGCTGCGGAGCAATCTGGGTCGTATGCTGAATCAGGCGGACAGGGTTTCTGAAGCAATTGAAGTGTATGAAAGCGCCCTGAGGGTTATGCCGGAAGAGGCGACGCTTTGGAGCGGAAAGGGGACAGCTGTCGGTAACCTCGGCAGCCGTGATGACGCTCTTTCCTGTTTCTCGAAGGCGATCTCGTTGCAGCCATCTTATGGCGTAGCTTACATGCACTTTATGGCCCTTCGGCGGATCGTGGGAGAGGAGCCGGAGCTTCAAACACTCAGAGATGGCATCGCCAAACAGGCTTTTTCGGAACGAGACGAAATCTATGCACGATTTGCCTTGGGAAAAGCAGAGGAAGATCTGGGGAATATTCGTGCGGCCTTTGAGAACTACGCGCGGGCGAATTCGCTGGCAGGGCGGCATGTGCATTTTGATCTGGAGGCTGAAAAGGCGAAGTTTGCTCGCTTGAAACAGATCTACGACCCCAAAACCTGCGCCAGACTTCATCTTCCAGAGGTCATGGACAGCAGCTTGTGTCCGGTGTTTGTGATTGGTTTGCCACGCTGCGGCAGCACGTTGATTGAGCAAGTTCTGGACAGCCATTCTCAAGTGCAGGGGATCGGGGAGCTCAGTGTTTTGACCTCGATGTCAGATCATGTGTTGCAGCAATTTGAGGTTTCCAACCAATCTTTGGACAAGGAAACCATAAAAGGATTGCGTCAAACCTATTTGAACGAATTACGCAAGCTTGCCGGTTCGGCACAGGTCGTGGTCGACAAGAACCTGCTGAACTTCAAGAACGTTGGCTTGATCGCAGCGGCCTTTCCAGAAGCAAAGATATTGCACATATGCAGAGACCCGATGGCGGTGTGCTGGTCAATGTACAAACGGTCGTTTGCAGGGGCTGACCTTGCTTTTGCGTACGACCTTGGCGATCTGGCAGACTATTATCACCTTTATCGCGATATGATGCGTCATTGGGAGGACGTCCTGCCCGGTCGAGTGAAAATGATAAACTACGAGGCTTTCACGGGTAATCCGGAAGAAGAGACGAAAGCTCTGCTCGATGCCTGCGGGCTTCGGTTCGAAGAACAGACATTGTCGTTTCACAAAAACAAACGGGCCGTAAAGACGGCGAGCATGATGCAGGTTCGCAAGGAAATCTATCAGGGAAGTTCTGAAGCTTGGCGTGATTTTGAGGAACACTTGGCAGTGCTTCAGAACAAACTCGAAGCTCAGTAGTTTTCAAACTGTCCGGGTGGAGAGTGATCTGGGCGCGACGAGTCTTTGAATGACGATCCTGGCCCAGGTCCCAAAGGGCAGACGTTTATCCGCAACATCCGCTGGTGCAGGTGCTTTTCTGAGCAGGTTGCAGATCGTCGTCGATCAGGGGCAGTTCTCCGGTCAAGGCAGGTGTCGGGATTTGCAAAGCTGCCGAGAGCTTGGCGACCGTCGGTTCCGGCAGAGGGGTGAAACCGCTTGAGCTTTCCAGTTTTGCAAGTTGGCGCTCGGTAAGGCCTGAGAGTTTGGCCAGCTTCGGACGTCCGATTTTGCGCGCCTTGCGGAGAGTTTTCAGGCGTGATGCGTCGATGGAAAGCGCGGTCATTTTGTTATCCTGTATCATTCTTTGAGTGCGTCTTACGGCGGGCTAAAGGATTTGCCAAGACTGGCTTTGACCGCGACACATGCGCCGAACTTGGCCTGAATTGCCTTAAGTCGGGGATCAGGGCTTGCACCTTTGACCAGACGCTTTAGGCATGACAGCGGGGAAATTTACCGAATTGGCGGGACATGAAAGATTCTATCGAGGTCGATCGCGCTCAGAACGCGCGAAATTGGGTGCGGACGTTGGCAAAATACCGTGAGCCAAATTCGTTGCGCAGCAGCTATGAACTGGCCGTGAGCTTCGTGCCTTTTGTTGCGCTTTGGGTTTTGGCCTGCTGGGTCGCGCACTACAGCTACCTTGGTGCCTTCGTCATTTCGGCGCTCAATGGCATGTTCCTTCTGCGCCTGTTCTGCATCCAGCATGACTGCGGGCACGGGTCTTTCTTTGCTAACCGAGACGTCAGTGACTGGATTGGCCGCGGGATTGGTATTGTGACTTTGACGCCTTATGACGTTTGGCGTCATTCTCACTCGATCCACCACAGCCATGCCGGAGATCTTGGTCATCGCGGGATAGGCGATATCATGACCCTGACAACTGAGGAATATCACCAGCGATCCGCGTTTGGCCGCTGGCTTTATCGCCTATACCGGCATCCTTTGGTGCTCTTTGGACTTGGGCCGACGTATATCTTTATCCTTCAGAACCGCCTACCGGTGGGCTTCATGGATCAGGGAAGCCGCTTTTGGGTTTCAGCCATGGGCACAAACGTCGGTATCGCGATTTTGCTGACAGCTATTGCGTATTTTGGTGGCTGGCAGGCCCTTTTCCTCGTGTTCCTTCCAACGATCCTGATCGCGGCGTCGATTGGCATGTGGCTGTTTTATATCCAGCATCAGTTTGAGGAGACCCATTGGGAGGCCTCTGAAGACTGGTCGCTGCACGAAGCAGCGTTGCACGGGTCGTCGCATTACGATTTGCCGCCAATTCTGCGCTGGTTCTCTGCCAATATCGGTATCCATCATGTCCACCACCTTTACGCTCGCATCCCGTTTTACCGGTTGCCGGAAGTTCTGCGGGACCATGAGGAGCTGAAGGATATGGGGCGCATGACGCTTCTTGAAAGCTTGCAGTGCGCCAAACTCGACTTGTGGGATGCGGGAACTCGCCGGTTGGTGAGCTTCAAGGAAGCCCGCAAGATGGCACGCAGTTAAAACGCACTGAGGGCATTGCGAGTGTCTGTTCCAAGACACACTTCGTAAAACACTCAAACGGCGTCCAGCGCTGTTGCCAAATCTCCGTAGCCCGTGAACCGGCGTTCGAATGCCAAACCCAGGCGTTCGGCGCATTCTTTTGCTTTTGCGGAGAGCGCAGCGTCTTCGGTTTGTGCTTGATAAACAAGCTTTGTGTAGTTTCCGAAATACATGTCACGCAGTTCCGGGTGGCGATCCAGCCCCATGGGTTTCCACACGAAGGCATCGAATTGGCGCACAAGGAAGTCTGTGAGGTAGAAGGCGGTAAACTCGTCTTCGGCGATTTCCGCGAACCGCGCGTTTCCTTCAAAGAAGCTGTAGCAATGCGGGCCTGCGATCATCTCGACACCGAGATCCTGACAGGTCTGCTCCAGCACGCCGCCCGTGCCGCAATCAGCGTAAACGACGAATATCTCTTCGTATTTGCTACGGTGTTTTGTGACGGCTTCGCGCACTGCAGGGGCTATTTTTTCGGGATGTATGTGAAAAATTGCGGGCAGGCATGTGAGGTCCATATGGGACCAATTGTTGAGTTCAATCAGATCAAGGATTTCACGCGCAAGTGCACCGCATGCCAAAAGCAGCACGCGATTTGTATTTTGGTCGTGTTTCATACCCTGTTCGGTCAGTGTCTTGTCGTCGGGCAGTTGCATGGGACCACCTTAAAGAAAAATGGCCCGCCGGGGAGGGCAGGCCAGGCCCGGAGTGCCGGGGGGAGTGATTTATGCAGAGAGCGCTGGTTAGGCGCTCATCTGGTTGTGTTTGCGGGCCACAAATTCTTTGGCGGTTTCTACGGCCACAGCTGCGTCGCGGCAGTAGGCGTCGGCGCCAATGGCCTTGCCGAATTCTTCGTTCAGCGGCGCGCCGCCGACCAGAACGATGTAGTCGTCCCGAAGACCTTGTTCGACCATCGTGTCGATAACAACTTTCATGTACGGCATGGTGGTCGTGAGCAGCGCGGACATTCCGAGGATGTCGGGTTTGTGCTCTTCCAACGCTTCAAGGTAATTTTCAACCGGGTTGTTGATGCCCAGATCTACAACTTCGAAACCGGCGCCTTCCATCATCATCGAAACGAGGTTTTTGCCGATGTCGTGGATGTCGCCTTTGACGGTGCCGATGACCATCGAACCCATGCGAGGCGCGCCGGTTTCAGCCAGCAGCGGCTTGAGGATGGCCATGCCGCCCTTCATAGCGTTCGCCGCCAGAAGAACCTCAGGCACAAACAGAATCCCATCGCGGAAGTCGTTGCCAACGATGGTCATGCCGCCCACGAGGGCTTCGGTCAGAACGCGGTAAGGGGCCCAGTCGCGTTCCAACAGGATGTTTACGCCTTCTTCGATCTCTTCCTTGAGACCGTCGTAGAGGTCGTCAAACATCTGTTGAACAAGTTCTTCGTCGTCGAGTTCGGACAGGATGATGTCGTCTTCTTCTTCAGACATGGCGTAATCCCTGAAAGGAGCGGGCATATTTCGTGCGCGCTTTGGTGGTCGTTATGGTTCCAGCTTTCGTTAATTTCCGAGAGTTGGACTGTCTGAATAGCGACATAGCCCGTGTCGGGTGCGACCTGTAGTTTAGAAATCGTCTAACAGGCTGAAAAATTTTCATGCAAATCATGGGGTCGTTGCATGTGTTCCCTGTTTGTTCTAGTCTGGACACATGTCAGGTGATGTTTCCTTGAAAATTGATGCGGGTCGGCGGCGGGGGCGCGGCGCCGTTAGCAACACCACAAGCCGCTACGAGCCGTCACGAGAAGAGATTCAGGATGGTTGGGAGATAGACGAAGAAAGGGCGGCATTCCGGACCTTTGTGGAAGAAGAACGACCGCGAAGTGTAATCACGCGCAACACATCGCCGGATCTTCCGTTCGACCGTTCGATCAATCCTTACCGCGGGTGCGAGCATGGGTGCATTTATTGCTTTGCGCGGCCAACACATGCCTATCTGGGGTATTCACCCGGATTGGATTTTGAAACACGGATTGTGGCACGACCCTTGGCGGCGCAGGTGCTGGACAGGGAATTGCGCAAGCGCGGCTATGCGCCCGCAGTTATGGCGATGGGAACCAATACCGACCCATATCAGCCTGTTGAGCGCCAATACCGCATTATGCGCAAAGTACTGGAGGTGCTTAGGGACTTTCGGCATCCGGTCGCCATTGTCACAAAGGGCACATTGATTGAGCGCGACATCGACATTCTGGGAGAAATGGCAGCGGATGGCCTTGTGCATGTTGGTCTGTCGGTGACCACGCTGGACGACGAAACCTCTCGGCGAATGGAACCACGTGTTCCTCGGCCAGTTCGTCGGCTCAAGACCATGGAACGGCTGGCGTCGGCGGGCATTCCAGTGCGGGTTATGATGGCACCGGTGGTTCCATCGATCACGGATCACGAGATTGAGCACATTCTGGAGGCGTCACGCGACTCGGGTGCTACAGCGGCGAGTTGGATCATGTTGCGCCTGCCGCGTGAAGTGTCGCCGCTGTTTCGCGAATGGCTTGAAGAGCATTACCCGGATCGTGCAGCGCGGGTTATGGCGCGGGTGCAGGAGATGCATGGCGGTCAGGATTATGACGCGCAATGGGGTAAGAGGATGCGGGGTGAAGGGTTTTACGCCGAGATCATCGCGCAGCGGTTCGAGGTGGCGCGCAAGCGGTTTGGCATGGCGGAGAGCTTGCCGAAACTGAGAACAGACTTGTTTGAGGTGCCCTTGGCAAAAGGGGACCAATTGGCGCTTTTCTAACGTCGGCGGTCAATTGAAAGAAAAAGGCCGCCCGGTTGGGCGGCCTTTGAGGTGGCTTAGCTTGCCCGCCGACGACCGCGGCGCTCGCGTTTGGGAGCTGCTGCATCGTCGCCGGTGCCGTCTGTGGCAGATGAAAATCCGCCAAGGCGTTCAACGATCTGTTCCAGTGTGGGACGCTCGCCGCGCGGGCGGGTTTCCAGTGCGCGGCGCATCGCGTTCAGGTGTTCTGGCATGGTGCCGCAGCAACCGCCGATAATGGTTGCGCCGCAGTCACGTGCCATGACGGCGTAGTCTGCCATCAATTCCGGCGTGCCATCGTAGTGGATGTGGCCGTCGTGATATTTCGGAATGCCGGCGTTGCCCTTTGCCACGATCGCTTTTTCCGTGCCCTGTGCGGCGAAGCCCAAAACGGTGCGCAGTAGATCGGAAGAACCAGTGCCGCAATTGGCACCGAAACCGATCGGTGCATTCGGGATATCGTCAACCATCTTCACCATGTCAGACGAGGTCACACCCATCATCGTGCGACCGGCCGTGTCAAAGGACATGGTGCCAACCCAAGGCATGTCAGCCAGAGCAAAAGCTTCGGCCGCGGCCTTGTATTCTTCGGGGGCCGAAATCGTTTCCAACCAAAGAACGTCCGCGCCGCCTTCTTTGAGGCCTTCAGCCTGTTCGTGGAAGATTTCAACGGCGTCTGCATGGCTGAGCGCACCAACG
Organism: Shimia isoporae; assembly: GCF_004346865.1. Lineage (NCBI taxonomy): Bacteria > Pseudomonadati > Pseudomonadota > Alphaproteobacteria > Rhodobacterales > Roseobacteraceae > Shimia > Shimia isoporae. Next base: position 1,392,608 of record NZ_SMGR01000001.1, read on the forward strand.
GGTTCCATGATGTCGCCGGTCGGTCCAACGGAGCCGGCAACGATCACAGGGCGACCGGCCGCATCCGCGACTTCGCGGCCTAGTTCAGCAGCCATCCGAGAAAGTTCGCGGGCGCGATGGCCGGCATCGTGCAGCTTGAGACGCGAGGCGTTGCCGCCAAACGAGTTGGTCAGAAAGATATCGGAGCCGTTGTCGACCGCCAAGCTGTAGAGCTTCTTGATGCGGTCTGGATGCTCTTCGTTCCAAAGCTCGGGTGCGTCGCCAGAGCTCAGCCCCATGTTGAAAAGGTTGGTGCCCGTGGCGCCATCCGCCATCAGCCAGTCGCGGGTTTCCAGAAGTTTGGAAAGGGCGTTTGTCATCGGGGTCTCCGTCAGAAAGTCAAAAAGGGGCGCGCTGGCCCCTGTGTGTTGTTGCGCCTCATTTGCCACGCGCGCGGGCGCGAAACAAATGCATAATCTGCATGACGATTATGAGGCGAGCGAAAGGTCGCCAGCTTCACTTCCGGCGATTGGAGTTGCAGGCGCGCTGCGCAGATTGACGGATCGGATCACATCCATTGTGGCGAGTGTCAGCTGCGGCACAGATGGCGCCGCGATGAACAGGGGCTGCCAGTCAGGCGCAAAACAGGCTTTGAACTGGCGTAAACCAGGGCCGCCGCCATGTTTGTAAAACTGCTGTCGAAGGAAACGCTCCAGGCGAGACTCGCCGTGAGGTAGTGCTGGTGCAGCGGCAAGGGAAACCCGAGCGACACCTGCCTTTGCGGCAGCTTCGATAGCGGTTTGCACGAGCAAGTGCATAGTGCCGTCAGGTGCGTCAGGCAGGACGCGCATCAAATCAAGGCACCATTCTTTGGACGTGGCATGAAAGCTGACAAAACCGAGCAGTCGCTCGTTTTCATAGGCAAGCAGAACGCGCTGTCTGTGGATGTAGCCTTCTTCAAATCGGCCCATAGTCACGCCGCGAGGCACTCCGTGCCGGTCTTCCCATTTTGCCGATACCAAAGCCATTTCGGCGAGCGGGAGCGCACCTTTGGGTGTATTGACCGTGACGTTAGCCTTTTGGGCCTGTCGCAGTTTGCGGCGCAATTGGCGGTAAGCCGGACCGTCGGTGCTATTGTCGGCGGTCCAGACGATCGCCTCGTCAGAGATATGTGCAACAGCCCAGCCTGCGTTTCGGGCGAGTACGGCCTGGCGGGCGCTGATTTTGTACTTGCAGGCAATACGGTTCTGTTCCCGGGCCGCTTTGCGGAGCGGTTTTTGCATCGCTCCGGGGTCGCCTTCCACAGGATCGAACAATGCCAGAAGCGTTTGTCCGATACGGACCGTGCCGCAAGAACCGGACGTGCAAGTCAGGATCGCGCCTCCGTTTTGGCGGATGACGCCAAGTTCGGCGCGTGATGTCTCCAGCGAGACCGCCTCATAGGGTACAAAGTCGTTTCCGGAGCGCGCCGGCTTGCTTGGCGCGGGGCGCCAGATGCGCCGCAGGAAATAGGTGCCGGCCAATGTTGCGGGCAGCGCGTAATAGACTGCGCGGAATGCAAGCACTGTGCCAAGCAGCGCGGGTTCGGGATGATGCGGAAGCAGCGCAATCAAGGTGAGTTCAAAGGGGCCGACGCCTCCGGGTGTGCCGGAGAAAATCGCGGCACCAAGGGCAATCAGAAAGACAGGCACAAGGGTTGCGAACGTCAGCGAGATGTCCGGAAGAAGCAGGACCCAGAATGCGAAGGCCGCGAAACCCGTATCCAGAATGCAGAGCGCGAGCAAAGTGCCCATCGCAGAGAGAGTCGGAAGGCTCAGAGCACGGCCATTGCGGCTGAGTACTGGAAAGAAGAACGCCAAAACAGCAATGAAGCCAGCGGAAACCAGAATGACGGGTGGCAAGAATGCCGGGACGTGCGGTGTGGGCAGTGCGATTGCTGCAAGCGCAATTGTGACGGCCAGTGCAGCGAGGAATGTCACCGTCACAAAGGCCGTGATGCGCGCGGCGTCCTTGAGAGACATGTGGGGTTGAATACGCCACCGGACGAAAGCGCCGACAATGGCGCCGGCGCCAGTTGTTTGTCCAATTCCTATGGCGGTGGCTCCAGCGATCATCGCGTCGGACTGAGGGCGCCGAAGTTGGAAGTGCCGATGGGCGATCACGTCATAACGGGACACCGCCAGAAAGCTCAGGGCGCTTGCAGCAATCGCAACAAGCCAGTTGCCTGGCGCAACGGACATCACGGCTTGCCAAAGTTCGGCAAGATCAAAGCTGTCGATGCGGTCGATCAGCAACCACATGCAGCCGGCGCCGATCAGCACAGGAAAGACATGACGCGCAATTGCGCGTAGCATTTTCAACGGTTTGGATGTCATGGCAGCTCTTTGACAGCAGGTGCCCCTTGCACCCGCGTCGTGGTTAATCCCCCGATGGTTTCGGCGGGATTAATTTTCTTTGGGGAAAAAGAAAAGAGTTTTGTCACATACCTGTTACAGGGCAGTTCAGTGTGGCGAAAAAACAAAAAGCGCAGGTCGGAACCTGCGCTTTGGCACTGTGGTATTGAGGACTTTTCTAGTCTTCTTGCACCATCTGGTATTTGGCTTCAGCCATCATCTCGTCGAGCTTGCGACGAACGACATCTTCGGAAGTCAGATCGCCAAGGTAGCTCATAACCGCTTCAATCACGTCGTCATCTCCGACCTCTTGCAGGTCTTTCTTGATGAGTTCGCGACCAAAGGCTCGCGCTTGCTCGACGGTTTCGCCCTTCTTGGCCGAAGCCCATACCGCCATGAAGCGATTACGGCGCATTCTGGCAACGAACATTTTCTGTTCATCGGCGGCAAATTTGGCTTCGAAGGCGGCTTCGCGTTCTTCAAAAGTGCTCATATTGACTGGTCCCTCCAATAAAAACTCCTCTTACTCATATATGGGTTTTGCAATGTATTCGCGCAAGCTTTTGGGTGCTGCTTGCGACAATGTTCACCATGCCTTAAGAGGGCGCCTAAATCCGGGACTCATCTCGGCGTGAAAGGATAGTGGCATGGCCCGCGGCAAGAAAATCTATGAAGGCAAAGCAAAGATCCTGTTCGAGGGCCCGGAGCCTGGAACGATTGTGCAGTACTTCAAGGATGATGCCACAGCGTTCAACGCCGAAAAGCAAAGTGTGATCGACGGCAAGGGTGTTCTTAACAACCGGCTGAGTGAGTACTTCATGGTTGGTTTGAACCAGATCGGTGTGCCAACACATTTCCTGAAGCGTTTGAACATGCGCGAGCAATTGGTACGCAGCTGCGAGATCATTCCGCTTGAGGTGATCGTGCGCAACTACGCGGCCGGATCTATGAGCAAGCGTCTCGGGATCGAGGAAGGTACGCAATTGCCGCGCCCTATCGTTGAGTACTGCTACAAGGACGACAGCCTTGGCGATCCTCTGGTGTCGGAAGAACACATCGCTGCCTTTGGATGGGCGAGCCAACAGGACATGGATGACATTCTGGGTCTGGCTTTGCGCGTGAACGATTATCTGAGCGGCGTAATGTACGGCGTTGGTATCAAGTTGATCGATTTCAAAATCGAGATCGGCCGGATCTACGAGGGTGATTTCCAGCGGCTGGTGGTTGCGGATGAAATCAGCCCGGACAGCTGCCGCCTTTGGGATATCGAAAGCGGACAGAAGCTCGACAAAGATGTTTTCCGCCGCGATTTGGGCAATCTGACAGATGCCTATGCGGAAGTGGCGCGGCGTTTGGGTGTGTTGCCAAAGGGCACCGGCCCCAAGCCGACGCTGGTGAACTGAGCAGGATATTCCGGCGCCCACGACGGGCGCCGGATTTTTTAATTTGGACTAAGCCACGGGGGTCGTGGCAGCCAACCGGAGAGAGATCATATGAAAGCCCGCGTTTATGTCATGCTGAAAAACGGTGTTCTGGACCCGCAGGGCGAGGCTGTTCGCCACGCTCTTGGCAGCCTCGGTTTTGAGGGAGTGGACGGCGTGCGTCAGGGCAAGGTGATCGAGCTGGATCTGGCAGACGGCACCACTGAGGCAACCGTTACGGAAATGTGCGAGAAGCTTCTCGCGAACACCGTGATCGAGAGCTATCGGGTGGAGATGGGTTGATGAAAGCAGCGGTCATTGTTTTTCCCGGTTCCAACTGTGACCGCGATTTGGCGGTTGCTTTTGAGCAGGCGGGCGCCGACGTCAGCATGGTCTGGCATAAGGACACCGAGTTGCCGCAAGGCGTGGATATCGTGGGCGTTCCGGGCGGCTTCAGCTTTGGCGACTACCTGCGCTGTGGCGCGATTGCCGCCAACTCGCCGATCTGCCAATCGCTGATCGCACACGCCGAGCGTGGCGGTTACGCTCTGGGTGTTTGCAACGGCTTTCAAATTCTGACGGAAACAGGTCTGCTGCCGGGTGCTTTGCGCCGTAATGCCGGCCTCAAGTATATTTGCCGTACGGTCGGTCTGAAGGTTGAAACATCTTCCACGGCGTTCACCACCGGTTACAATGCGGGCGATGTGATCAACGTGCCGATTGCGCACCATGACGGAAACTACTTTGTGACCGACGAAAAGTTGGCCCAGTTGAAAGACGAAGACCGGATTGCGTTCACCTATACCGATAACCCGAACGGGTCGGTTGCAGACATCGCAGGTGTTGTGAGCAAGAACCGTCGCGTCCTTGGAATGATGCCGCACCCTGAGCGGGCGGCGGATGATGGCCATGGCGGCACCGATGGGGTGGCAATGTTCCGCGCGTTGATGGACCAGTTCGCCACTGCGTGACTTGAGCGAACGGCTCTGCAGGCGTAGGCTGGCCCCATGGCTGTAGACCCGTCTCCGAATACTATCGATGCGCGCCCTGCGATGGCCTCTTGGCTGACGCGGGCAGCTCTTGCGCTGATCCTCGTGATTGCGGGGGTGACGATGTATGTCACCAACAGCTTTCTCACGGATCGTTTCACGGAAAACACCAGAAATCGTGCCGAGCTGAGGTTGGCCCTGTATTCGGGTAACCTTGTCAGCGAGCTTCGGCGGAACGCGATTGTTCCCCAGCTCCTTGCAAAAGATCCTGCGTTGATCGGCGCCTTGAACTCGGGCGACTTTTCGCAATCATCTGCGCGGTTGATTTCTTTCGTCGAGGAGATCGGTGCCGCGTCGCTGGTTTTGATGGATGAGACAGGGCGGGTTGTGGCTGCGACCGATCGCACACGACTGGGTGAAAACTTTCGCCAATCCGAGTTTTTCGTGAATGCCCAACGTTCGAACGTGACTTTGTTCACCCTGGCCGTGGATCAGGCGAATGTTCACAGGTTCGTTTACTCGCGGAAAATCGAAAGTCTGGGCGGCACAATCGGTGTGATCGCGGTTGAGGTCGATCTACGCAAGTTTGAAAACACTTGGGCGGGTATTTCCGACGCGGTGTTTGTCACGGACAGTGAGGGGACTGTCATCCTGTCAACTGAACCGCGCTGGCGCGGTCTCACAGAAGCGGAGGCTCTCGAGCGGCAGCCCGCGATTGGCGCGATCGAACGCGCGCTTCAGGTTACGAATGATTGGACGCAGGCGCCAGCCGACGCCTATTTCGCTGGTGAAGCGGTGATGCGGATGAGTTCCCGCATCCCGTTCCGCGGGTGGACCATGACATCCTACACCACTTATTCGAGCGTCCGGGAGAAAGTGAACGCTGTTCTGGCGCTTGAAGTGATGGGATTCGCCATCCTGATCGCGCTGGTTTTCTACCTTTCGAGCCGGAAAAGTGCGGTCCGGATGGCCCTCGTGCAGCGAGAGTCGGTGGAACTCCGCGCATTGAACAATCGCCTTCAGCGGGAAATAGCCGAGCGCGAGCGCATGCAAATGAGCCTTGAAGTGGCCGAACAAAGCCTTGCGCAGAGCTCGAAACTGGCGGCTTTGGGTGAGATGTCTGCGGCTGTGAGCCACGAGCTGAACCAGCCCTTGGCAGCCATGAGAACCTACCTTGCGGGCGCGCGTTTGCTGGTGTCCAGAAACCGTCCTGAAGAGGCTCTTTCATCGTTTCAGAGGATTGATGATCTGATTTCGCGTATGGGGTCGATTACCAAGCAGCTAAAGTCCTATGCGAGGAAGGGAGGAGACGAGTTTCGCCCTGTAAATATGGGGGATTCCGTATCTTCGGCCCTGTCGATGATGGAGCCGCAATTGCGGCAAAGAAGAGTCAAAATTAGTAAAATTGTACCGGATCGACCGGTGCGTGTGATGGGCGATCAGGTGCGCATCGAACAAGTGATGATCAACCTGTTGAGAAACGCTTTGGACGCCACCGAAAGCGTGTCCGATCCCGAGATCGAGATACTGCTTGCCGCAGGGGAAACTGCGACGCTCACGGTTCGCGATAACGGGCCGGGTATCAAGGATTTGGACAACCTCTTTGAGCCATTTTACACGACCAAGGCGCCTGGTGACGGAGTCGGTTTGGGCTTGGCAATTTCGTCAGGGATCATAAGTGACTTGGGCGGAAGGTTAACGGCCAGAAATGGTCAGACCGCGGGGGCTGTATTTGAGGTACAGCTGCCGATCTTGAATGAAGACATTGAAGCAGCGGAGTAATTACTCGTGGCACAGGGCATGAAGATCGCCATCGTCGACGATGAACAGGATATGCGCCAGTCGATCAGCCAGTGGCTGGCACTGTCGGGATATGACACCGAGACATTTGCGAGCGCGGAAGACGCGCTGAAGAAACTGGGTCCGGATTATCCGGGGATCGTTATTAGCGACATCAAGATGCCGGGCATGGACGGCATGCAGTTTCTTAAGAAGCTGATGGGAAGCGACAGTGCTCTTCCTGTGATCATGATCACAGGGCATGGCGACGTTCCAATGGCCGTTGAGGCCATGCGGGTAGGCGCCTTTGATTTTCTGGAAAAACCGTTCAATCCGGATCAGATGACCCAACTGGCCAAAAAAGCCACGAACGCACGCCGCATGACGATGGATGCGCGCGCTTTGCGGCGGGAATTGTCCGACGGTACTCAGATCATGAACAAGCTGATCGGATCCAGCCCTGTCATGGAGCGCCTGAAAGAGGATATCCTTGATCTTGGGCAGGCAGACGGTCACGTTCTGATCGACGGTGAAACCGGCACAGGCAAGACTTTGGTTGCGCATGCGATGCACGCCGTTGGAAGCCGCGCCGGACGCAAATTTGTGCTGGTCAGCTGTGGCGCCTTCGAAGAAGACGCGCTCGCCAAACGCCTTTTCGGTCCGATGAACCCCGAAGACAGTCAGCTCCCTGCGATCGAGGAAGCGCGTGGTGGTACGCTGGTTCTGGAAGATATCGAAAGTCTGAGCGAGACCACGCAGGCCAAACTTTTGAATGTCATCAATGAGCAGGGCACGCCGGCGGAAACTCGCATCATCGCGATTTCTAACATGCAAGAGCAGGATCGCACGTGTGAAGATGCTCTGCGTCCCGACCTTTTTTACCGTCTCGCTGCGCTTCGCGTCACTGTTCCGCCGTTGCGCCAACGTGGTGAAGATATTCTGTCGCTGTTCACTCGCCTGTCCGAGCAGTTTTCCGATGAATATGGTTGTGATGCGCCCAAAGTCAGCGCTCAGGAGGCCGCACAGTTGTTGCAAGCCCCTTGGCCTGGCAACGTACGTCAGTTGATCAATCTGGCGGAGCGCGCGGTTCTGCAATCGCGTCGTGACGGTGGATCGATTGCCTCGCTTCTCATGAGTGATCACGAGGAAATGCAGCCGGTGATGACGACGGAAGGCAAGCCGCTCAAGGAATATGTTGAAGCGTTTGAACGTATGTTGATCGACAACACGATGCGCCGTCACCGTGGATCTATTGCGGCCGTTATGGACGAATTGCGCCTGCCGCGTCGGACCTTGAATGAAAAAATGGCGAAATACGGCCTCGCGCGTGCCGACTATCTCTGACGTCGGCACCGAACTAGCCAACGCTGCGCCGCATTTCCTTTAAGGGAATGCGGCGTTTTCATTGAATCCCCCCAAAAACAAGGCCATGTTTGCAGGCATTCAGTTTTGAGGTGCATTGATGAGGACAATTCTCGCGGGCTTAGTTTTTGTTTTGGTTGCGGGATGCTTCGTCAGTGGCGCTGCAGCCGAAGAACGCGAAAAACTGGCGGATGATCCGACCAAAATCATCACGGTATTCGGTCTGAGTTACTCGGACAAAGTAACGGTGTCCGGTTCGCTCGCTGTTGGTCCTGTGTCCAAGTTGAACGTCCGGATTTCGGACACCGGAGAGTGGTCATTTGGGGGGTCCTATTTGTTCTCTTTCGGGATCGTCAACGTGGCTGCTTCCCGTCGAAATTTGAACTCGGGCATAACACAGACGCAGTATTCTCTAGGCAGCTTTGCCCCGATCTATCGCGCAAAGGAGAACCAGATGGGCTGGCAGGTGTTTGCAGCATTCGGTTTCAACTACACGGAAGGAAGCGCCACGAATACGGAACTAGACCTTGGTGAACTGGAAGGGCTGACCGTATCAAGCCGTGGTGGATATTTGGGCGCGATGGCGTTGAAACCTGTATCAGAGGCGGTGACCTTTAAGGGAATGACGATGGTGTCGCGCGGAAGCGGCGATTACGAAGGCTATGGGATCGGTGGCGGATTCACATTCAACCTGTCGCAGCGGGACACCGTGAATGTCATGGCGTTCTATTCGGACAACAGCTTTGGCCAGAACGACACGTTCAGCGTTGGGTATCGAAGAGAGTTCTGAGGCTTTCCAAGTAACGGGTGGCGCATTCAAAAGCGTCGGAGCCAGCCGAGAAGAACGTTCGACGTTTCCGTTCGTTAGAAATCGTGAGAATGAAGCTGGGAAATGCCCTTGCGGAGTAGAGGATTTGCATTCACCTCTTTGGTGCATTCTCAGGAGGAACGATGGCACTGAATTTCCCAATCAAGGGCGCTTTGTTCGACATGGACGGTCTGCTTTTGGACAGTGAACGGCTTTTCATGGAGACGCTCGTACAGTCAACGGAACCCATCGGTATTTCGAAAGAAGACACAGAGGCGTTTTTTGTCACTTTGGTTGGAACCTCGAACAAAGAAACGTCCAAACACCTGAGTTCGTTTCTTCCCAATCATGTTGAAGTCACCATCTTTGAAGCCGAATGGCGCAATCTATATCGCGCTCGGGTGGAAGAGGGTGTGCCAGTGAAGCCGCATGTGAGGCCACTTTTGATCGGATTGCAGGGGGCTGGTATTCCCATGTGTGTGGTGACCTCTACGGTGTCCCGTGTTGCACAGAAAAAGCTGAGCAAGGCAGGGTTGGACGAGTTTTTCCGCGGTGTCGTTGCCGGAGACGAGGTTATTGCCAACAAGCCCGATCCAGAACCCTACCTGCGAGGAGCTGCTGTGCTTGGTTTGGAAGCGAGTGAGTGCGCTGCGTTTGAAGACAGCGACGTTGGCACGACGGCGGCACGCAGGGCAGGGTGCCTTACCTATCAAGTGCCGGATTTGCGTCCTGCCGGTGTGGCGTTGCCAAACCTAGATCAGTATGTGGTCAAAGACTTGCGCGAGGCCGGGTGCCATCTGGGAGTTCTGTCCAAGGCGTTAACCTGATTGGGGCAGTTGTCGATAGATTCCCCATTGTGTTTTCCACAGGTGTCGTCTTATGTAGGACGGACGGATTGCGCAAATTACGCGCGCCGTATGAGTTTCGCTGAAACCTGCCAGTCGATAGGCGCGAATGCCCGATGCAAGTTTCAGACCGATTGGGTCCGGAATACCGGATCAGAGAGACGCCCGAACCGCTGTGCGGCGGGCTTGTAACAGGCACCAGCGTGGCGAAAACGTCCGCGGTGTCGGAGAAGAAACGCGATGAAGCGCGCGAACACAGTGATAGACCGAGCAGAGGCCGCCAGCGGCCCCCTCGGCCGCGCGCATCCCCTCGCTCAGACAAGACATCCCCGACAATCCCTTAACCTCGGTCCTCCGGGACGCGGGCGATTGCGGCGGTGCGAACGGATAACATGCCAAAGAAAATGCTCATCGATGCCACCCACGCGGAAGAGACCCGCGTTGTGGTGGTCGACGGAAACAAGGTTGAAGAATTTGACTTTGAATCCGAAAACAAACGCCAGCTTGCCGGCAACATCTATCTTGCAAAAGTAACACGGGTCGAGCCGTCGCTTCAGGCGGCTTTTGTTGACTATGGCGGAAACCGTCATGGCTTCCTCGCGTTCTCGGAGATCCATCCGGACTACTATCAGATTCCTGTAGCAGACCGTGAAGCGCTGCTTGAGGAAGAGCGTGCCTATGCCGAAGCAATGAAGGCGCGCGACGAGGAAGAAGAAAAGCCTAAAAAATCGCGCTCGCGCAGCCGGTCGCGGTCTCGCAAGAAAACTGACGAGGCAGCTGTAACAGAAACCGCTGTTGACGGCGTGACCGAAGCGACCGAAGCAGAGGAAACGCTCACCGAAGCCGAAGAGGCTCCAGCCGAAATTTCCGGCATGGAAACCATCGATCTTGGGGAAGACAACGGTGACACCGAAGTTGTTGCCGAAGTCGAGGTGATCGACACGCCAGAAGCCGTTGAGGAAAACCCGTCCGAGGCAACTGAAGGCGACGAGGCGTCTGAAGAAGCAGCTGACGAACAGGTTGCCGAAGCCGAGGTCGTTGCCGCCGACGAAGACACCCCAGAAGGTGAAGACGAGGGCAAAGGCGAAAACGAAGACCCAAAGACCATTGCCGCCAACACCGAAGGCGAAGACGCCAAGATCAGCAAGGATCCGGAGACCGGAGAGGAAAGCGAAACCGAAGCTGACATTCCAACAGAGTCAGACGACGCTGAGCCTGCCGAAGTAGAAAGCAGCGAAGACGTCGAGGCGGCTCCTGATGAGGCCACTGCCTCGGAAGCAGATCTTGTTGAAGAAACGTCTTCGGATGCAGTCGATACGCCGGAAGAGGGCGCTGCCGAGAACGTTGAAGACAGCGCGACCGATGTGGCCGAGGCAGAAGTAGAAGAAACGTCGGAAGGCAGCGATGAAGACGCTGACGAAGAGTCTGACACCGAAGAAGAGTCTGACGAAGACGATGATGGCTCCAAAAAGTCGAGCCGTAGTCGCAGCCGCCGGTCCCGCAGCCGCTCCAAGCGCTCCAATGCTGCCGAAAAAGACGAGACCATCGAGTCTGTTGCCGATGATGACGACAGCGAGGACATTCGTCCGGCACGCAAACCGCGTCCGCGTCGCTACAAGATCCAGGAAGTGATCAAGGTACGCCAGATCATGCTGGTGCAGGTGGTCAAGGAAGAACGCGGCAACAAAGGTGCGGCGCTGACAACTTATCTTTCGCTTGCAGGACGGTATTGCGTTCTGATGCCAAACACCGCGCGCGGTGGGGGCATCTCACGTAAGATCACCAACGCGGCGGACCGCAAAAAGCTCAAGGAAATTGCCAACGAGATTGATGTACCGACCGGTGCGGGGCTGATTGTACGGACTGCTGGCGCAAAGCGGACCAAATCAGAGATCAAGCGAGACTACGAATACCTGCAACGCATGTGGGAGCAGATCCGTGAATTGACGCTGAAGTCGATTGCGCCTGCAAAAATCTATGAAGAGGGCGACCTGATCAAACGATCGATCCGCGACTTGTATTCTCGCGAGATCGACGAAGTGCTGGTTGAAGGCGACCGCGGCTACCGCATTGCCAAGGACTTCATGAAGATGATCATGCCGTCCCATGCCAAGAATGTGAAACAGTATCAGGATGCTCTGCCACTGTTTGCCCGCTATCAGGTGGAAAGCTACCTTGGTGGCATGTTCAACCCGACGGTGCAGCTGAAGTCTGGTGGCTACATTGTGATTGGCGTGACCGAAGCTCTTGTGGCGATTGACGTAAACTCGGGTCGTGCGACCAAAGAGGGTTCGATCGAGGAAACAGCGCTCAAGACCAACCTTGAGGCTGCCGAGGAAGTGGCCCGTCAATTGCGGTTGCGTGACCTTGCCGGCCTCATCGTGATCGACTTCATCGACATGGACGAACGCAAGAACAACGCGGCCGTCGAGAAGCGGATGAAGGACCGTCTGAAAACCGATCGTGCGCGTATTCAGGTAGGCCGCATCTCCGGATTTGGCCTGATGGAAATGAGCCGTCAGCGGTTGCGCCCAGGTATGATCGAGGCGACCACTCAGCCGTGTCCGCATTGTCATGGCACCGGTCTGATCCGGTCCGAAGACAACCTTGCGCTGTCGATTCTGCGGCAGATCGAGGAAGAAGGTACCCGCCGTCGGTCCCGTGAGGTTCTGGTGAAGGCACCGGTCTCGATTGCCAACTACATCATGAACGCCAAGCGGGAACATGTGGCGCAAATTGAAGCCCGCTATGGCCTTGCTGTGCGCGTTGAAGGAGATCCGCATCTGATTTCTCCGGACTTCTCGATTGAGAAGTTCAAAACCGCCACCCGTGTGGTCGCCGACACCACTCCGGTGGTTTCTGTGGACAGCTCGATCATGGATGATATCGACGCGGCGGATGACGTTGTCGAAGCTGAAGCCGTTGAAGTAAGCGCGGAAAGCGAAGAAGAAACCAAGCCCAAGAAGCGCCGCCGCCGCCGTCGTCGCCGGAAGTCTTCGAGTTCTTCCGAGAATGGCGACGCAGTAGAAAATGGGGATGCGTCTTCTGAGGGTGTTTCCGAAGAGACCGAAGACACAGTCTCGGTTGATGCCGAGGCAACTGAGGAAGCGGCAGAGGTGACTGAGGCCGCCGAGACCGAAGAGAAACCGAAATCCTCGCGCTCGCGCAGCCGTTCCCGTAGCCGCTCTCGTTCCAAGAAGTCTGAGGAAACAGAGGTTCCGGCGTCGGAAGAGGCCACTGTGGCGAGTTCGGAGCCCGCAGAGGAACAAGAAGCCTCGGTAGTGGAAGAGGCCCCGGTCAAGGACGTGCAGGGTGAAGACGTTGTCGAAACGGCAGAAGTCGTAGAGCCACCAGTCGAAGAACCTGCCGAGCCAGCAATGGCGGAAGCGGTGGCTGACCCTGAACCGGTGGCGGAACCAGTACCAGCAGCGCCGAAGAAGCCAAAGCGGCGCGGTTGGTGGTCTCGCTGATCAAAAGATAGAAACGCCAGGTCTTGTGCCTGGCGTTTTCATTTTGGTCAGCCTTTTTGGATTATGAACTCGAGCGCGCCGTTTGCCTCCGATGAGGCAAGGATTTCATGTCCTGCTTCGTGGCAGAAGTGCGGAACGTCAACTATGGCTGCTGGATCGTCAGCAATCAGCCTGACTTTTGCGCCGCTTTCCAGAGGCATCATTCGTTTGCGCAGTCGCAAAACGGGCAGGGGGCACAAAAGGCCAAGAGCGTCGATTTCAAGATCCATGTCCTCTCGAATACTGGGCATGTTTCAACCTGTCCACAGGGATGTGACCGTGCGCCCCCGTGACGCGGCACGGGATGTGGGCTAAGCCAAAGATATGTTTGGAATCGACATCATCGATGCAGGTCTTCTCCCTGCCATGCTGGTCGCGCTTTTTGCGGGTGTGATCTCATTTCTCAGCCCGTGCGTTTTGCCGATTGTGCCACCTTATCTCGCCTACATGAGCGGCGTCAGCATGACGGATTTGCAGGAAGGGCGCGCTGCCTCTCGCAAAGCCACAATGACGGCAGTGTTCTTTGTGCTGGGGCTGTCGACGGTGTTTCTATTCCTCGGGTTCACGGCGTCGGCGTTCGGGGCGTTTTTTCTTCAGAATCAGGAGAAATTCAACACTGTTGCCGGATTGCTGGTTATGCTTTTTGGCGCGCACTTTGTGGGCGCGATCCGCATCCCTTTCCTGATGCAGGAAGCCCGCATCGACGCCGGTGATCAAGGTGGAAGCGCGTTCGGGGCTTACCTACTCGGTCTTGCTTTTGCATTTGGTTGGACGCCTTGTATTGGTCCGATTCTGGGTGCTGTGCTGTCGATGGCGGCGAGCGAAGGTAATTTGACGCGTGGCACGGTCTTATTGGGCGTCTATGCACTCGGGCTTGGCGTACCCTTTCTTCTGGTCGCAGCCTTTATGAGCCGCTTGGGTGGCTTCATGGGCTGGATGAAACGGCACATGGAGCAAGTAGAACGCGTGATGGGCCTGTTGCTGTGGACGATCGGCCTATTGATGCTCACAGGCGGCTTTTCCAATTTCTCTTATTGGTTGCTCGAAACCTTTCCGGCTCTGGCAACCATCGGATAGGGCTTAATTTTTTACCATTTGAAGTCTAGGGTCTGCTCAAGGAGACTCAAAGGCCATGGGCAAGAGCAGCCACAAACCTGTTCGCAAACGGCGGGTGTTTTATATCCCGGGGTATGACCCCATTCACCCGCGTCGGTATCGTGAACTGTATCGCAAAGAAGGCGCCGCGCAGGCGGAGATTTCGGGATACAGTCTGGAGCTTTCTGCCAAAGCTGCGGGTGGCGGGCCATATGGTTGGCACGTGGTCAGCGAGATGGACGGCGAAACGGCGAAGGCGGACTTTGAGGTTTTGGTTTGGTCTGACATCGTGCGCGACAGCATGGAAAAGGGCATTGTTGGCACTTATCTTCAACTCCTTCGCACAGCCGCCACTTATATCGGCTCAGGTGCCCTTTGGCGATTGATGCAATTGCGGAAAGGTCCTGTGATTGCAGCGCTTTATCCGGTGTTGTTCCTGCTGCTCCAGTTGGTCTTGGCCCTTTTGGCCGCGTGGGCGCTAGGCAAATTGTTGGTGGTTTGGTTGCCGGACTGGACCGGACTGCTGGGGCTGGTCGTCGTTCCTCCGATCCTCAGTTGGTTCAAGAAGAAGGACAACAAGTTCTTCGCTTACTACCTTATGCATGACTATGCGTATTCAGCGCAATCCAAGGGGGAAGACCCGCCTGAACTTGAGGCACGAATGGCGGAGTTTGCCGACCGAATTGCGCAGGCGATGCAGGACGATGTGGAAGAAGTTTTGGTGGTCGGTCATTCCAGCGGAGCGCATCTGGCGGTGTCCATTCTCGCGGATCTGATCAGGGATGGACGTGTGCCGAGTACCGGGCCTGTATTGGCGTTTCTGTCCTTGGGACAAGTGGTGCCAATGGTTTCGTTCTTGCCCAATGCCTTTCGATTGAGGCGCGACTTGGCGTTTCTGTCTCAGCGCAGTGAAATCACCTGGGTGGATGTTACCGCACCTGGTGATGGCTGCGCCTTCGCTTTGTGTGATCCCGTAGCTGTCAGTGGCGTTTCACCGGAGAATGGAAAAAAGTGGCCACTGGTTGTCTCTGCAGCGTTTACCCAGACGTTGAGCGAGGCGCGGTGGGCCGAGTTGCGCTGGCGCTTTTTCCGACTACATTTTCAGTATCTTTGTGCGTTCGACCGGCCCGGCGATTATGATTACTTCAGGATAACTGCAGGGGCCGCCACGTTGGCAGAGCGCTATGAAGGCCGAGTAGCCAGCAAATCCCGAATTGAGAAACCCGTGAACAAGTTTGTGGGCGTTGAACCATGACAGATGCCCGTCAGAAGCTTCCGCCCAAACCCCAGGCGAGACCGGACAAAGTGTCTTTACGCCAGTATGTTAGCCTGTTTCGCAAAGACATACTGAGTGCACAGCCGCAGCGGTTGTATCGGGCTTGGATGGCTGAATTCAAAACTCCTTTCTTCAGGTCGTTCATGATCAACCAACCTGAATTGGTGAAAACCGTTTTGAAAGATCGGCCAGACGATTTTCCCAAGTCGGCACGCGTGACCGAAGGGTTGCGGCCATTGCTGGGCAATTCGGTTTTTGTGAGCAACGGTGAAGTCTGGAAGCGGCAGCGAAGGATCATTGACCCTGCGTTTGAAGGCGGTCGACTGAGAGACACCTATCCGGCGATTTTAGAGGCTGCAGAAGCAGCAGTGGCGCGCCTTGAAATTCATGTTGGCGAGGTTGTCGAAATTGAGGAGCAGACGTCTCATGCAGCGGCGGATGTGATTTTCCGAACGTTGTTTTCGATACCAATCGAACATGAGGTGGCCAGTCAGGTCTTTGACGAGTTCCGCACCTATCAGCGCAGCCAACCCATTGTGAACATTGCCGCTTTCATTCCCATTCCGAAGTGGTTCCCGCGCGGCTTCAAGCGCGAAACAAAGAATGCGGCCAAAACGATAAACAAGTTGATCCGACAGCTTACAGAAGGCCGAATGGCGGAGATCGAGGCAGGGACAGCGCCCGACGATCTAGCGACCAAGATCATGACAACGCAAGATCCGTTGACCGGCGAAACATTCGATACGGACGAGATGATCGATCAGGTCGCGATCTTCTTTTTGGCGGGTCATGAAACCAGTGCAAGCGCGCTGGCGTGGGCGCTGTATCTCATGGCGATCTATCCGGAATGGCAGGAGAAGATCGCCGAAGAAGCAACTGATTTTGATGGGGAATTTTCGTCGGTCAGCAAGTTGCGTGTGAGCCGTGATGTATTTCGGGAGACCCTGAGGCTTTACCCGCCTGTGCCAATGATGGTGCGCGAAGCGGCCTGTCCGCAGGAGTTTCGTGAAAGAAGCGTGCCGACAGGGTCACAGGTTGTCGTTTCCCCATGGCATTTGCATCGACACGAGCGGATTTGGGACAATCCCGATGGCTTCGATCCCACCAGATGGGGCACGGAGAATGGAAAAGCCTGTGCGCGAGAAGCCTATATACCATTCTCCGCAGGTTCACGCGTTTGCACAGGTGCAGGGTTCGCGATGGTAGAGGGGCCTCTAATTTTGTCTATGATCCTCAAGCACTTCCGAGTGACCGCTGAGGGACCTGAACCCGTTCCGGTGGCGCATTTAACTGTGCGGTCAAAGGATGGTATCCGGCTGCGGATTGAGCGGCGTCAGGTATAGTCTGTAACACGTCGGTATAGCGTCGGTGTCAGTCCTCCCACCACCAGAGCTGAGGCATCCAATCCGCGCCATCGCCATAAATCGGCAACTCGTCTGGATATTTCATCTCTTTTCGGTGGGCGATGCGTCCAACGGAATAGGTCCAGATCGGGATGATGTAGCGTCCTGTTGTCAAAACGCGGTCCAACGCACGCGTTGCGGCCACGAAATCATCCTGGGTCTCGGCTGTCAGCATTTCCGTGATCATGGCGTCTGCTGCGGCCGACGCGATTCCTGCTAGGTTGCGTGACCCGGGCTGTGCAACCGCGCCCGACCCCCAATAGAGGCGCTGTTCGTTGCCGGGACTAAGGGACAGAGCGCGACGTTCCTTGGTGATGTCAAAGTCGAAATTGCCGGTGCGTTGGGCATATTGGGCGTTGTCGACAAGAGTCACCGATACATCGATGCCAAGTTGTTCGAGCGACTTTCGCCATATGTCGACAACGGCTTTGTTCTGATTGTCATTCTGAGGGAGAAGAATGTCCAGCGAGAGCGTTTCTCCGGACGCGTTCCGCATCTTGCCATCGACGATGTCCCAACCGGCTTCGTTCAGCAGTTTTACGGCGGTCCGCAGGTTGCGACGGTTGCGGGCAGAGCCGTCCGAGGCAGGTAAGTCGTAGCCTGACAGGGCTTCTTCTGGCAATTCGTCGGCAAAGGGCGTGAGCAACTGCTGTACTCTGCCTGTGGCCGGACCCGGTTGCATGGACAATAGCGAGCCTGAGAAAAACGACGTGATCCGCGGTTGGCGACCGCCTGTCATCGTGTCGTTGATATATTCGAAATTGAAGCTGTGCATCAGCGCGTCGCGCACCCGGATGTCATCAAGCGGCGCGCGGCGCGTGTTCATAACGAAACCGGTGATGCCGGACGGCTTCTGATGTTCAATCTCGGATTTGACAATGTCTCCTGACTGCACAGCGGGAAAAGAATACTGGCTGGCCCATTTTTCAGCGTTGAACTCGCGGGCATAGGAAATGTCGCCTGCCTTGAAGCTTTCAAACAGGACTTCGCCATCACCGTAGAAGTCTATCCGTATCTCGTCGAAGTTGTTTGTGCCCTGCCGGAACGGAACATCCTTTCCCCAGTAGTTGGGGTCGCGTTTCAGCGTGACCTGCCGTCCGGCTTCGAAATCGGCGACGACATAGGGCGCCGAACCGATCGGGAAGTTCTCCAGGGTTGCATCGGTCAAGGCGCTGTTTTCGTATTGGGCCTTTTTCAGGATCGGTCGTAGGCCTGCGATCAATGCCAGTTCGCGATTGTCTGTATTGAAAGTCAGGCGGACCGACCGCGGACCGGTAGCCTCAATAATGGCGACCTGATTCCAGAACGTGTGGTAGCGGGGGTGGCCTTCGGTGCCGAGAGTTTCATATGACCAGATCACATCCTCAATTGTGACCGGTGACCCATCAGAAAAGCGGGCCTCTTCTCGCAGAGTGAACTCGACCCAGCTTCGATCCGGGGCGGTTTCGATGGTTTCCGCCAAAAGACCATAGAGCGCAAATGGCTCGGCGCGGTTGCGACCCATCATCGACTCATAAGCGAAGAATCGGAGCTGCCACGGGCTGTTTCCCTTCAGCACAAACGGGTTAAGCGAATCGAATGCGCCGGTGTTTCCGGTTACGATCCTGCCACCCTTGGGGGCGTTGGGGTTGGCGTAAGGCAAGGCGGAAAAATCAGCAGGCAGCGCAGGTTCGCCGTACATGGCGATACCGTGAGACGGCTCAGCGATTCCCTGTCCAGCCAAGAAAACAAAGGCTACGGCGGCCCTTGCTGCTATTTTTGGGAAGAAACATACTGGTTTCATTGCCTCAACAATCCTGTCTTGCCTTTGTTTTGTTAGGCTTAGGAGTAGCGGGGGTTTTTAAGCATATCAAACTTTTAGCTTGGAGAGCGGCAGTGAAATGCCTATAAAGGAGTCACTGCTCGATAGGTTTCTTGCCTGTATGAAACCTGCCTCAATAACTTTACGCCCGCTTCGCGCGGGCGTTTTTTTTGCCCAAAGGCACTTGGTTTAGCGGCCTTACGTAAGACTACGCACGCGCGCTGATTTCCCTTATTTTGCTGGTGCAGCATGGTATGATGCGCGTGCAAAATCTGGATGAGAGGAATCGGCATGAGCCTGACTGGAAAAACCGCGATTATTACCGGCTCAAACTCGGGAATCGGTCTTGGTGTAGCTCGGGAAATGGCGCGGGCTGGCGCGAGGGTGATTCTGAATTCTTTTACGGATCGGGACGAGGATCATGCACTTGCTGCGGAGATTGCCGCGGAATTCGGCGTATTGGCGCGATACATAAAGGCCGACATGTCCAAAGGAGATGAATGCCGCGCGTTAATCGAAGAGGCCGGAGGCTGCGACGTGTTGGTCAACAATGCGGGCATCCAGCATGTGGCTCCGATCGACGAGTTTCCGACAGATAAATGGGACGCAATTATCGCGATCAACATGAATTCTGCGTTTCATACCACAGCAGCAGCGCTGCCGTATATGCGCGAGCGTGGCTGGGGGCGTGTGATTAACATTGCCAGCGCGCATGGTCTGACGGCGAGCCCGTTCAAAGCCGCATATGTCGCGGCGAAACACGGGGTGGTTGGCATGACCAAGACAGTGGCGCTTGAGACTGCCGAAGAACCGATCACCTGCAACGCGATCTGTCCGGGCTATGTTCTGACTCCTTTGGTCGAAGCACAGATTCCCGACACCATGGAAAAATACAACATGGGCCGTGAAGAGGTGATCAAGAAAGTCATGCTGGAACGCCAACCGAGCCGCGAATTCGCGACAGTCGAACAGTTGGGGGGCACGGTGTGTTTTCTTGCGTCTGATGCGGCGGCCCAGATTACCGGAACAACGATCAGCGTTGACGGTGGCTGGACGGCGCTGTGACGTGAAACTGCGGAGGGCAGGGCGATGAAACGGATCAACCTTGCCCTTCAGGGCGGCGGTGCGCATGGCGCGTTCACCTGGGGCGTTCTTGATGTGTTGTTACAGGATGAGGACATCGAGATTGCCGGTGTGACCGGAACATCTGCGGGTGCGCTCAATGCAGCTGCGTTGAAGGCCGGATTGCTTGAGGGCGGTCGCGACGGCGCACGATCCAATCTGGATTGGCTTTGGCAGCAGATGGGCGCTCAGGACGTGCCGGGTCTATCGGCTTGGCTGGCGGCGGTGCCACCAGACATGGTGAGCCAGACATTGGAATACAGCTGGCCCTTCATGGCGGCGGATTATTGGCTGCGTATGACATCGCCTTATGCGATGGGGCCGTTTTATGCGCACCCGCTTCGCGATCTGGTGGATCAGTTCAGTTTCGATCAGGTCTGCGCAGACGACGGTCCGAAGCTGTTTATCTGTGCGACGAATGTGCGATCGGGCAAGGCGCGGGTGTTTTCAGGCGCGGAGATTTCCACTGACGTTTTGTTGGCATCAGCCTGTTTGCCAACGCTCTTTCAGGCCGTGGAGATTGACGACCCGAAAACCGGTGAGCGGGAGGCGTATTGGGACGGTGGCTATACCGGCAATCCGTCGCTTTGGCCGCTCTTTGACCGAAAACTGCCGGATGACGTTGTCATTGTGAACATCAACCCGCTGCGGCGGGAAGATATCCCGAAGACACCGCAACAGATCACCAACCGGATCAACGAGATCAGTTTCAATGCTGCGCTGCTGAGCGAATTGCGGGCTGTGGCTTTTGTTCAGCGCCTGATCGCTCAGGGAGCACTCAAGCGGGAAGAAAAGCGCGAGGTGAAGGTCCATATGATCGCCGACGACGCGTTTATGACGCGATTGTCTGTGGCAACAAAATCCTGGCCGGTGCCGTCGGTTCTTGGACAACTCAAGGAAGCCGGGCAGAACGCGGCCAAGGATTTTCTCGTGGCGCACAAGGACGATCTAAACGTGACCGGTACGGTTGATCTTGCTGCGATGTACAGCTGACAAAACACAGAAGAGCGCTCGACGGGCGCGCCGGCTTTGTCACTGTGATGGTGTGACAGTATCAGGGTATTTTTGACCAGAAAGAAGCGTCTATCCGTCGTTATCTTCAGGCGGCATCGTCGGGTCTTTGGGGTTTGGGTAGACCAGGCCTGCGGAGATCACCAGCTTGGCGGCGTCTTCGACTGACATATCGAGTTCGATAATGTCATCCTTCGGGAAAAACAGCAGGAACCCGGAGGTCGGGTTGGGCGTGGTGGGCACAAAGACACTCATCAGAGCGCTTGTGGTCGCAGCCGTTTCCGCGACTTCGCCCTTGGCGTTGGTCGAGATGAAGCCGATGGCCCAGATGCCGCGGCGCGGATATTCGATCAGGCAGGCCTTTTCGAAGCTGCGTTCAGTCTGTGCAAAGACGGTTTCGGCGATTTGCTTGGCGCCCGAATAGATCGATCGCACCACTGGCATCCGTGCGACGACGCCTTCGCCCCATTTGATCAGGGACCGTCCAATGAGACCTTTGGCAATCCAGCCGACAAAAACTGTGAAAATCAGGAAAATGATCAGGCCAACACCGCGCAGGTTGATGCCTATGTAATTCTCGGGCTGGATGTTGTCGGGGATCAGGGGCAGCACAAAGCCGTCGACCCAGCCAACAAGGGTCCAGATCAGCCAGATCGTCAGGCCAATGGGCAGGATCACCACAATGCCGGTCAGGAAGCTTGAGCGCAGGCGACCAAAGAATCCGGCTTTATGTTTTTCTTCGTCAAAGGGAGTCGTCATTGCCTGTCCTGCGCTGGTGTTGCCGTTTAGTTAGGCATTTTGGAAGGGCCACGCAATGGCTTTACCTTAGGTCGGGCGGATGTGACGCGCGCGGATTACGCTTTGGCGCGCAAGCTGCTCATTTCCGTGGCAATTTCAGCCGCCAGTCGCGCGTTGTTGCGCACCAGAGCGATATTGGCCGTCAGGGATTTTCCGTCGGTCAATTCGAAAATGCGTTGAAGCAGGAACGGTGTCACGCCTTTGCCGGTAACCCCTTGCTCCTCGGCTTCCTGTGTGGCTTGAGCGATCACAGGTGCCAACTCGCTGGCCGGAATTTCGGCGTCCGCAGGGATCGGGTTGGCGATGAGTTGACCACCAGGAAGGCGCATGGCCTGACGCATCAGGGCAGAGCGGGCCATCTCGGCGGCGCTGTCCATGCGAAGGGGGGCTGTGAGGTCGGAGGTTGCAGACCAGAAAGCCGGGAAGCTGTCCTGACCGAATGCGATGACTGGCACCCCGTGGGTTTCGAGGACCTCGAGTGTTTTTGGAATATCAAGGATCGCTTTGGCGCCCGCGGCAACGACCGTCACAGGTGTCGCGGCAAGTTCCAGAAGATCGGCGGAAATGTCAAAGCTCAGCTCGGCTCCTTTGTGAACGCCGCCAATGCCTCCGGTCGCAAAAACGTCAATGTTTGCGAGATGTGCGGCAATCATCGTGGCAGCCACGGTTGTCGCGCCCATACCGCCCTTTGCCATGATAACTGGCATGTCAGCTCGGGACACCTTTGCGACGTCCTTTGCCTGGGCGAGGTCTTCGAGTTGCTGATCGGTCAAGCCAGCATGCAAAGTGCCATGGATCACCGCAATTGTCGCCGGCGTCGCACCAGCAGCACGAATGTCTGCTTCGACCTGACGGGCGACCTCCAGATTCTGTGGATACGGCATGCCGTGGGTGATGATCGTGCTTTCCAAAGCGACAACCGGCGTGCCGTTTTTCTGGGCTTCGATCACTTCGGGGGAGCGGACGAGAGTCATCATGTGGCGTGTTCTCCGGAAACGTATTTGGCGGCAGCTGTAAGGGCACGAGACAGTGCCTCTTCGCGGCTGGCGTTCTGGGATTCGGCCACAATGTGCGCGGCCATGAAAGTGTCGCCGGCTCCGGTGACGCGGGTCACAAGCACGGAAGGCGGTTGTTGTGTGATGATGCCGTCTTGGGTGCCGTCTGATGCATCGTTGCCGCCGTCGGTAACCAGTGCGCGGGCCGCCCCGCGATCTAGCAAACCCTGTGCGGCGTCTTTTGACGTTTCAAATTCCCGCTGGCACAGGTATCCGGCTTCCTCGAGATTGACGTAGAGAACGGCACGGGAGTGCATCAGGAACGGCATAAGCCGTTCGGCTTTGCCCGGTGAGGCAGGAGCGACGCGCAGGTCGGCTGCTTCGAAGTATGGGCTGCGGGCGATCTGGTCCAGAAGGCGTTGTGTCAGGTTGCCATCCAGCGCGATCAAGCCGGAATACGGCGCGGTTTCCGACCCCAGTGTTCCGTCTTCGAGCGGTGCAAGAATTTTGTCTCCGGCCGCTTCCAAGCTGTGGGCGTCTGCAATGGCTGCAATCAAGCCGTTTTTGCCCTCGACCGCCATATAGGTGTCTGTGGGGAGATCGGCTGACCGGTAGACGAAGTCCATGATCGCGCCCATCTCGGTGCAAGCGGTCATGAGTTCGTCGCCCTCGGCGTCCTGACCGATTGCTGTGAGTGTCGCCGGTCGCAAACCAAATCGCGCAAGCGTCATGGCGATGTTCCAGGCAACGCCCCCGGGGAGCCGGGTGATGCGCCCCGGAACATCGGAGCCCTGACGCATGTGGCTTGGCGCGCGTCCTATGATGTCCCAGAGGACCGAGCCGATGCAGAGAATGTCTGGCGACTGGGACATGGAGTACCTCAGGCGGTGAAAGCGGCGCGGAAACCGGCCAGTGTGGCGACCGGATCATCGGTCTTCCAGATTTCCTCGCCAATTCCGAAAAAGTCTGTAAAGGGAGAGAGTTGCGCGATGATATTCGAGTCAAGCGCACCCTCGGCCACTACAGGCACCTCAATCATCTCGGACCACCATTGAAAGAGATCTTTTTCCGCCAATGTGCCGTCGCCCAAAGGGGTCGCGCCCACGGGACCGAAGCTGACGTAGTCAGCGCCATTTTCACCGGCAGTCATGCCGTCATGACTGCTGGCACCGCAAAAGGCGCCTACGATGGCGTCATCTCCGAGATCTTTGCGCACTTTGCGCACAGAGCGGGAGGCGTCCGTCAAGTGCACTCCATCCAAACCGAGACGTTCTGCCATGAGAACATGCTCGGAGATCACAAGCGCCACATCGCGGGCGTAGGTGACCTCTCGCAGGGCGTCTGCCGCGCGGGAGATGCGGTCCTCGTCCTTGGTGGCAAGAGAGAGGCGCACGCACGCTACATCTGCGCTGTCCAGCACGGCTGCAAGCTGA
Source organism: Shimia isoporae (assembly GCF_004346865.1). Lineage (NCBI taxonomy): Bacteria > Pseudomonadati > Pseudomonadota > Alphaproteobacteria > Rhodobacterales > Roseobacteraceae > Shimia > Shimia isoporae. The sequence goes on from NZ_SMGR01000001.1 coordinate 1,416,627, forward strand.
TCCGGGAAACGGGAGAGTTCGATGTCCGGGGGCGTAATCAGATAGATCTGGGGCAGCTCTGCGTCGGCCATTTTGGCTCTCCTGTAGTACCTGTAGTGAATGTTGCGCCGCTATAACGCGGAAATTCCGGATTGGCTACGTGTGAATGGCTATTTTGGCGGCAGGCCGCGTGCATTGGTCAAAGCAAGCGCAATTACATGCCCGCGCCTGTCGTCATCCGCCAGAAGGTCTTCGGAGATGTCGACCATTCCGCCCATCTTGCGCCCCGTGAAGGACAGTGGATCAACGCCGTCGATCTGAAGCGCCTCGGCTTCGCGATCCTTGCCGACACGCGCCATCCCGCCGCCTTTGTGAACTCCGCACACCATATTTCCATGCAGCAGGAAACAGAGGCCGCCGAACATCTTTTTCTCTGTGATGCCTTCAATTTCCTGCAGTTCTTCGCGCATCAACATGGCGTGCCCTTCATCATAGGCCATTTTCAGTCCTCCCTTGGGTTCGGAGAGTCTATGCCCGCGTTGCGCGTAATTGTAGCCAAAAGACGCATGTGTGGCTTGTTTCATGGTGCTTGGAGGGGTATCAGCGGGCGGATTTTCAAGGAGTTCCCCATGTCGAGCGATCAGCCCCAACCCGCCTTTGTTCTTGTGCGGCCCCAGATGGGCGAAAACATTGGTGGTGCGGCGCGGGCCATGCTGAACTTCGGTCTGGACAAGATGCGGGTCGTTGCCCCGCGCGACGGATGGCCAAACGAACGGGCTGTGGCGATGGCATCAGGTGCCGGACGGGTTCTGGACGGTGCGTTTCTTTGCGACAGCACCGAAGCGGCCCTTGAGGATTGCCATTATGTCTTTGCCACAACGGCGCGGGCGCGGGGACTGACGAAGCCGGTGGTGACACCGGAGACCGCAATGAAGCAGGCCGCCGAGATGATTGCCAAAGGCGAGAAGGTCGCGGTTCTCTTTGGGCCAGAGCGGGCGGGACTAGAGAACGAGGACATCGCGCGGGCCAATGCGATCATCAACGTACCAGTCAATCCCGAATATGCGTCGTTGAACCTTGCGCAGTGTGTGTTGCTGACCGCTTATGAGTGGCGCCGACAAAGTGCAGAGATCGTGCATGAACGTGTGGATATGGCCAAAACGGAATGGGCCAACCATGCGGAGATGGAGGCGCTGGAACGCCATTATGAAGAGCGGCTGGAAGAGGCAGGATTTTTCTATCCGGAAGAGAAAGCCGAGGGCATGAAAATCAATCTGCGCAATATGTGGAGCCGCATGCGTTTGACGCGGGCGGATGTGCAGATGTTGCATGGTGTCATGCGGCAAATGGTGCGTTGGAAAGAGCGGGAATAGCCGTCGTCAAATGCATGAAGACTTTGTGCGCCGGTATTGCAAAATACTGTTCGGGTTTGCGCGCCAAGGAGCCGAATTGGCAAGCTACTTTCAATTGATATCCGATCCGAAGTTGGTGAACTGGCGATCGATCGCCATGACGTGTTCCGAGCGCAATAGGTTCCTGCGCCGAAATGACCTTGAACCGACGTTCATCCGCGCTTGAAGCCCGACCGTAACAGCCATAAATTCGCAGCCAAATCAGGAGCGCAGCGATGAGCCAGAAACGCAGCATTTTCGAAGATGTGTCGGACGAAACGCCGAAGGAGGCGCCAAAGGCGGTCGGTGTGATCGATGGTGGCGCAAAAGGCGCGCGGCGCGGTATCCGCGTTTGGTTGATGGTGCTTTTTGCGCTGGTGGTCGCGATGATCGTTGTCGGAGGGCTGACACGCCTGACCGACAGCGGATTGTCGATCACAGAATGGCGCCCCGTGACGGGAGCGATCCCTCCGATGAGCGAAGCGGACTGGCAATCCGAGTTCGACAAATACAAACAGATCGACCAGTGGGAAATAGAAAACCAGTGGATGACGCTGGCGGACTTCAAGTTCATCTATTGGTGGGAATGGGGGCACCGTCAACTCGGCCGTGTGGTTGGTCTTGTCTGGGCACTGGGTTTCTTTGGCTTCCTTGTGACGCGGCAAATCCCGACAGGCTGGACGGGGCGGCTGGTTCTGATCGGTGCGCTTGGTGGCCTGCAGGGCGCAGTCGGCTGGTGGATGGTTGCCAGCGGCGTTACCTCTGGCGAAGGCGTTACGACAGTGGCGAGTTACAGGCTGGCCACCCACCTTGGTCTGGCGTTTATCATCCTCGGTTTCATCGCCTGGTACATTCTCATGCTGGGTCGAACGGAGCGCGACCTGATGCAGGCAAGGCGCGGCAAAGAGGCCAAGCTGTTTGGTTTGTCGACCGGTCTTCTGCATATGAGTTTTGTGCAAATTCTGCTTGGCGCGTTGGTAGCCGGCATCGATGCCGGCCGCAGTTACACGGATTGGCCGTTGATGGGCGGGCAGGTGATCCCGCCAGATCCCATGATGCTTGAGCCAGCTTGGCGGAATTTCTTTGAAAACCCCGGTTTGGTGCAATTCGTGCACCGGATCTGGGGCTATCTGCTCGTGATATTTGCGGTTGTGATCTGGCGCAAAGCGCAGGGGTCTGCGCATGGCGCAACGAGGTTTGCGTTCAACGCGGCTGTGGCCGCTATTGCAGTGCAGATTGCCGTGGGTATCGCAACAGTGCTCTATGCTGCACCAGTTCATATTGCGATCGTGCATCAGGGCGTCGCAATTGTTGTTTGGGCCCTCATCCTGAGAGCGCGCTTCCTGAGCCATTACCCAATTGCGACATCGGTTCGCGACACAGCCTAAAAAGAAGGAAAACAAGATGTCTGCATTTGAGCAGTTGATGGCGTTTGAGCACACGACGCAGGCGCTCGGTCAGGTGGCCGGTCGCTTGGGTTGGGATCAGGAGGCGATCATGCCCGCCGGAGCAGCACCCCAACGCGCCGAGGAGATGGCGGCAATGGAAAGCGTGTTACATGCGCGCCGGATAGATCCTCAGGTGGGTGCATGGCTTTCCGAGATTGACGAAGCGCAGCTCGATGAAGTGCAGAAGGCACATGTGCGTCACATTCGCAAAACCTTTGAGCGTACGTCCAAGGTGCCAGCAGATCTGGCGGCGGAAATCGCCAAGGTGACGAGTCGGGCGCAGGGTATTTGGGCGCAGGCACGGGCCGATGAGGATGTGGCGGCGTTTTTGCCAACGTTGAAAGAAGTGGTTTCACTGAAGCAGTTGGAAGGTCAGGCGCTGGCGGCAGGTGGCAATGTCTATGACGCCATGATTGACGATTACGAGCCGGATATGACCGCCGCGGAACTTGGTGCAATGTTTGACGCGATGCGTCCGCGTCTTGTCGCGCTCCGTGAAGCGGTGCTTGCCGCAAAGGCGCCGCCTCAGTTGACCGGCGCGTTTCCTTCGGCCAAGCAAATGGAATTGACCGCGAAACTGGCTGCATCATTCGGGTATGATTTCGATCACGGGCGCATCGACAAAGTAACGCACCCGTTCTGCTCAGGCAGCGGTCTGGATGTCCGGATCACAACGCGGACGTCTGATGAGCCGTTCAACTGTTTTTATTCCACCATTCATGAAGTTGGTCACGCCGCCTATGAACAGGGCATCGATCGCAACTATCTGCTGACACCATTGGGTCGCGGCGTGTCGATGGGTGTGCATGAAAGCCAGAGCCGGATCTACGAAAACCAGTTGGGGCGCAGCCGCGCCTACACAGGCTGGTTGTTTGAGCAGATGAAGGCGACTTTCGGGGATTTCGGCGTTGAAAATGCTGAGGATTTCTATGGCACGGTGAACCGGGTGAACGACGGCTATATCCGCACCGAGGCGGATGAGGTGCAGTATAATCTGCACATCATGCTGCGCTTTGATCTGGAACGCGCTTTGATGATGGGCGACCTGTCAGTTGATGATCTTGAGGCGGCGTGGAACGATCGTTTTGCCGCAGATTTCGGCTATGCGGTCGACAAGCCGTCCAACGGCGTATTGCAGGATGTACATTGGTCGGTCGGTTTGTTCGGGTATTTCCCGACATACTCCCTTGGCAATGTTTACGCAGGGTGCCTGAACCAAGCTCTGCGCAAGGCAGTGCCAAACCTGGATGCGCAATTGGCGGAAGGAAACACCACGGCTGCGACTGGCTGGCTGCGGGAAAACCTTCAACAATTTGGCGGGTTGCGTACGCCGGCGGAGACAATTGCGCATGCCACCGGTGCTGCGCCAAACGGCGGGCCGCTGTTGGATTATCTCGAAGAAAAGTTCGGCGGTATCTATAAGCTTTGAGACAAAAAAAAACGGGCGCGTCCATGAAGGCATGGAACGCGCCCGGCAGGTTGCGGCAATGCTAGAAGTAGGTTGAGACTCCGTCAGACGGCTCCACGCGGGGATGGCGGTTGATGTGCCAACCGGTTGGTCGGATGCTGAAACTTCCTCCGCCTGACAGGAGGATTGGCGCCGCCGCAGCGAGAAACACAATAAACCGCGCGGCGATGAAGCCCGAAAGGACGGCTCCGTTCTGCAAGTGGAACGACGTCAAAGACACAACGAGTAAGAGCACCCAGAGCACGATCAGGCGACTGCTCATTCCTAGTGCGAGCATAAAAGCTGCGAAGACCACCTGGGCGCAAACCAGATATTTGATCCAGCTGGATTCCAGTATGTTGTCCAGAGAGCCGATGATGGACTGCTGGTTCATACCGCTTGAGAAATATATGACTTGCTCGATCAGGAGTACGGAAATTGTGACTCTGCACAACGTTAACACGGCGCGTATGACCGGGCGTTGAGCCTGGGGAGAATAATACATCGGTGCCTCAATATTTTGTTTACGTAGTTTTTTATTAGGTAAACTTTTCCACCTTGAGGCGATTGCAACAATACTCAGGAGTGCATTTGCGATCTTGCAAAAATGCCTGTTGCGTGAGGTTTACCTTACTTTGGGTCGGGGAATTTGGCTTTGCAGAGGGCGCCTTCGAGGACGAAAGTTTCACGTATCCAGTCAATAACTGTGCGAAGGGAACGGTCGTCCCTTCGGCTTTCGTGATAGCAAAGATAGAGCGGTACAGCTTTTGTTCTTGAGGAATCGAGACGTACGAGGTCGTCTTTGAACTTTCTGGCGACAACTCTTGGAAGGATGCTGGGGCAACCGTTCAACACCATCAGTTGGAGGGCATCAGCAAATGTATCGACGCGGTGCGTGGGCTTTGTGCCGAAAATCTCCTTGCCGAAGTTCTCCACACAGAAAGGGTCTTCGACTCCGTCGCCTCCAATCCACTGAGTCTCATTTTCAGGCTTCATGTCCGGTGGAGCGAAGGCCTCAAGTGTGAGTTTGCCAATGGACTGAACCATCAGACGTCCCTGTTCGGGTTGAAGTGCAGTAACAATCAGGTCGTTTTGGCCCAAATGGCTTAATTTTGCCGCACGATGTAATGAAAGCCTGATGGAGGGGGAGCGCTCTTTCAACTTTTCGAAATTCGGTAAGAGAACAGTGGTCAAAACAGCCGCCGGCGCCGCGACCGCAATCTTCTGCGGCAGGGCATTCTGTATTGAATGCATCTCAGTTATCGCAACTTCGAGATCGTGTTCAAACTTGTTGACCAGATCTAGAAATTTTTCGATTTCAGGATTTGGCTGCCATCCATCCGCGCGCTTGCTGTAAACAGATACACCCAAAGACTTTGAGAGCCGGTTGATGCGTCTTGAAACTGTTGCCGGATCGATTTGAAGGCGTTTTGCTGCGCCGTTAAGGCTTTGTTTTTCTATAACTGCTGATAGAACGCGAAGATCATCCCAGTTCAATTTTTCCATTCTGTCCATTGGCGCAAAGTCCACTAAAATGTTCTCGCGAAAGTCTGAAATAAGCCAGGAATCAGGCAGAGAACTGTTAAAAAACAACCGTTTAACGTTAGACTTGGAAGCTAGAATGATGCATCGGAGCTTTGCAGGCCACGTGCCGCTACTCTGGCACTTTACACACACAATCCAACAATTGAATATATCATAGTAAGCGCCAAACGCCGGATCAAGGTACTGTTTTTGTTACGTGGTAACTTGCGCAGCTGCTTTGGACAAAAGAAAGCACGGCCACTTGGTGGAAGCCGTGCCCTGTTTCTTGTGGTCAGCTTTCTGTAGCTTCGCCGTCGTCTTCGTCGTTCTGTTCGGCGATCCAGGCGACGGAAACAACTTCTTCGCCTTTGCCGGTGTTGAAGACGCGCACACCGCCGGCAGAGCGAGAGCGGAAGGAAATGCCATCGACCGGAACGCGGATCGATTGACCTTTGGAGGTTGCGAGCATGATTTGATCGCCCATTTCCACCGGGAAAGACGCCACAAGTGCACCGCCGCGCATCGCCTTGTCCATCGCGGCCACGCCGAGACCGCCTCGACCGCGAACCGGGTAGTCATGCGACGAGCTGATCTTGCCGGCACCACCGGAGGTGATGGTCAGGATCAGGTTTTCGGCGGCAGACATTTCTGCATAGCGTTCTTGGCTGAGTTCTCCTGCCGGAACGTCTTCGTCGTCTTCACCTCCATCGGTCACTCCGGCGACGGCGCGGCGCATTTTGAGATAGGCTGCGCGTTCATCGCTTTCGGCTTTGAAATGGCGGATGATCGACATCGATACAACTTCGTCGTCGCCGTTCAGCTTGATGCCCCGCACACCGACGGAGGCACGCGAGTTGAACACGCGAACTTCGGTGGTCGGGAAGCGGATGGCACGACCGGAGTTGGTCACCAGCATCACGTCGTCATCGTCAGTACAAATGCGTGCATTGATCAGCTTCGTTTCAGCGTGATCATCTTCGAACTTCATTGCGATCTTGCCGTTCGATTTCACATTTGTGAAGTCTGACAGTCGGTTACGGCGCACAGTTCCCGCAGATGTCGCGAAGACGATCTGTAGATCATTCCACTCTTCCTCGGGACGGTCGACCGGCATGATTGCCGCGACAGATACGCCGTTCGGGATTGGAAGAATGTTGACGATGGCTTTGCCTTTGGCTGTCCGGCCGCCTTGTGGAAGGCGCCATGTCTTGAGCTTGTAGGCCATGCCGTCTGTGGTGAAAAACAGAAGCTGGGTATGGGTGTTGGCCACGAAGAGTGTGGTGACCACATCCTCCTCTTTGGTCTGCATACCGGACAGGCCCTTGCCACCCCGTTTCTGGGCGCGGAAGTCAGCAAGCGGTGTCCGCTTGATGTAGCCGCCAGACGTCACGGTGACGACCATGTCCTCACGCTCGATCAGGTCTTCGTCGTCCATGTCGCCGGACCAATCGACGATTTCTGTACGGCGATCCACGGCAAAGTTTTCGCGAACCTCGCGCAGTTCGTCGCCAATGATCCCCATGATACGTTCGCGGGAACCAAGAATCTCCAGATATTCCTTGATCTTGGCTGCCAGTTCTTCAAGTTCGTCGGTGACTTCCTTAACACCAATCTGGGTCAGGCGTTGCAGACGCAATTCGAGGATTGCGCGTGCCTGAGTTTCGGACAGGTTGTAGGTGCCGTCGTCGTTCATTGTATGCGTCGGATCATCGATCAGACGAATGTAGGCGGCGATATCGGATGCTGGCCAGCGGCGCGTCATCAGTTTTTCGCGTGCTTCGGCTGCGTCTGCAGAGCTGCGGATGGTCGCCACGACTTCGTCCACATTGGAAACAGCCACGGCCAAACCGCAGAGGATGTGGCTGCGCTCGCGGGCTTTTCGCAGGTCGTAAGCGGTGCGGCGTGCAACAACTTCTTCACGGAAATCGATAAATGATGTCAGGAACTTGCGCAGCGTCAGTTGTTCCGGACGACCGCCGTTCAACGCCAGCATGTTACAGCCGAATGAAGTCTGCATCGGCGTGAACCGGAAGAGTTGGTTTAGGACCACTTCGGCGGTCGCGTCGCGCTTGAGTTCGACGACGACTCGGACACCATTCCGGTCCGATTCATCCTGAACATGGGCGATGCCCTCAATCCGCTTGTCCCGCGCGGCCTCCGCGATCTTTTCTATCATGGAGGCTTTGTTGACCTGATATGGGATTTCGTCGATCACGATCGCCCAACGGTCGCGGCGGATTTCTTCGACACGCGTTTTGGAGCGGATAATGACGCTGCCACGCCCTTCTAGGTAGGCTTTGCGCGCACCGGAGCGGCCCAAAAGGATACCGCCAGTCGGGAAATCCGGGCCAGGCACATAATCGATGAGCTGTTCGCTGGTTAAGTCCGGATCATCTATCAGGGCCAGTGTGGCGTCGATAACTTCGCCCAGATTGTGAGGCGGGATATTGGTTGCCATACCCACAGCGATACCGCCAGCGCCGTTGACCAGCATGTTGGGGAACCGCGCAGGGAGAACCGTCGGTTCCTGATCCTTGCCGTCATAGTTGTCCTGAAAATCGACGGTTTCCTTGTCGATGTCCGCCAGCAGGCTGGCTGCAGGCTTGTCCATCCGGACTTCGGTGTAGCGCATGGCAGCAGGGTTGTCGCCATCCATGGATCCAAAGTTTCCCTGACCATCAAGAAGCGGCAAAGACATGGAAAAGTCCTGCGCCATCCGCACCAAAGCGTCATAAATCGCGCTGTCGCCATGCGGGTGGTACTTACCCATGACATCACCCACCGGACGGGCTGATTTACGGTACGCTTTGTCGTGGCTGTTACCGGTTTCGTGCATCGCATAGAGGATGCGACGGTGTACCGGTTTGAGGCCGTCACGAAGGTCAGGAATGGCGCGGCTGACGATTACGCTCATGGCGTAATCGAGGTAGGATGCGCGCATCTCTTCTTCGATGGTGACGGTCGGCCCGTCGTGGATCATCCGCTCGTGAGTGGATTCTTCTTCGTTTTCAGGGGTTTCCGGCGTGTCGCTCAAGTCCCGATCTCGCTTCTTTGTGGCGTTCAATATGTTGTTACAAATGGTATATCAGAGGCACGATATAGGGTGCAATGGCTGAGGTGCCGTACAATGGATTGAGGCGCTGATTTGCCGGTAATCGCCTGAATTTGCAGGAGTTTGGCGGCTGATTTCCGGCCATTTCTCTGCCTGTCAAATTCCCGTCTGTTCACGCAGCAATTTCTGCGCAAGAGTACAGGTGTCACTTGCCGTCATGCAGAAGGGAAAAACATGTCGAGATCTGCTGTTCTTTATGCGCTTGTTTTGATGCTTGGGGCCGGTGGTGCGCAACAGGTCCAGGCGGAGAATGCCTGGCAAAAGATCAAGAGGGGCGCGGCACAGACCGGCGAAGCAATCGGGCAGGGTGTGCAGAACACCGGTGAAGCTATTGGCGAGGGCGCACAAGCCGTAGGTGGGGCTATCAACAAAGGCGCGCAGGCTGTTGGGGACAGTCTTGAATCGACGGGTGAGTTGCTGTCGAACGAGGAAACACCAGAGCAGACCCGAGCGCGACTGGATGCGATGTCCGATCAAATTCTTGCGCGGCTTCTTGCGGAAAATGCGGATGCCGCTGTGCTTTATGAGGCAAGCGCTGGCTTTGCAGCTTTTGACACGCGGAGGGTCACTGTGTTTCCGGTGTCCGCCGGCTATGGTCGCGGTGTTGCTGTGGCGCCTAATGGGGATCGGACGTACATGAATATGGGGACTGGCGGCGTTGGGGCCGCGCTTGGTATCGGCGGATTTGAAACACAATTTGTCATCCTGTTTGAAACGCGGGCGGATTTCGACAGCTTTGTCGTCAATGGCTATGATGCAACGGCCGGCTTGGGGAGCATGTCTGGCGATAGTCGAGATGACGAAACGGTGCGGTTTGTGAACGGGCGATCGTTCTTTCTTTTGGACAAGCGGGGCTGGCGGGTGAATGCCAATGCAGAGGGGACCAAATACTGGCGTTCTCCGGAGTTGAACTAACAGTGTGACGTGGCGTTGCCTGTGACGGTCACGCCTTGGGTCCGATGACAGCCGCAGCCTAGTGTTCACTTGGACTTAGAGGGAGGCGTGCCGTGCAACGCATTTTGGTCGATCAGGCAAACATTACAAAAACGCAGCTGCAAGAGGTGGCGGATGCGCCACTGGCGAACGGGCAGGCGCGCCTGAAAATTCGTCGGTTTGCATTGACCGCGAACAACGTGACATATGCCGCAACGGGGTTCGTGATCGGGTATTGGCATTTCTTTCCGACCGGCATTGACGGACAGGGCATAGTGCCGGTCTGGGGGTTTGCCGAGGTCGTTGAAACCACATCTGATGTTCTTGAAGTCGGAGAAAGGCTCTATGGTTTCTGGCCGATGGCGGACACGATGGTGATGACGCCACAAGACATGGGTGGCAAGACAGTGTTGGACGCCAGCGAGCACCGGGCAAAGTTGCCGGTCGTCTACAACCGCTATACCCGAACAGCGGAAAAAGGCGCAGCCGAAGAGGGGTGCCAGTCGTTGTTGCAGCCTCTTCTGGCAACGTCCTATCTGCTGAGTGACTGGCTTCAGGACAACAAATTTTTTGATGCAGAACAGGTGATTGTAGGAAGTGCTTCATCCAAAACCGGACTTGGTCTGTGCAAATTTCTGTCCGAGTTGGAAGGCGCGCCGGTCAAGGTGATTGGGCTGACGTCTTCGGGCAATGCTGACTATGTCGCCGCGCAATCGGGAGCCGACAGCGTTGTGACCTACGACGCAATCGAAAACCTGCCCAAAGTGTCGTCTGTTTATGTGGACATGTCTGGAAATGCAGACGTGAAGCAACGCCTTCATACCCATTTGGCAAACGAACTGCGCCATTCCAGCGCGGTTGGCACAAGCCATTGGGACCAATTCCGGCCCAAGCAGGAGCTGGCTGGCGTAAAACCTGAATTCTTTTTTGCGCCCAGCCAAATCGAAAAGCGTCGTGCTGAGTGGGGGCCTGGTGAAATCGAACGTCAAATCACTGCCGGTTGGAAACGGCTGGCGTCAGACGCAAGTTCCTGGCTCGACCTGAAGGAACACAATGGCTTGGAAGCCGTCGCGGAAGTTTACAGCGCGCTTGCAACAGGCAAGGCCAACGCCCGCGATGGACACGTCGTGAACCTTTAAGCGGAACAGCTTGCTCCGCCGAGCACACAAAATTTTGCACAGTGAGGATGGTTGAGCGCGACATCGCGTTCAGCCTCTTCAAGTGTATGTCCAAGATCGAATTGTGTGTCGTACGGCAGCAGCGTGCAGGCAATCACCGACGGTTTTCCAGCGCCTTTGTGCCGCACGACCATTCGGGAGCTTGAACACATCACTTCGGACGGCGACTTGTTAAGGATCGACCAGCATTCCGTTGTGATTTCCGGCACGTCAACCGTTTCATCCATTTCTGGAAAAAGCACTGTTTCTCCAGGATTTAGAGCGTCGATATTAAAGTTTTCGATGTCGAAAAGTTCGGCGTAACCGTCTCTGGAATTTTTATCCGATTCACCCCAAACAGTGCGTCCGGCGACGGCCATTTTGAAGCCATTGTCGCGCAGCCATCTCATGCCTTCGAGAGTGCGCTCGAAGCTACCCCGACCGCGTTCCTTGTCGTGTAATTCCGGTCCGTAGTGATCTACTGAAATTCTGAAAGTGAGTTTTTCGGCGTAAGCCTCCTTCAACTCAAGCAATTCGGCTTTCACGCGTTTGCGTTGCATCGGTTGCATCGCGTTGGTGAGGATCAAGACCTCATATCCACGGTCCAGCGCGCGACGGGTCATTTCGACCATTTCCGGATTCATGAAAGGTTCGCCACCGGTGAACCCAATTTCCCGGACGCCCCATTTGCGTGCCTCCAGCTGATCAAGGTAATCGCTGACCTCGTTCGCGGTTAAATATACCAAGGCATCATTTGTCGGGGACGACAGGATATAGCAATTTTCGCACTCGATGTTGCAGAGCGTGCCGGTATTGAACCAAAGGGTTTGCGGATCTGTGAGCGCTACAGTGGCGCGGGTGTCGCCTTTGGCCGTCACGTGTGGATCGGCGAACTTGGCGGGATCTGCGTTGTCTTTCATATGCCTGTCACTTCTTTTTGGTGCATCGGGGGTATCCCTTATCGAGGTTGCTGGTAAAGAGCTTTGCCGAACAGTGACAGAGTTGTGATGGGCGCTTGCGATGATAAGGTCGCGGTGGTACATGCTGACTAACGAAATTCGTTAGCGCTAACGAAATCTATGAAGAGCTGCTGGGAAGGTGGCCTGCGGGGAAGACGAAGACGATGGTATCGAGGACGATTCCGGTTCAAGCCTTTGATCTTGTTGTGATCGGTGGCACGGGCGATCTGGCTCGGCGCAAGATTCTGCCTGCGTTGTACAAGCGTTTCTGTGCGGGACAAATGTCGGAAACCTGTAGATTGATCGGAGCTGCGCGCCGTGACTTGAGCAACGAAGCCTACAGGAGCTTTGTGCGGGAAGCCCTGCGCGAGTTTGCAGGAGAGTTGGCATTGGACGAGGACACAGTGGCCGGTTTCTGTTCGCTGGTCCACTACGTGTCTATTGATGCTCGCGGGGAAGGCGGCTGGCAGTCTTTGTCGGATCTGGTTGGGCAAACGGCCTCAGAAGATGCGGTGCGCGCGTTCTATTTCTCGGTTGGACCCGGGCTGTTTTCAGATATTGCCGAACGGCTGAAACGGTTTGGGTTGACCGACGAGGACAGCCGTGTGGTTGTCGAAAAACCCTTCGGGCGTGATCTTGAGTCTGCGCGCGCGCTGAACGCGCAATTGGCGCAGTATTTCGACGAAAGCCAAATCTACCGGATCGATCATTATTTGGGCAAAGAAACGGTTCAGAACCTGATGGCGGTTCGTTTCGGGAATATGTTGTTCGAGCCTTTGTGGAACGCGCAGTACATCGATCATATTCAGATCACCGTTGCGGAAAGCGTGGGAGTGGAAGGGCGAGGGGAGTACTACGAGCGCGCTGGCGCGATGCGGGATATGGTGCAGAACCACCTCATGCAGCTGCTTTGCCTGATTGCAATGGAGCCTCCGGCGCACTTTGATCCGGACGCGGTTCGTGATGAAAAACTCAAAGTCATTCGTGCACTCGATGTGATACAGCCTCATCACATCGTCCGCGGGCAATATACCGCTTCAGAAGGCGCGTTGAGCTATCGCGAAGACGTCGGGAATGAGCGATCCAAGACAGAGAGCTTCATTGCTTTGAAGTGCCACCTGAACAATTGGCGGTGGGCTGGAACGCCGTTTTACCTGCGAACAGGCAAGCGTCTTAGTCACCGTGACAGCGAGATCACCGTTGTTTTCAAAGACACGCCACACTCCATTTTTGGGCCAGAAGCTGGGCGTCACCGCAACGAATTGACCATTCAGTTGCAACCCAACGAAGGCATTACGCTGGGCGTTACAATCAAGGAGCCGGGTCCGGGTGGCATGCGGCTTGTGGATGTGCCTCTTGATATGAGCTTTGCCGAGGCCCTTGGACCGGCGGCAGACGCGCCTGATGCCTACGAACGTTTGATAATGGATGTGATCCGCGGAAATCAGACGTTGTTCATGCGCAACGATGAAGTGGAAGCAGCCTGGGCTTGGACAGACCCGATCATTCGGGGCTGGGAAGCCAGGGGCGACGTGCCAAAACCATATGATGCCTATAGCGCCGGTCCTGATGACGCGACGCTAATGATGCGTCGTGACGGACGCGACTGGAAAGGACTAAGCAAGTGAAGATCATCGAGTATCCCGATACGGACATCATGATGATGGATGTGGCGAATGTGCTGGCCGAAGATTTGTCAGAAGCTCTGCACACCAAAGATCGCGTAACCTTGGCTGTCCCCGGTGGCACCACGCCGGGTCCGGTCTTCGACGCTTTGAGTGCCGTCGACCTGCCTTGGGAGCGTGTAGACGTCATGCTGACCGATGAACGTTGGGTTCCGGAAGACCATGAACGTTCAAACACAGCCCTTGTCAAAGCCCGCCTTGTGACCAACCGCGCGGTCGGTGCAAGGTTCTTCCCGTTTTTCGCGCCAGCCGAGAAACCCGAAGATGTGCTGGCAGATATAGAAGCGGCCTTGATTGGAGCCATGCCAGTCGACATTGCGGTGCTGGGCATGGGCGCGGATATGCATACGGCTTCTCTGTTTCCTGACAGCGATGGGCTTGAAGCGGCCTTGGCGGCAGATGCGCCGGTTCTGGTACCAGTCCGAAAAGCCGGTTTGCCGGATGTGCGTGTCACGTTGTCGGCACGCGTGCTGGATGGTGCGATGCGCAAGCACGTCCTGATCAAGGGGGATGACAAAAAAGAAGCGCTAGTACAGGCGCGAGGCTTGTCTCCCCGGGAGGCACCGATCAAGGCGGTTCTGGACGGCGCGCAGATTCACTGGAGCAAGGGGTAAAGCCATGTGGGCAGAATTGGATGCGATGGCTGAAAGCGCAAAAAAGCGCCGGATTTCGGATTTGTTCAAAGCAGATGCGTTTCGTGCCGACTCCTTTTGCATAGAAGCCGATGGCCTGCTTTTCGACTACTCCAAGACCTCGATTGATGACATTGGGCGCGCCGCATTGCTTGCGTTGGCGGAAGCCGCCGACGTGGCAGGCAAACGTTCTGCGATGTTTGGAGGGCAGGCGATCAATGAAACCGAGGGCCGGTCTGTCTTACACACCGCTTTACGCGCCCTAGATGGTCAACCGGTTCTGGTGGACGGACAAGATATTCTCCCTGACGTCAATGCCACGCGCGAGCGGATGGCCGCGTTCGCCCGATCCGTCAGGGACGGAAGTTTTGGCCACATAACAGACGTTGTGAACATCGGGATCGGGGGGTCGGATTTGGGACCTTTGATGGCTGTCATGGCCTTGGCACCCTATCACGATGGGCCAAAGTGCCATTTTATCTCGAATGTGGACGGTGCAGATTTGACCGATACGCTGGCCGGTCTTGATCCGGCGAGCACATTGTTCATTGTCGCGTCCAAGACATTCACAACGCAGGAAACCATGCTGAATGCGCGGTCGGCGTTGAAGTGGGCCGGTGGTGAGTCCGCCCTAGAGCGGTTTGTGGCGATTTCCTCTGCGGTCGAGAAATGCGCTGAGTTCGGTATTCCGGCTGAACGCGTGTTCGGTTTTGGCGATTGGGTTGGTGGTCGATACTCTATGTGGGGGCCGATCGGACTTTCTATAATGCTGGCGGTCGGTCCAGGCGCTTTTGAAAAGTTCCTGCGCGGCGCTCAGGCGATGGACAACCATTTCAAGACTGCCGAGTTTTCTGAAAATATGCCGGTAATGCTGGCGCTGGTCGGTATTTGGAACCAACAGGTTTGCGGACATGGAACGCGTGCTGTCCTGCCCTATGAACAGCGTTTGGCGCGTTTGCCTGCCTACTTGCAGCAGTTGGAAATGGAGTCCAATGGCAAGTCGGTCGCTTTGGACGGCAGCGCCCTTGATAGGGTGGCAGGACCTGTTGTTTGGGGTGAGCCCGGGACCAACGGGCAACACGCATTCTATCAGTTGATCCATCAGGGGCAGCAGGTTGTGCCCTGCGAATTCATGGTAGGTGCCGAGGGGCATGAACCGGAGTTGATGGAGCATCATCGCGCGTTGGTGGCGAACTGTCTTGCGCAATCCGAAGCTCTGTTGCGCGGGCGTTCGGAAGAAGAGGCGAGGGCACAGTTGGAGGCAAAGGGGATGTCCGGCCGTCAGCTTGACCAGTTGGCCAAGCATCGGGTGTTCTCGGGCAATCGGCCTTCGACAACTTTGCTGTATCCGAGGCTGACGCCTTATGTTCTGGGTCAGATCGTGTCCTTGTACGAGCATCGCGTGTTCGTGGAGGGCGTGATTTACGGCATAAACTCTTTCGATCAATGGGGTGTGGAGCTTGGCAAGGAACTCGCTGGCGGGTTGGTACCCGCTGTCGAAGGAAAAGGGGTTCCCGACGGCACCAGCGGATCTACCTTTCGGCTTCTGGAACGCATACTGCACATTCGGGACTGAATTTTGTAATCGCCGAGAAATTATCCATTCTGCCCAAAATTTGCCTTATTTTAAGTTTCGGTTAAGAATTGGTCACATAAATCAATTTTGCCTCGCAAATTATTGAAAGCGGGGCGCTGGGGTTAAGGCAACATGGGGTGGCGCAATGGCGCGGTGCATCGAGTGCGACAAAGAGATTGGCTTCTATGAAACGGCAAACAAAGGGCGGTGTTATACCTGCTCTATGGAAGTTTTGTCGGAAAAGCTGGGGTTTGATCCGCGTCATGGGGATCGCGAGGATGGCAAAGAAGTCGCTGTAATCAAAGACGAAAACCACGTTGATATGGCTGAAGTTGACGGTCGTGAGCGGAATGATTTTCACGCTGGGGTTGCAGTGGGATTTGCATTGCGCGCTGCGATGGCGGTGTCGGAAAGTCTCGACCGTGAACCACAAATGCGGTTGATCAATCCCTGATCCGAGACGTGTCTCTTCGGTTTTGGAGCCGGAGAGAATCAATTTGTAACTATTTGTGTGGAATTGGAGCGGGTAACGGGAATCGAACCCGTAACAAGAGCTTGGGAAGCTCGTGTGATACCTTTTCACCATACCCGCAACCGTGCGGAAATTAGCTAGAGATATCGCGCAGCCGCGTCAATGGCCGCGCTTTTTGTTTGCACGGTTTTATGCGGTCACAGCCATTGCTTCGATCAGCGGCTCGTCTTCGTTTCTCATTGTTTCCAGGATGTGACCATGCATGCGCTGTTTCTGCATGCCGAATATCCCGCGTCCCTTGTTGAACGCGGCAGCGTAGTCCATCGCAGCTTTTCGGGTGGTTTCGGCGTCGGGCAGGGCGGCCATGAGGATATTGTCAGCTGCAGCCTCGTCTGCGGTTAGACGGCGTCCGGTAAGGGCCATTTCGTTGAACCGGTGTTCCGGTACGGCCTTGCGGATATATGCAACCATTGACGGCAGGAACGGGATGTTTACGTCTACTTCGGGATAGCAAAAATAGCCTCTGTCCGCGCGCATGAAACGGAAGTCGCAGCAACTTGCCAGCATTGCACCGTTTCCGAAGGCATGGCCGGTGATCGAAGCAACTACCGGAACGGGTAAGGTCAGCAACTTCCCGAAAACCGTATTCATGTCTCGCAGGAACGCTTGGATTTCGTCAGACTTTCCTGATTGCTGCGCTCCCATCATCCAGTTCAGATCGATGCCCTGAGACCAGTTTTTTTCGTCATTTGATGTGATGACAAACGACCGCACGGTTTTGTCTTCTTCGACCTTTTGAATTGCATCCAGCATGGCGGCTGCAAAAGCCGGGTTTTGGCGATTTTCGCCATTGCACAGCGTCAGGACAGCGGTTTTGCCAACGACTTCGTATTGCGTGATCGACATATGGGCTCCGAAGGCTAATGAATTTTCACTAACCTAACGAGAGCGATGGCGCCGAACAATCTTGACCCAAGGGGAGGTGATTTATGACGGCGCGTCTTCTTCGGAGAAGGCATGCAGGTTTTCGGGCGCGTAGTCTGGAATATTCTTGCGCCGCTCGAAAGCGGAGGCATCAATGTGGCTGCCCTTTGGAATGTACCGCTCTTGTGCGAGTGGGAAATAGTAACCAAACCAACCCTTTTGATCTGGCCATCGGCTTCGCGATACGAGGCGTGGAACAATCTCCAAAACAGGCCAGAATTTGCGCAACTTCATCTGGCTGTGCAGCGGTGCCAGCGGGTCCGGCTTTGAAATTTTCAGTCCCATGCGTTGCGTAACCTTGTCTTCGACACCAAGCACGTAGCGGTTATAGAACTGTTCGCGGAACTCAAGTTTGTCCACGCCGAGTTGATCAAGTTCGTTACGCATCCAGACCATTGTGACTTTGGACAGTCCGGCTTCGGTTTCCGGGACAGATCCCGCGACGTCCGTGTGCGTGCCTGGGAACCAGACCTGTTTCACGTCCTGCTTGGGAGGGTTCGGTTTCGATTTGAAGCGGGTTCCGTGGTAGTCTTGGCCTTCGGTCCAGAACTGATGGCGAAAGAAGCGTCGGGTTTCGTCGATCGACAAGGCATGCCGGACAGCTTTTACGGACGGGTTTTCGTTTACGCTCGAGTTAGACCCAAACTCGAGAAACGTTCCCCACTTGAGCCGGATGCGGATCATCGAGCTGACTGTGTCCCATAGGCCCAAAAGCCGGATCGACGGGCGCCTGATGTGGAAAAACTGTTCCGAGATGCGCAACGGAGCGTAGGCTTCGCGGTCGGCGTCCTTCGGGATTTTGCGCCAAGTTTTGAACACTGGTCCGATCAAATGCATTTCGTGTGGGGCCACCAGGCCAAAATCATTGATGAAGCCGGCAAGCACACGGGCGGTGTAAGCTCCACGGGAATATCCAAAAAAGTACAGCCTGTCGCCTTCCTCGTAATTGTCACAGAGGAATTTGTAAGCGTGCATGACGTTTTCGTGCAGGCCCAGACCGGCAGCCAATCCCAAGCCAAGGCGCAACTTGGCAAAGGGCGTGCGGGCAAACGGGCGTGTCGAGAGTGTTCCAACGCCGGGTTCATAGTATACCAGCTGGGTGTCGTCGTGCTTCAGGCACTTGTAGAGGCGCAGAATATTGCTTTCGTTTCTTTCTACTTCGTTGCCGGTGCCGTCAAAACAGATGATGAGTTTGCGGGACATGAAAATGGCTTTCTAAAAAAGGGCAGGCAAAAAATATAGGGCGACCCTAAGCGGATCGCCCTGTTTGATCAATTGGGTATGGGGTCCAGTCAGCCGCGCCGGCGCCGGCGTCTACCCCCTCCTGATGCGGCATCACCGCCGCCTGTATTGAAGCTGACATCGGGCAAGCTCACTACCTCACGGAGGATTGGGAAGGGATCGGCTGAGTTCGGCAATGCCGATGCATTCACGAAATGCTCTTGGAACCGCGGCTCGACAGCGGTCTCGATTTTTTCGATCTGGCGGACAAGTGTTTCGATGTCTCCGCGGGCATCACGGTTCAAAAGCGCGATCCGTGCTCCGGTTCCAGCGGCATTACCCGCAGAGGTGACTTTGTCCAAGGGGCAGTCGGGGATCATGCCAAGCACCATGGCGTGCTTCGCAGAAATGTGGGCACCGAAAGCACCTGCCAAAACAACGCGGTCGACCTTGTCAACGCCACGCTTGTCCATCAGCAAGCGTGCGCCGGAGTAAAGCGCCGCCTTCGCCATCTGGATGGCTCGGATGTCTGCGTTGGTCACAGTGATCGGCTTCTGGTCCTCGTCTCCATCCCAAAGTCGATAGGAGTTTGTGCGGCCGTCCAGAAAGCACCGGCTGGTGCCGGTTTGTTCAGCTGACCCGATCAAACCGGACGCGTCTACCAGTCCAGCGATGCGCATTTCCGCGATCACCTCGATGATCCCGGAGCCGCAAATGCCGGTCACACCGGTGGTTGCAATGGCTTCTGCGAAGCCGTCCTCATTTGACCAGAGTTCGGACCCGATGACGCGGAAGCGAGGCTCTTTTGTGACCGGGTCGATTTCCACCCGTTCTATTGCGCCGGGGGCCGCACGTTGACCTGAACTGATCTGGGCGCCTTCGAAAGCAGGGCCGGTCGGTGAGGAACAAGCCATGACCCCGTCTTTGTCACCCAAAAGGATTTCGGCGTTGGTGCCAACGTCAACAATCAGCGCAAGGTCATCCGATTTGTTAGGAGCTTCCGAAAGCGCGACGCCGGCGGCATCCGCGCCCACATGACCCGCGATGCAGGGCAAAAGATAGGCCCGGGTGCCATCCGCAATTTCCAAACCGATTTCAGATGCCGTGAGTTCTAGTGCATCAGAGGTTGCCAGCGCAAAGGGAGCTTGCCCGAGTTCGAATGGGTCGATGCCGAGGAAAAGGTGGTGCATGACCGGGTTCATAACGAACACCGAGTCCAGAATTTGGTCTTTTTCGATGGCGGCGTCGGTCGCGATATCGGTGACAAGCTGGTTGAGGCCATCGCGAACGGCATTGGTCATCTCGATATCGC
Source organism: Shimia isoporae (assembly GCF_004346865.1). NCBI lineage: Bacteria > Pseudomonadati > Pseudomonadota > Alphaproteobacteria > Rhodobacterales > Roseobacteraceae > Shimia > Shimia isoporae. The sequence goes on from NZ_SMGR01000001.1 coordinate 1,436,459, forward strand.
CGCCTTTGTTCATCATCGCATAGCTGACGCGGCTCATGAGGTCTTCGCCGAAGCGGATCTGCGGGTTCATCAGGCCGGATGACGCAACGACCTCGCCGGTCTCCAAGTTGCACAGGTGGCCAGCGATGGTGGTCGAGCCCAGATCGACGGCCAGACCAAACAGGGGCTTGTCAAAAAAGCCTGGCCAAAGGGCGATCACACGAGGTGTTGTATCCGCTCGACCCTGATGAACTGCGGCAGTGACCGTCCATTTGCCTTTTCGCAAAATCGGTTGCAGCGGGCGCAGCAAGTGTGTGTCGACTTCGATGTGGTCATGCCCCGTGGAAGCTTTCAGCGCTGTCATCAGCCGTTCAAGATCACCTGACGGCTTATGCATATCCGGTTCTTCGACTTCGACATAAGAGAGCTTGACCGTTGGGTTAAGTGTAATGTCACGAACCTCGGCGCGCTTGCGAACAACCTGTTTGTGAACTTGCGACTCCGGTGGAACATCGATCACGATGTCGTCCTGAACAGTTGCCTGACAGCCCAAGCGGCGACCTTTGGGCAAACCGCGTTTGTCATCGTACCGTTGTTCGACGGCGTTCCATTCCGAAAGCGCATCGTCGGCGACTGTCACGCCGTGTTTCGGGAACTCTCCATAAGATGGAGTGATCTGACATTTGGAACATATACCACGGCCACCACAGACGCTATCGAGGTCGACGCCAAGCTGCCGGGCGGCAGTGAGAATAGGCGTACCTTTTGGGAAGTTTCCACGCTTTCCGGATGGGGTAAAAATCACCAATGGATCGCTGCTCATGATGCGGCCTCAAGTCTGTTCGCTTGTTCGCAGAATACCTGCCGCTAAAGCCGACGAAAGGCAAGGAGCGGCATGTATTCGCCAAAGGGCGGCATGATCGGACTTGGAAGGCGATTCAAAGGCTCAGGCACAAATTCACGCGCAGGTTACGAAACAAGCTTCGTTAATGCCCGATTAGGGGTTTTCCACAGGGCTTAGCCATGCGATAGGGACGTGCCAAACGAGGTTCCCCCAAGGAGATTTGCGATGGAGATTCGTGAGGCGCTAACTTTCGATGATGTTCTGCTTGTTCCTGCTGCGTCTTCGGTCCTTCCGACGACTGCGGACACACGCACGCGCGTAACGAAAGCCATTGATCTCAATATTCCGCTTTTGAGTTCGGCAATGGACACTGTGACAGAAAGCCGGATGGCGATTGCAATGGCTCAGGCCGGCGGAATGGGCGTGATCCACAAGAACCTTGATGCGGAAACTCAGTCTCGAGAAGTGCGACGTGTGAAACGTTTCGAGAGCGGCATCGTCTACAATCCAGTCACGTTGACCCCGAACCAGACGCTGGCGGATGCAAAAGCCTTGATTGAACGCTACCGCTTTACGGGGTTCCCTGTTGTCGACGAAATGGGGCGGGTCGTTGGAATTGTGACCAACCGCGACATGCGTTTTGCGCAGTCGGATGACACACCCGTTCACGCAATGATGACCAGCAACGACCTCGCGATGCTGGCGGAACCTGCGGATCTTGAAGAGGCAAAAAGCCTGATGCGTGCGCGGCGGATTGAAAAGCTGCTGGTGCATGACGGGCAAGGCAAGCTAACGGGTCTTTTGACACTCAAAGACACCGAACAGGCCGTATTGAACCCAACTGCATGTAAGGACGAACTTGGCCGCCTGCGCGTTGCGGCTGCGTCTTCGGTTGGGGACAGCGGATTTGAACGCTCCGAAATGCTGATCGACGCGGGTGTGGACATTGTCGTTGTAGACACGGCTCACGGCCACTCGGAAGGCGTTCTGGACGCCGTGAAGCGCGTAAAGGCGCTTTCCAATTCTGTACAGGTGATTGCGGGCAACGTGGCCACCGGCGACGCGACGAAAGCGCTGATCGATGCGGGAGCAGACGCGGTCAAGGTTGGTATTGGTCCAGGCTCGATTTGTACGACCCGCATGGTTGCTGGCGTAGGTGTTCCGCAGTTGACCGCGATTGATGACTGTGCGACGGCGGCGGGCGAAGTGCCTGTGATCGCGGACGGCGGCATCAAGTTCTCCGGCGACTTCGCCAAGGCGATCGCTGCCGGTGCTTCCTGCGCGATGGTGGGTTCGATGATCGCCGGCACGGACGAAAGCCCGGGCGAAGTGATCCTTTATCAAGGCCGTTCTTTCAAATCGTACCGCGGTATGGGGTCCTTGGGCGCTATGGCGCGAGGTTCCGCTGACCGGTATTTCCAGAAAGATGCGGCAAGCGACAAGTTGGTGCCAGAAGGGATCGAAGGGCAGGTGCCCTACAAAGGTCCGGCTGGAACGGTCATTCACCAGCTGGTTGGCGGACTCAGAGCAGCAATGGGCTATACCGGCAATGCAACGGTCCAAGAGATGCGCAAGAACTGCAAATTCGTGAAAATCACAGGTGCGGGGCTGAAAGAAAGCCACGTGCATGACGTGCAGATCACCCGAGAAGCGCCAAACTATCGGGTCGGCTGATGACACCGGCGGCGCGTGTCGGCGCAGCGATCGAGATACTCGATGAGATTTTTGCTGGCGCGCCCGCTGAGAAAGCTCTTACCGGCTGGGCACGTCGCAGCCGGTTTGCCGGTTCAAAAGACCGTGCGGCTGTACGCGACCATGTTTTTGACGGCTTGCGCCAACGCAGATCGGCGGCGGCTGTTGGCGGTGCGGCAGACGGGCGCGGAGTAATGCTTGGCGTCTTGAGGCTTGCCGATGCCGAACCGGAAACACTGTTTTCTGGCGAGGGCTATGCGCCAGCGTTACTGACCGATTCAGAGAAAGCTCATCCGGAACCAGCTGAGTTGCCGGTCGACCTTCCGGATTGGTTGGTGCCACACCTGCGTGAAAGTCTTGGCAGAGATTTTGAGGAGACCGTTTTGGCGCTGCGCGCACGGGCGCCGGTCTGCTTGCGGGTGAATCTCAAAAAATGCACGCTGGCCGGTGCTCAAGATGTCCTTCGTCGTGACGATATTCAAACCGAACCGATGGACCTCGCCGATACAGCTTTGAAGGTAACGGAAGGTGCGCGGCGTGTTTCGCAAAGCGTCGCTTACAGGGACGGCCTTGTGGAACTGCAAGACGCGTCAAGTCAGGCCGCGATCGCGTCATTAGAGTTATCTAATGGTCTGAAAATAATGGACTATTGTGCTGGAGGTGGCGGCAAGATTTTGGCAATGGCAGCGCGTTGTGACGGCCGGTTTTTTGCTCATGACGCCCATGTGGCACGTCTGCGTGATTTACCCGCCAGAGCAAAACGCGCGGGGGTGAAGATTTCAACGCTGGCAGACGCCGAGGCCCAGGCGCCTTATGATCTGGTGTTTTGTGATGTCCCATGTTCCGGCAGCGGTACGTGGAGGCGAACTCCGGATGCCAAGTGGCGGTTCAAGGAACAGGATTTGATCAACCTGAATGCGCTCCAGGATGAGATCTTGAACAAAGCCGCCCAGTTGGTCACGCATAAAGGCACGCTCGTCTATGCTACATGCTCGGTTTTGACTTCTGAAAACCTCGAACGGCTTTCGACATTTGTCACGCGTTTTCCTGAGTGGAGCATCGTCGAAAACCGTCAATTTCTGATGCGCGAAGGCGGCGATGGGTTTTTTGTTGCCAAACTTCGGCGCAAGTCAGCCTAAGTTCCCCAAAACGAGCACGATCCTCTTGTGTGTTAAGGTGCGTTTAACAATGTCTGACGCATATTAACCATAACAATTGGTATTCTAGGTGCAGACGTGAACATATCTGTTGGGGCAGCAAGCCCAAAAACTCCTGTGGCGAGTGAATTTCGTCAGCGGGCGGTTCCATTCGGAGGAGCCGCTATGGCACTTCTGGGGGCATCCTTGATTTTGGACGACGCCATGTTGCAAATGATTTTGATCGGGACCGCTGTGGTCATCCTTTTGTCGCTGTTGGTTTTACGGTTTCGAACAGCGCGCATCGCCGACGGCTCAGCGGTGGAGATCGATTTGGTCAAGGCCCTGTCGGATAGGGAAAAAACCGAACAAATTCTGACGGATAGTTCCGGCACCATTCTTTTTGTTAATGCCGCGGCGCAGGCGCATTCGAAGGCATCTGATGAGTTTGTCGCAGATTTTGCAAAACGTCGCGCCGTAGACGGCGAAGGCCTTGTTACGCGACTTTTGGACGTTGCTGCAGAGGTTGGGCATGGTCAGGAAACGGTTCCGCAGCGCGATGGGTCGCTTGTTGTCACCGTGTCTCGCATGCCGAGCGGATCGGTTCACTGGGCGTTTGAGATACAACATCAGACAGCCGAGGCTCCGCAGTCCGGAGCGCCGAGACTGCCGATGCTGACGGTTGGCCGCTCCGGAACGATTCTTTTCATGAACCCTGCGGCGCGGACGCTTTTGGGGGAACGAAAGAAAACGCTGGCCGATGTGTTCGGAGACCGATCAGGTTCTCCAAACGAGGCGACTATGGTTATGACAGCTGGTGGCGAGCAACAGTGCCTTGTTGCCGAATTCGAAGCCACGGCGGGGCGTCGGGAAATTTACCTGTTGCCGACGGAAGTTCCGGTCGTGCGTGAAGGGGCGGTTCTGTTTGACGAACTACCTGTCGCGCTTCTCAAGCTTGACCGAGAGGGCAAAGTCCTGATGGCCAATCGCACGGCCAGGGGGCTGTTGGATGATCAGCTGACTGAAGAAACCCTTCTTGACGATCTTCTGGAAGGGCTGGGACGCTCCATCGTTGACTGGCTTGCCGAGGCGGCGTCCGGTCGCGGCGGTCACCATTCAGAGTTTCTCCGCCTGAAAAGCGACAAAAAAGAAGCCTTCGTTCAGGTCAGTTTGAACCGTGTTGTCGAAGGCGACACGAGTTCGCTGATCGCTGTTCTCAGCGATGCAACCGAATTGAAGTCGCTTGAAGCACAGTTTGTGCAAAGCCAAAAGATGCAGGCAATTGGTCAGCTTGCAGGGGGCGTGGCGCATGACTTCAACAACCTTTTGACTGCGATTTCAGGGCATTGCGACTTGTTGTTGCTGCGCCATGATCAAGGTGATCCGGATTTTGCAGACCTGATCCAGATCAATCAGAACGCCAATCGCGCTGCTGCTCTCGTCGGTCAACTTCTGGCCTTCTCGCGGAAGCAAAACCTGCGGCCGGAGATCGTTGACCTTCGCAACTCGCTAGCGGATTTGACTCATCTCCTGAACCGACTTGTCGGCGAAAAGGTTACGCTCAGCCTGAGCAACGACCCGGTTCTTCCCGCTATCCGCGCGGATAAGCGACAGCTTGAACAAGTGCTGATGAACCTTGTGGTCAACGCACGCGATGCAATGCCAAACGGCGGCGAAATCCGTGTGGTTACTGAAGGGCTCGACCTTGTCGAGCCGCTTGAGCGCGACCGCGTAGTGGTTCCGGTTGGGAAATACGTGTCGATCAGTGTCACTGATGAAGGTACAGGTATTGCTCCGGACAAGCTTCAGAAGGTGTTTGAGCCGTTCTTCACAACCAAAAAGACGGGTGAAGGTACAGGGCTGGGCCTGTCGACGGCTTATGGCATCGTGAAGCAAACCGGCGGCTATATCTTTGTTGATAGCGAAGTAGGCGTGGGCACACGGTTCTCTCTGATGTTCCCAGCCTATTTGGGCGATGAGGATGCTGCTCCGGTCGAGCAGGCACCCGCGAAAGCCAAAGAGGCATCGGTTAGCCACAGCGGTGTTGTGATGTTGGTCGAGGACGAGGCGCCGGTGCGGTCCTTTGCGACACGGGCTTTGAAAATGCGCGGCTTTACTGTGCTGGAAGCTGGGTCGGGCGAGGAAGCCATCGAACTTTTGGAAACGGAACGACCCAATGTGGATGTTTTCGTAACAGACGTGATCATGCCTGGTGTCGACGGTCCGACATGGGTGCGTCAGGCGCGTGAAGTCTATCCCGACGTGCCTGTGATCTTCGTTTCCGGCTATGCTGAAGACAGCTTTAGCGATGATCAGGCGCGGATCACCAACTCCAGCTTCCTGCCCAAACCGTTCAGCCTTGGCGACCTTACCGAGGCTGTGCAGTCCAAGATCAAGACGGGTTAACCCAGGCTTTCGTAAAGCTCGAATTCTTCAGCGCATTTGCGCTGAAGTTTTGTGCGCGTGTCTGGCGAAAGCGACAGAGGCATGTCCGGAGAACTGTTGCGGCGTGGCAAATTGATTTTCATTTCGAGCCGCTGTTCCAGGAAACCGATCAGCGCCTCCTGATCTTCGTACCTGAACAAATGGTCAACCTTGACCCCGTTCTTGCGCGGCTCAAGAAACTTGGCCTGACTGCCGACATTGGCAAAGGACGCTTTACGATCACCCTTCATGTACTCTTGTACGAACTCTTCGAAGGACACATTCTCGGTTGAGTTTGGCAAACCACGAAGGTCTTCCCGGCGCCGGTATCTGTACCAGCTTGCAAGCCAGCTGATTGGTTCTCGCATCACCGCCATCGTTTCCATGTCGTCCGTCTTACAGGCGCGCTCAAACATTGGCCGAAAGAATCTGTTGTAGCGGTACAGAGGCGCGTGTTTGAGTTCGGGTGGATGGGAAATCACCATGTCCGCACTCGGGGCCAAAGCCTCTTCTATGGCTGTTGTTCCGGTTTTCGGAACCGAGAGGAAAACCAACTTTTTATTCCAGAAAACAAGCATCTACTGCGCCTCAGACAAAGGGTTATATGGTTTTCTCCTATTTGTGTCTGCTTTGTAAACCACTCGTTAACCATTGATGTAAAAAGCTTGGGTCATCGTTTTTTTGTTGATTTGTTCTCCTTTTGATCTCATAAGAATTGAGAACAAGAGGTGAACGCAGGCAATGATTGCCGCCCGTCCGCGGGTATGGAATAAGGAGCCAAGCACAATGGCAACGGCAGATCTTTTGACAATGAGCAGCAAGAAGAATTCCCCCGACAAACAAAAGGCGCTGGACAGCGCTCTGGCACAGATCGAACGTCAGTTCGGGAAGGGCTCGATCATGAAACTCGGCGCCGATAATCCGGCGCAAGAGATCGAATCCACCTCGACGGGGTCTTTGGGTCTCGATATCGCCCTCGGAATAGGTGGGTTGCCGAAGGGTCGTATCGTTGAGATTTACGGACCGGAAAGTTCGGGTAAAACCACTCTCACCCTGCATTGTATTGCGGAAGAACAGAAGAAGGGTGGTGTTTGCGCGTTTGTTGATGCGGAACACGCTTTGGATCCGCAGTATGCGAAAAAGCTCGGCGTGAATCTGGACGAATTGCTGATTTCGCAGCCGGATACAGGTGAGCAGGCGCTGGAAATCACCGACACGCTTGTGCGTTCCGGTGCCGTGAACATGGTTGTGGTCGACTCGGTTGCTGCGCTGACACCTAAGTCCGAGCTTGAAGGCGACATGGGCGATAGTAACGTGGGTGTTCAGGCCCGTCTGATGAGCCAGGCGATGCGGAAACTGACGGGGTCGATCGCGCGTTCCAACTGCATGGTTATTTTCATCAACCAGATCCGGATGAAGATCGGTGTGATGTTCGGTTCGCCGGAAACCACAACCGGCGGTAATGCGCTTAAGTTCTATAGTTCCGTGCGTTTGGACATCCGGCGTATCGGCTCACTGAAGGACCGCGATGAGGTGGTTGGCAACGCGACCCGTGTCAAAGTGGTCAAGAATAAGGTGGCGCCACCGTTCAAGCAGGTTGAATTCGACATCATGTACGGCGAAGGCATTTCCAAGATGGGCGAATTGCTTGATCTGGGAGTGAAAGCCGGCGTGGTCGAGAAATCCGGTAGCTGGTTCAGCTATGGTGATGAGCGGATCGGGCAGGGGCGTGAAAACGCGAAAACCTTCCTGAAGGAAAACAACCGCATCGCTTATGAGATCGAAGACAAAATCCGCGCCGCGCATGGTCTGGATTTCGACATGCCACCGGGCGACGAGGACCTAGTCGAAGATTGACGCCAACGCTTGAAGACCTGAGTGAGGCCCTGTCTCATATACTGGCCGCTCCCAAAGACGGGGCGGCCATCTCGCATTTATGCCTTCGCCCCAAACGAAACACGCGCAAGTTTGTCGATGAAATCACACTCACCAAGGCAAAGGGTATTCCGGGCGAGCGTTGGCTGACTCAGCCGTGGATCCGGTTGGACAACGGCGATCCACATCCCGGAATCCAAGTTTGCATCATACCCAAACGGTTGCTTGATCTGGTTTGGCGACCGGAAGGAGATGCGCTGCATCCTGGCGATACATTCGCGGCGGACATCGACACGTCGGAGGCAAACATGCCTGAAGGACAACTTTTGTCCGTCGGCTCGGCTGTGATCCGAGTGTCGGAAGTGTTCAACGATGCCTGTGTGAAATGGAAAGCGCGATACGGAAAAGACGTTTTTGACTGGGTGCGCTATCCCGAACACAAAGAATACAGGTTTCGGGGTCTTTTGTGTTCCATTGAACAGGATGGCGTCATCCGAACTGGTGACGTGCTGCGCAAGGTTCCTGTGTAGCGCACATGCTGTGCAAACTGCGCGTTTTTCCAATGCCATGTGGACAGCCCCGCGCTGTGGTTATAAACCCGATCCGACACGCAAAACAAAGCGCAAGAGATCTGCTCATGGCCAGCCTGAACGACATACGTTCGACCTTTTTGAACTACTTCTCCAAACAGGGGCACGAGATTGTGGACTCCAGTCCGCTCGTGCCACGCAACGACCCGACGTTGATGTTCGTTAACTCTGGTATGGTGCAGTTCAAGAACCTCTTCACCGGTGTTGAGACACGCGACTATCAACGCGCGACCTCGGCGCAGAAGTGTGTGCGCGCAGGCGGCAAGCACAACGATCTCGACAATGTCGGCTACACCGCGCGCCACCACACTTTTTTCGAGATGCTCGGCAACTTTTCCTTTGGGGATTATTTCAAGGATGATGCGATCCCGTTTGCGTGGGAGCTGATCACCAAGGAATTCGATATTCCAAAGGACAAGTTGTATACGACGGTTTACCATACCGACGACGAAGCCTTTGAAATCTGGAAGAAAGTCGGCGTTCCGGAAGACAGGATTATTCGCATCGCGACCCATGACAATTTCTGGCAGATGGGTCCCACCGGTCCTTGTGGGCCTTGCACAGAGATTTTCTACGACCACGGTGACCACATCTGGGGTGGCCCTCCTGGTTCTCCCGAAGAAGACGGCGATCGCTTCATCGAAATCTGGAACGTCGTTTTCATGCAAAACGAACAGTTCGAAGACGGGTCGATGAAGGCTCTGGATATGCAGTCGATCGACACCGGTATGGGGCTTGAGCGGATTGGTGCGCTGCTTCAGGGGTCACACGACAACTATGACACCGATCTGTTCAAAGCTTTGATCGAAGCGTCAGCCAACGTTACATCCACCGACCCGTATGGTGATCAGAACGTGCACCACCGCGTAATTGCAGATCACCTGCGGTCTACTTCGTTCCTGATGGCGGACGGCGTCATGCCATCCAATGACGGTCGTGGATATGTACTTCGCCGTATCATGCGCCGCGCGATGCGACATGCTCACCTTCTGGGAGCGAAGGACCCCGTGATGCACCAACTGGTTCCTTCGCTGGTTCAACAAATGGGTCAGGCCTATCCGGAACTGGGACAAGCGCAGTCTCTTATTGAGGAGACGCTCAAGCAGGAAGAGGTCAAATTCAAACAGACTCTCGATCGTGGCTTGAAACTTCTCGATGAGGAACTCGACAGTCTTGACGAGGGCGCACCTTTGCCAGGTGCTTCTGCGTTCAAGCTTTATGACACATATGGTTTCCCACTCGATCTGACGCAGGACGCGCTACGGGAAAAAGGTCGTGAGGTGGACACCGATGGTTTTGACGCTGCGATGGCTGAACAGAAAGCCAAGGCACGCGCCGCTCACGTGGGATCCGGTGATGCTGCGGAAGCGGCTCTTTGGTTTGATATCGCGGAAGACACGGGATCCACTGAATTTCTGGGCTATGACACCGAGACCGCAGAAGGTCAGGTACTGGCTCTGATTCAGGAAGGAGCCTTGGTCGATAGTCTGGAGCAGGGCGCTGAAGGTTGGGTTGTTGTGAACCAGACACCTTTCTACGCGGAAAGCGGTGGTCAGGTTGCAGATCATGGCATTATCTCTCGTCTGGAGAACCGGGGCGATGTCGGGAATGTGTCGGACGTCCAGAAGTTTGCAGACAGCAAATTGTTTGCCCACAAGATCACGATGTCCCATGGAACATTGACCAAAGGCGACGCTGTTGCTCTGGATGTGGATCACGCGCGCCGCAAGGCAATCCGCGCTAACCACTCTGCCACGCACCTATTGCACGAAGCGCTGCGCGATGCGCTTGGCGATCACGTGGCACAGCGTGGCTCGTTGAACGCTGATGACCGTCTGCGGTTTGACTTCAGCCACAACAAGGCGCTGACCGCTGAGGAAATGCTAGCCGTTGCACAGGACGTGAATGCTTATATCCGCCAGAACACGCCGGTTGAGACGCGGATCATGACGCCGGATGACGCGCGTGATCTGGGCGCGCAGGCGCTCTTTGGTGAGAAATACGGCGACGAGGTGCGCGTTGTTTCCATGGGGCAGGCCAACACCGGCAAGGGCCTGCATGGTGACACATATTCCATCGAACTCTGCGGTGGCACACACGTCAAACAGACCGGCGACATCGGTGTGTTTGTGATCCTGTCCGATGGTGCATCGGCTGCTGGCATTCGCCGGATCGAAGCTCTGACCGGTGAAGCCGCGTTCCACCACCTGCACGAGCAGGCCAAGCGCGTGGCCAATATTGCCACCAAGCTGAAAGTCCAGCCGCCACAATTGATCGATCGTGTTCAGGGGCTGATGGATGAACGTAAGGCGCTACAAAATGAGGTTGCGTCGCTTCGTCGGGAACTGGCCATGGCCGGTGGTGCGGGGCAGGGCAGCGGCCCTGAAGCGAAAGAGATCAATGGTGTAAAGTTCTTTGCGCAGGTTCTGTCTGGTGTGTCCGGCAAAGATCTCCCTCCGCTTATGGACGAGCATAAGACCCGTTTGGGCAGCGGTGCGGTTCTTCTGATTGCCGACACGGGCGACAAAGTTGCTGTGGCCGCAGGGGTTACTGATGACCTGAAGGACAATCATTCCGCGGTTGATCTTGTGCGGGCCGCCGTCCAGGCGCTTGGTGGCAAGGGCGGTGGTGGCCGTCCGGACATGGCGCAAGGCGGCGCAAAAGACGCAAGCAATGCAGACGCGGCTATTGCCGCAGCTGAAGCTGTTTTGGGAGGATAAATTATGGGTGCACTTTGGATCGCACATGTGACAGTGACGGACTCAGACGCATACGCGAAATATGCGGAACTGGCGGGTCCGGCCATTGCCAAACACGGTGGCGAATTTATCGCGCGTGGCGGACGTTTCGTTCAACTGGAAGGCAAGGAGCGCCCACGCAACGTTGTCGCCAAGTTTCCGGACGTCGATACAGCCGTGGCCTGTTACAACAGTCCCGAGTATCAAGAAGCTTTGAATCACGCACGCGACGCGAGTGAGCGGGAACTGATGGTGGTTGAAACCAGCGAGTGACTTGGTTACTCCGAAATCAGAATGAAGTTCTGCAAGCGCGAGCCGGTTCGGAAATCGGTTCGCGTTTTTCGTTCGATCTCGGTCTTTCTTCCCGCGGTGAATTGAGTTACACGTCCGCAAAATCACCACTTGCTGTGAGCCAGAGTCTGAGCCAGCCAGCGCAAGTGCGGGAAACGCACGCGAACGGAGATTGAGCATATGTGTCGTTGGGCTGCTTACATCGGAGCACCGGTGTATATCGAGGACGTTGTTATCCGTCCGGATCACTCACTAATCCATCAAAGTATCCAGGCAACTGAATGCAAGACCCAAACCAATGGCGATGGTGTTGGGCTTGCCTGGTACGGTGACCGGCCGGAACCGGGTTTGTATCGCGACATACTGCCTGCGTGGTCGGATCCTAACCTGAAGTCCCTGACGGCGCAGGTGAAGTCCGGCCTATTTTTGGCCCATGTGCGCGCGTCGACAGGAACCGCAACCAGCCGGAACAACTGCCATCCGTTCGCTGTCGGCAAATGGTCGTTCATGCACAACGGGCAAATTGGTGGCTTTGAAAGTTTCCGGCGGCATGCTGACATGATGATCCCCGACGCATTGTACGGTGAGCGAAAGGGAGCAACTGACAGTGAAGTTCTGTTCTTGTTAGGGCTGACTGAAGGTCTGGATGACAATCCGAAGGAAGCGATGGAAATTGCAGTCGGCATTTTGCAACGAATGAGCCGCGAACGGGGAACGACGCCTCACATGCGTTTGGCGGCTGCGTTTTCCGACGGAAAGACGCTATATGCCGTACGCTACGCTTCCGACAAAAGGGCTCCGACAGTTTACCATCGCAAAAGCGAAAGCCGGTCCGGGCGTGCTGTGGTGAGCGAACCATTGGTACAGGCTGAAGAGGGATGGGAAGAGGTCCCGCCGGGTTCTTTCTGTACCTTTCACGGCGACGAGGTATCAATCGAACCCTTCAAGCCGCTACTCTAATGAAAAAGGCCGGAGCTGATGCTCCGGCCTTTTGAGTTTATTGGGCAGCTTTGGACATCCGCTTGCGTTCGTGCGGATCCAGATAACGCTTGCGAAGGCGTACGCTGTTTGGGGTGACCTCTACCAGCTCATCGTCATTGATGTAGGCAATGGCTTCTTCCAGAGAGAGCGTCATTGGCGTGGTCAGGCGCACGGCTTCGTCTGAGCCGGATGCGCGCACATTGGTGAGTTTTTTGCCCTTGAGCGGGTTCACTTCCAGATCGTTGTCACGGCTGTGCTCACCGATGATCATGCCGGTGTAGACGTCAGCCTGGGCACCGATCATCATTTTACCGCGGTCTTCAAGGTTCCACAGGGCGTAGGCGACGGACTGTCCGTTCTCCATCGAGATCAGCACACCGGCGCGACGGCCGGGGATGGAGCCCTTGTATGGTGTCCAGCCGTGGAAGACGCGGTTAAGAACACCGGTTCCGCGCGTGTCAGTCAGGAATTCGCCATGATAGCCGATCAGGCCACGCGAGGGGACATGTGCGATGATACGGGTTTTGCCAGCACCTGCAGGACGCATTTCAACCAGTTCGCCTTTGCGCGAACCGGTCAGTTTTTCAATAACAGCGCCGGAATACTCGTCATCCACGTCGATGGTCGCTTCTTCGACGGGCTCCATTTTCTGTCCGTCTTCTTCACGCATGATCACCTGAGGGCGGGAGATCGAAAGCTCAAAACCTTCGCGGCGCATGTTTTCGATCAAAACACCCATCTGCAATTCGCCGCGACCGGAAACTTCAAAGGCCTCACCGCCGGGGGTGTCGGCAATCTTGATGGCAACGTTGGATTCAGCTTCTTTGTAAAGACGGTCACGGATGACACGAGACTGCACCTTTTTGCCGTCGCGACCGGCCAGTGGGCTGTCGTTGATCCCAAAAGTTACAGTAATGGTGGGTGGGTCGATCGGTTGAGCCTCAAGTGGCTCATCAACCGCCAAGGCACAGATCGTATCGGCCACAGTGGCTTTGGCCATTCCGGCGATGGACACGATATCGCCAGCTTGTGCTTCGTCGATGTCTTGCTGTGCGAGGCCGCGGAATGCCTGAATTTTGGTGACTCGAAACTGTTCAATCTTCTGGCCGATGCGGGAAATCGCCTGAACGGTTGCGCCAACCTTGAGAGTGCCGGATTCGACACGACCGGTCAGGATTCGACCGACAAACGGGTCGGACCCGAGGGTAGTGGCCAGCATGCGGAAGTCATCATCCTGTTTGTGTACCTGCTTGGGTTCCGGAACATGGTTCACGATCAGGTTGAAAAGGGCGTGCAAGTCTTGGCGCGGGCCGTCGAGTTCGGCGTCTGCCCATCCGTTGCGGCCGGATGCGTACATGTGCGGGAAGTCCAACTGATCGTCGTTCGCATCCAGTGAGGCAAACAGATCAAAGCACTCATCCAGCGCACGGTCAGGCTCGGCGTCGGGTTTGTCGACTTTGTTCAGAACCACAATCGGACGCAGGCCAAGCGCCAGTGCCTTGGAGGTCACAAATTTGGTTTGCGGCATGGGACCTTCGGCGGCGTCCACCAGCAGGACCACACCATCGACCATGCTCAGGATACGCTCAACTTCGCCGCCAAAGTCGGCGTGGCCCGGCGTGTCCACGATATTGATGCGGGTGCCTTTCCATTCCACCGAAGTGGGTTTGGCGAAAATCGTGATGCCGCGTTCGCGCTCAAGATCATTGCTGTCCATGGCACGCTCGGCCACTTCCTGGTTTTCCCGGAAAGCGCCGGATTGCTTGAGCAGCTCATCGACGAGGGTGGTTTTCCCGTGGTCAACGTGAGCGATGATTGCGATATTGCGAAGATCCATAAAACCGGCCTTTTCCTGTTCGCGCTCGCCCTAACGCGGAGCGCGCCAAAAGGCCAGACCAATAATGTATCTTAGTGCATCGCAGTCTTGGAAAACAGGTTGATGACCAAAATCCCAAGGACAATAAGGCCCATTCCAAGGATCGCGGGCCAGTCGAGTTTTTGACCGAACACGACGAAGCCTATGAACGCGATCAGCACGATGCCCATACCCGACCAGATTGCGTAGGTGATACCGACGGGAAGGTACCGCAGCGTGAGCGCCATCAGGTAGAACGCAGCGGCATAAGATACGACGACGATTAGGGAAGGCACCAGTTTGGAAAACTGGTTGCTGGCTTGAAGTGCTGTGGTGCCGATGGTTTCAAAGACAACTGCAATCATCAGAAACAAATAGGCTTTGGGCATTCTTGCACCTTCGAAATGGAGTGGCTTATCGCGCGATATATCTGTCGCGGCGATGGTTTGTTGCGATCATAATATTGATGATTGCCGCCCCCAAAAGGGAGTAAATCACCGCTTCGATGGGGAAAAACGACACTGCGAGGCCAAAAACCATTACGTCGAAACCCAGTTGGACCCAACCAGCCTTGATGGAATAGGCGTCCTGAAGCCAGACTGCGACGATTCCGACGCCACCCAAAGTGGCATTGTGCCTGAAGAGCACGATTAGACCGGCGCCGGCGGTCACGCCAGCCGACACAGCAGCGGCAGCAATATGGAGATCAGCAAAGGTCATGACCTGAGGCAACAAGAAGCTCCAGAGGGTCAGCAGACCAACCGCTGCGAACGTTTTCAGAGTGAATTCAAGGCCCATGCGAAAGTATGCGATCGCGTAGAAGGGTAGGTTTAGCGCGAAAAACAGGGTGCCAAAGGACAAATCCATGCTTTTTGTGCCTACCAGTGCGAGACCCGCGATCTGACCGGTGAACAGGTTGGCAGCCTGTAAAAACTGAACAGAAATCGCAACCAGAAGCGTGCCGACAAGCAGACCCTGCATGTCGTCGAAGAGGCTGTGTTCTTCGGCGGTGGGAGATTCAAGAAAGCTAACCATGGCGGGGATTTGGACCGAGATTCTGGCTCTGTCCAGAGCACTCGGTGCATGGCCGATATGCAAACGAGGCAAAGCCTGCACTTTGCCCCGTTCAGATGCGGAAATCTGTTGAAAATTTTAGCCAGCGAGAGCGCGGTTTAGGTTTTCGTCGAGTTTCTCGAGGAAGCCCATTGTGGTGAGCCAACCCTGATCCGGGCCGACCAGCAGCGCCAGGTCCTTGGTCATGTAACCGCTTTCTACGGTCTCGATGATGACGCGCTCCAGTGTTTCGGCAAAAGCGCGCAGCGCGATGTTGTTGTCGAGTTTTGCGCGGTGCTTCAGGCCACCGGTCCACGCATAAATCGATGCAATTGAGTTGGTCGAAGTCGCTTCGCCCTTCTGGTGCTGGCGGTAGTGACGCGTCACTGTGCCGTGTGCTGCTTCAGCCTCTACGATTTTTCCGTCCGGCGTCATCAGTTGCGATGTCATCAGACCCAACGAACCAAACCCTTGCGCTACGGTGTCGGACTGAACGTCGCCGTCGTAATTCTTGCAGGCCCAGACGAACTTGCCATTCCACTTCATCGCGCATGCGACCATATCGTCGATCAGGCGATGTTCGTACCAGATGCCAGCATCTTTGAATTTCTCTTCGAACTCTTCCTCATAAACCTTTTGGAACAGATCTTTGAAACGTCCGTCATAGGCTTTGAGGATTGTGTTTTTGGTCGACAGGTACACTGGCCAACCAAGATTCAAGCCGTAGTTCAGCGATGCGCGAGCAAAATCAATGATCGAGCTGTCGAGGTTGTACATCGCCTGATAGACCCCCGCGGAAGGCGCGTCATAGACCTCTTTTTCAATGACAGTGCCGTCTTCGCCGACAAACTTCATTGTCAACTTGCCTGCGCCCGGAAATGTAAAGTCGGTGGCTTTGTATTGGTCGCCGAAGGCATGGCGGCCAACAACGATTGGGGATGTCCAACCGGGCACAAGGCGCGGTACGTTTTTGCAGATGATCGGCTGTCGGAAAACAACACCGCCAAGGATGTTCCGAATGGTTCCATTTGGGCTGCGCCACATCTTTTTCAGGCCAAATTCTTCGACCCGCTGCTCGTCTGGTGTGATCGTCGCGCACTTTACGGCGACGCCGACCTCTTTTGTCTTTTCGGCAGCATCAATTGTTATCTGGTCTTCGGTGCGGTCACGTTCCTCGATACCAAGGTCGTAGTACAGCAGGTCAATGTCCAGATAGGGCAGGATCAGCTTGTCCTTGATGAACTGCCACATGATGCGGGTCATTTCATCGCCGTCCATTTCGACGATCGGATTGTCGACTTTGATCTTGGTCATGGGGATCTCCTGTGAGCCGAGTCGTTTTGTCGCCTTCCATAAGGGAAGTTTCTCGTGAGGGAAAGTAATGTATGCAATTGTATACGAAATTAGCTGAAGACGAGTGGGCGCAGTATGCAGTTCAAAGGGTATACTTGTCGACGCCGTCGTATCGCGTGTCTATTGTGGTAGAAAAGATGTTTGGAGACCTAAATGATTTCTGCAGCTTTTCAGGATGTTAAAGAGAGCTTTGCAACCGGATGGAGGCTTCGCTGGCCGTTTGTGGCGGCAAATATCGTCTTTAACATTCTTCTTGCCGCAGTGTTTGCGCCGATGATGGCGCTGACCGTCCGGGCAGCTTTGGCATTTTCCGGACGACCGGCATTGGCTGATTTTGATATTGCCTTCTTCCTTTTGTCACCTGCAGGCGCGATTGGCGGTGTCCTTCTCGTTGCCATGGCTCTGGTTCTTGGCGTGATGAACATTGCCTTTATGATGGCCACCGCGCGTCACGAGCACCATCACGGGCAAGTCGGTCTATGGGAAGGTGCCTCGCTGGTGCTTCCGCAAATGCCGTCTGTTTTGTCGTTGGCAGTGCGTCTTACTCTTCACGTGATTTTTCTTAGTTTACCGTTCCTTGCTGTTGCGGGGTTTATTGCCTCGCAATGGTTGAGCGAGTTTGACATAAACTACTATCTGACTCACCGGCCGCCGATTTTTCGGCAATCCGTTGTGGTGATAGGGGGCGTGCTCGGACTTTGGGTCGTTCTTCTGGCATGGCGGTTGCTTGGCTGGACTCTAAGCCTTCCACTGGTGATTTTTGCGGGAACGCAGCCTTCAGATGCTTTGCGGGAGAGCCGTGCCAGAATGCAGGGCCGCCGCATCGGCTTTCTCTTTAGAATTCTTGTTTGGTTCGGTGTGAGCGCCGCTATTTTCATCGTGGTGATGGGCATTGTGACGTTGGTCGCCGACGTTGCGCTTGTTTTGATTCCGCAGTCAATGCGTGCACTTGTGGTGGTGCTCGTTCTCATTGGGGCTCTCTATACAGCTGTGAACGTGCTGATCAGCGCCATAACGACCGGTGCGATGTCGGTTTTGATCGTCGCGGAAGCCGACTGGCCCCGCAATCGTGTACCGCCGCGACAGATACCCAGAAAAGTATTGATTGCAGTATCTCTGAGCGCGGTCCTCTTTGGCGGTTTCGGTGTTGTCGGGTTGGCAGGACTGGCACCCGTCGATGACGGTCAACCGGTTGAAGTGATTGCTCATCGTGGGGCTGCTGGTGCCAAGCCGGAGAACACAATGGCCGCGATCAACGAAGCGGTGAGGGTAGGCTCGGACTGGGTGGAGATTGACGTTCAGGAGACGGCTGATGGCATGGTCGCAGTCATGCACGACAGTGACTTCATGAAGCAGGCCGGCAATCCGCTGAGAATTTGGGATGCAACGCAGGAAGATCTTGCAAAAATTGACATCGGTAGCTGGTTCGACCCTGTCTATGCGGATCAACGGACACCGTTGCTAGCGGACGTTTTGAGAGCGGCCAAAGACCAATCGGGGGTCGTGATAGAACTGAAATACTATGGTCACGACGAGATGCTCGAACAACGGGTTATCGATATTGTCGAAGCAGAAGGCATGGTGAACCAAGTTAAAGTTATGTCCTTGAAATATGATGCCGTCGAAAAGATGAGGAAACTTCGTCCCGAGTGGGACATCGGGCTTTTGGCCTCTGCTTCGTTGGGCAACATGTGGGATCTGGATGCTGATTTTCTGGCTGTGAACAGTGCAACCGCGTCGTATCGGTTGGTGCGGGAAAGCCAGGCAGTTGATAAAAAAGTCTACGTCTGGACAGTCAACGATCCGCTTGCCATGTCCGGCATGATTTCACTGGGCGTTGATGGGCTGATCACAGATGAGCCCGAGTTGGCACGCAAAGTCATCGAGGAGCGCCGTGAGTTGTCCGGCCCCGAACGGTTGATACTCGGCCTGGCGGGACGGGTTGGCTTGGATCTTGAGGCTTGGTTTGAATAGGGCGGTGCTGGCGGTGGCTTTGAGCTTCGCCACTTTCTCTGAAGCACAAGAAGACCTGGGGGCGATTGCTCAACTAGAGGTTTGGCGGCATGAGCGGTTTCTTCTCGTCCGCAATGCCGAAGCATCCGATTTGGCGGCTTTTACCACTGACGGGTGTTCAGGCGGAATGTCGTCGGCATGGCGCACGGTTGCGCAGGTATTTCCTAGTTTTCGACAAAACCAAGGTGAGGTGCCACCGTGGGAAAGATGCTGTGTTACCCATGATGAGGCCTATCATCTTGGGGGTGATGGCACATCAGCAAGAACGAGCTATGACGCAAGATTGGCGGCCGATGAAGCCTTGCAGCAATGCGTGAAAGCCGTGGCCCGGGAGGATGGCG
This sequence comes from Shimia isoporae, assembly GCF_004346865.1. Taxonomy (NCBI): domain Bacteria; kingdom Pseudomonadati; phylum Pseudomonadota; class Alphaproteobacteria; order Rhodobacterales; family Roseobacteraceae; genus Shimia; species Shimia isoporae. The sequence goes on from NZ_SMGR01000001.1 coordinate 1,455,624, forward strand.
ACGCCCTTCAGGCAAGGTACGGCGAGCCACAGGAACGTATTGAAATTGCTTTTGATTTCATAGCGGACCGAATGCTTGAAGCGGTCCGTGTTGGCGGCGCACCGTGTTCAGGATTACCGTGGCGCTGGGGCTATGGCTGGCCGCATTGCTGGTAGATCACGTGTTGGCAGCGAACCAGTCAGCGATCCGCTGCTGTAAATGGTCCCAAATTGCAGGAGCGCCCTTTGCGACCTTCCATCCAACGCGATCCTCGAGCTGTTGGGCAGTTACATTGTATTCAGGCCAAGTCCCGCCTTCAGTTTCAAGATTGCCAATGACCGGCTGAACGCGGTCGATGGACTTGGCAAACACCGCATCATTGCTTTCTGCGGCTTCGAATTCGTCCCAGAGTGCGCGAAAAGCTTGCGCTTGGTTTTCCGGCAGTAGTCCGAAGATACGATCTGCTGCTGCCGCCTCTGCCGCTTCCATCGCGGAAATGTCATGATCGCCGTGGATCGGGCTATCGCCCACGTCGATCTCCACAAGGTCATGGATCAACAGCATTTTTACAATGCGACCAAGGCTGATTTCCCGGTTTGCGTGCTCAGACAGGGTCAGAGCATAAAGAGCAATGTGCCAACTATGTTCGCCAGAGTTTTCCCGGCGGGTCATGTCGAGAATCCGAGTGGCGCGCAATACGGATTTCAGTTTGTCCGCTTCTGAAAGAAACGCCAAGCGACGGCTTAGGGGATCTTCTCGGTCTATTGAGGTTCCGTTTAGCAGCGACTCTGAATGAGAAAAAATGTCCGGATACGCTTCCTTGATGAATGCGGCCCGTCCATAAGCAAGGTTCTCGCGCGCGATTGCTACGTGGTCAGGTCGGGGTTCGGTCGCCAAAAGCACCTGAAAAACCGGCTGAACGTAATCCAGCATTTTCGCAAAACCGGCATCTGCCGTCTCCGCCGCTTCGAACTCCTGCCAGAGCGCCTTGAGGTTTTCGCCTTGCTCCGCTGGAAGCAAACCAAAAATGCGATCTGCTGCTTCGGCTTCCGCCGCAGCAACCGATTGCCAATCTGTTTTTAGGTGGATCGGATGGTCGCCGACATCAATCTCCACGAGATCATGCAGAAGCAACATGCCGATTACGCGGTCGATTGATACGCCCGTCGGGGCGATCGGTTCAAACACCATCGCAAACAAAGCCAGGTGCCAGCTGTGCTCGGCAGAGTTCTCAGCGCGCGACAAATCCTGCAGGACGTTGGACCGCTGAATTCCTTTGAGACGGTCAACTTCATTCAAAAATGCGAGTTGCGCCTCAAGTCTGTTCGTCATTCCGGGCTTCCTGCGGCAGCGCGTGTTTCTTTAACCTTTTGGATCAAGAATTTACGCGCTTTCTCTTCCGCCATGCGTACACGCATTTCTGTCAGGTACGCTTCTTCAAGAGACTGGGACGCAGCCGCCAGAATGTTGCCGACCTCGACAAAAAGCCGATCTTGGCCGGTTTCTTTCTGAACCTTGATGGTATCTTCGGCGAGCTTGGCGGCAAGCGTCTCAAGTGTGCCCATTAGCGGGTGGTCTCCGTCAGCCGCCGCTTGACGTAATCGGTCACATTACCCGTCATCTGATCCATGTGCTCTTCTGCTTTGAAGAAGTGATCAGCGCCTTCGATTTCGGTGTGAGTAATGGTGATGCCCTTCTGCTCGTGCAGTTTGTTGACAAGAGAATGGGTGTCCGCAGGGGGCGCAACTCGGTCGTTCGTACCGTTCAGGATCAGACCAGAACTGGGGCAGGGGGCGAGGAACGAGAAGTCATACATATTCGCGGGAGGAGCCACCGAGATAAAGCCGGTGATTTCAGGACGTCGCATCAGAAGTTGCATGCCAATCCATGCCCCAAACGAGAACCCGGCAACCCAGCAGTGCTTGGAGTTGTTGTTCATCGACTGGAGATAATCGAGAGCGGAAGCTGCATCTGAAAGCTCGCCAACACCCTGATCGTATTCGCCTTGAGAGCGCCCAACGCCACGGAAGTTAAAGCGTAGAACCGTGAACCCCATGTTGTAGAACGCATAGTGCAGGTTATAGACAACCTTGTTGTTCATCGTGCCACCGAATTGCGGGTGCGGATGCAAGACAATGGCAATCGGTGCGTCTTTTTCTTTTTGGGGGTGGTAGCGGCCTTCGAGGCGGCCTTCGGGTCCTGGGAAAATCACCTCGGGCATTTGTTTCGCTCTTCTCCTACAAATGTGAAAAGCAATTCTTGACGAATTTGCTTGGTCACTTTAGAACGTTTCTAAATTCTGATCTTGGCGTAAAACGCCGCACAGCGCTTAAGCGAAATAAGCACAGCAGCGGCTGAGGTCAATCAATTCGCGGGGGTAGAGCATGAAACTGTCGACAAAAGGGCGCTATGCGGTGGTTGCGCTGGCTGATATCGCGCTTCAGGACGGTAGCGAGTTGGTCAATCTGTCTGAAATCTCGAAAAGACAGGACATCTCTCTGCCATATCTCGAACAGTTGTTTGTGAAGTTGCGCCGTGCCGGATTGGTGGAATCGGTGCGAGGACCGGGTGGTGGTTATCGCTTGGCGCAGTCGCCGTCGGACATCCGCGTGGTGGACGTTCTGACTGCTGTGGATGAAACAGTTTCGGCGCTGCACACAGGCGCTGGAGTGAGTGGAGGATCTAGCGGGTCCCGGGCGCAATCCATGGCGAACCGGCTCTGGGAAGGATTGTCCGCCCATGTCTATGTGTTTTTGCACCAGACGCGCCTGTCCGACGTAATTAAAAACGATCTGGCACCCTGTCCGGCGGTGCCCAACCTGTTTGCTGTGGTGGATGAAGACGCCTGATGCGCGCGTACCTCGATCATAATGCGACAACGCCCCTGCGTGATGAGGCACGTGACGCAATGATTGCGGCCATGGATGTGGTTGGAAATCCGTCCAGCGTGCATGGTGAAGGCCGGAAGGCAAAGTCGGTGATTGAAACCGCGAGGGCGGACATAGCTTCAGCGTTCGGGGCAGATGGCGCGGACGTTATATTCACATCGTCCGCAACCGAGGCAGCAGCTTTGGCGTTGCGCGACAGACGACTTCACGGTGCGGATATTGAACACGACGCTGTCGGAGCTTGGGTTCAAAGTGATTTGTCCGTCGATCACAATGGTCAGGTAACGGTTGTGGACGCTTCGGCCTCCACCCTTCAAGCCGCTAACAGTGAAACAGGCGTGGTTCAGACATTGCCCGAAGGTTTGGCTGTAAGCGATATGACTCAGGCCTTTGGGAAATTGCCGGTGGCATTCAATTGGTCCGGAGCAACGATGGCGCTGGTCTCTGCACACAAACTTGGCGGTCCCAAGGGTATTGGGGCGCTGGTTGTGAAGCGCGGCACAGACGTTTCGGCGCAACTTTTGGGCGGTGGACAGGAAATGGGACGCCGCGCGGGCACAGAAAACGTGATTGGCGCAGCCGGTTTTGCCGCTGCAGCGAAGGCTGCGGCAAATGACCTGGCAAACGGCGTGTGGGAACGGGTTGCACATTTGCGCGATTTGCTTGAAGACACGCTGGAAGACGGAGCAAAAGACTCAGTCATTGTTGGCAAGGGTGCGAAACGCCTGCCCAACACCACATGTATCGCAACGCCGGGATGGAAAGGTGAAACGCAGGTCATGCAAATGGACTTGGCCGGATTTGCCATTTCGGCAGGCTCTGCCTGTTCGTCGGGCAAAGTTCGCGCGAGCCGCGTGTTGACAGCGATGGGATACGACGAGGCGACTGCCGCAAGTGCGATCCGGATCAGTTTGGGGCCGGAAACAACGGAACAGGAAGTTCTGGGATTTGCCGACAAATGGCTAGCCCAGATGAAGAAACACCACGCAAGGGCCAACAAAGCCACCGCGTGAGAGCGAACAAACAGGAGAACGACATGGCCGCAATAGACCAGACACAGGTCAAAGAAGGCGTCGATCAGGAAACCGTGGATGCCGTGCGCGAAGTGGGCGGTAAATACAAATACGGCTGGGAAACCGAGATCGAGATGGAATACGCCCCTAAAGGGCTGACCGAGGATATCGTACGCCTGATTTCCGACAAGAATGACGAACCTGAATGGATGACCGAATGGCGGCTGGAAGCATACAAGCGCTGGCTGACCAAAGAGGAACCCGACTGGGCTATGTTGGATTATCCCGAAGTGGATTTTCAGGATCAGTACTACTATGCGCGCCCGAAAAGCATGGAGGAAAAGCCGAAGTCGTTGGACGAGGTGGATCCAAAGCTTCTGGCTACCTACGAAAAGCTTGGTATCCCGCTGAAAGAACAGATGATTTTGGCAGGCGTTGAGGGCGCTGAGGATGCACCTGCGGAAGGTCGTAAGGTGGCTGTAGACGCGGTGTTTGACTCTGTTTCTGTCGGCACGACATTTCAGGAAGAGCTCAAGAAAGCTGGCGTGATTTTCTGCTCTATCTCGGAAGCGATCAAAGAGCACCCGGAATTGGTTAAAAAGTACCTCGGTTCCGTGGTTCCGGTGTCTGACAACTTTTACGCCACCCTGAACAGCGCGGTGTTCTCTGACGGGTCATTCGTCTATGTGCCGCCGGGCGTTCGCTGCCCGATGGAGCTCTCGACCTACTTCCGGATCAACGCGGAGAATACAGGTCAGTTCGAGCGCACGCTGATCATCGCCGACAAAGGCTCCTACGTGTCTTATCTCGAAGGCTGCACTGCACCACAACGGGATACCAGCCAGTTGCATGCTGCTGTGGTCGAGATCATCATCGAAGAAGACGCCGAGGTGAAATACTCTACCGTTCAAAACTGGTATCCCGGCGACGAGAATGGCAAGGGCGGCATCTACAACTTTGTAACCAAGCGTGCAGATTGCCGCGGGGCGCGGTCCAAAGTGATGTGGACGCAGGTTGAAACCGGCTCCGCTGTTACTTGGAAGTATCCGTCCTGCATCTTGCGCGGCGACGATGCCCAGGGCGAGTTCTATTCGATCGCGATTACCAACAACCACCAGCAGGCCGATACCGGCACCAAAATGATCCACTTGGGCAAAAACACCAAATCACGGATTGTTTCCAAGGGCATAAGCGCGGGCGTGGCACAAAACACGTATCGCGGTCAGGTGTCGATGCATCCGAAAGCAAAGAACTCGCGCAACTATACCCAATGTGACAGCCTTTTGATCGGTGACAAATGCGGGGCGCATACCGTTCCGTACATCGAAGTGAAGAACAACTCTTCGCGGGTCGAGCACGAAGCAACCACATCCAAAGTGGACGACGAACAAATGTTCTATTGCCGTCAGCGCGGCATGGATGAGGAAGAGGCTGTAGCCCTGATCGTGAACGGTTTTGCCAAGGAAGTTCTTCAGGCTTTGCCGATGGAATTTGCCATGGAAGCTCAACAGCTTGTGGCGATCTCTCTGGAAGGATCCGTCGGCTAATCCCGATCTGGCTCTGTATTTACAAAATTCGGGCTGGTGCGACCACCGCCCATTCGAAATGCGAAGGAAGATAAAATGTTGGAAATCAAAGGCCTGAAGGTCCAACTTGAAGATGAAGACAAGCAGATCCTAAAGGGTGTCGACCTGAAAGTTGAAGCCGGGAAAGTGCACGCGATCATGGGCCCGAACGGATCAGGTAAGTCGACGTTGTCCTATGTTCTGTCTGGCAAGGATGGCTATGAGGTCACTGACGGAACAGCAACGCTGGATGGCGAAGACTTGCTGGAGCTCGAGGCAGAGGAACGTGCGGCGCTGGGACTGTTCCTCGCCTTCCAATATCCTGTCGAAATTCCGGGTGTGGGCAACATGACCTTCCTGCGCACCGCGGTAAACGCACAACGCAAGGCGCGTGGCGAAGACGAGATGTCAGCGAAAGACTTTTTGCAGGTGATCCGCGCGAAGGCGAAAACCCTTAAAATCGATGCGGACATGCTGAAGCGACCGGTCAATGTCGGTTTCTCCGGTGGTGAAAAGAAACGGAACGAAATCCTGCAAATGGCGATGCTCGAGCCGAAGATGTGTATTCTTGACGAGACTGACTCCGGTCTTGATGTGGATGCGATGAAGCTGGTTTCTGAGGGCGTGAATGCGTTGCGCGACGCTGGCCGAGGATTCCTGGTCATCACCCATTACCAACGTCTGTTGGATCACATCAAACCGGATGTCGTTCACATTATGGCCGACGGTCGCATCGTGAAGACTGGCGGTCCAGAACTGGCGCTGGAAGTCGAGAAGAACGGCTACGCGGACATTCTGGCGGAGATGGCCTGATGTCAGCTGTAGCAAAAAATATAGAGGCCACCACGGCCCGTCTGGAGGGCATGAACCTTCCTGCTGGCGGCAAATGGGCGACCGAAGCTCGCGAGGCCGCGTTGGCCCGGGTGCGTGAGATGGGGTTGCCAGAGCGACGCGACGAATATTGGAAATACACGCGTCCGGACACCCTTACTCAGATTGATGCGCCTAGCGCGGCAACTTTCGACAGTGGCGAGGCACCACTGTTTGACGGTTTCGACCGCCTGAAGGTGGTATTTGTCGATGGCGTTTTCGATGCCGACCAATCGGATGACCTGTCAGGCGAGGGCCTGAGCATCGAGCGTCTTGCGGACGTCGCGGACAAGGACATCCATTGGGCGCGAGATTTGTACGGTACGCTGGAGACCAACGGTCAGAACCCTGTTCCACGCCCGTTAGCGGCGCTTAACACGGCTTATGCAACAGATGGTGTCGTGATGCATGTCACTGGCAAGGTTTCTCGCCCGGTGAACCTGATTTATCGACATAATTCAGACACTTCCGATGTGACCCTGCATCACCTTGTAAAGCTGGATTCCGGTGCCGAACTGACAATACTCGAAAATGGTCCTGCGGCCGCTCGCTTTAACAAGGCGATGGAAGTCGATGTAGCGGACAACGCTGTGTTCCACCATGTACGAGCCCAAGGTCGCGATCATGAACGTCGGGCTGTTACACATATCTTTGGACGTCTAGGTACTGAAAGCACATTCAAGTCCTTCACGTTGACGGTGAACGGACGTTTGACCCGTAACGAAGCCGTACTCGAACTGACGGGTGACGATGCCGTTGCGCATGTGGCCGGCGCGTGCCTTGGCGATGGTGATTTTCATCATGACGACACCGTTTTTGTCACACACGACGCGGTGAATTGCGAGAGCCGGCAGGTTTTCAAAAAAGTGCTGCGCAACGGCGCGACAGGTGTCTTTCAGGGCAAGATTCTGGTTAAGCCTGACGCACAGAAAACCGACGGATACCAGATCAGCCAGTCGCTCTTGCTTGATGAGGACAGTCAGTTCCTCGCAAAGCCGGAACTCGAAATCTATGCTGATGATGTCGCTTGTTCGCACGGGTCGACCTCTGGTGCGATTGATGAGGATGCTTTGTTCTATTTGCGTGCCCGTGGCGTTCCCAAAGACATCGCAACCGACTTGATGGTGTTGTCTTTCGTCGCTGAAGCCGTTGAGGAAATTGATGATGAGGGCCTTCGGGACGAGATCATTTCCCGTCTGGAAAACTGGCTGGAACGGCGGCGCGGCTGATGTCAGTTGCGCGCGACATTCTCGCGACTTATCGCGGGCCGCATAAAGTTGTGGCCCGTTTGCTTTCCATGGGCGAGCGAGAGGATCGTGTGTTCGTGATCCTCATGGCAGCTTGTGCGGTCACCTTCATCGGGCAATGGCCACGACTTGCCAGAGAGGCGCACCTGACCGGCGAAGAACTCAACCCGTTGCTCGGCGGAACGTTGATGGCTTGGCTTTTTATTGCGCCTCTGCTTGCTTACGCGTTGGCATTGATTGTGCATGTTCTGTTTCGCGCGATAGGGCGCAAGCAAACTTCCTTCGGATCGCGTCTAGCGCTTTTTTGGGCGATGTTGGCCGCTTCCCCACTGATACTGTTACACGGCCTTGTTGCCGGATTCATCGGTGAAGGCATCGAGCTTGCAGGTGTCGGCTTGGTTTGGCTGATCTGCTTCATGTGGTTCTGGATTTCCGGAATGCTTCAAGCAGGTAAACGATCAGCATGAACGCGCAATTGACTGAACTATTCTGGTTGACTGTCCGTGATCCGGCTCAGGCCGCCCGTATATTGTGCGGTGTGCGCCTTGATCGCGCCACCGGATGGACGATCCTGGCTCTGGCTGTGATATTGAACACATTGGCCTACTTCGGGTCGATTGCACTGTTTCCTGTTCCGGAGGAAGTGAACATTCCTCTGTTCACGAAGCCTTTCCTGGTGCTTACGATGCTTGGGTCCACAACAGTGATCTTTGTCTTCGCGTTTTACTGGGTCGGGCACAGTCTCGGAGGCAAAGCGCCATTTGACACGATCCTGCTGATGCTTGGCTGGTTGCAGTTTATGCGTCTCGCCATTCAAATTGGGTCAGTCGTGCTTATGACGCTTGCACCGGCTTTGTCACAATTGTTTGTCATGGCTGCCGGACTCTACGGTTTGTGGGTGGTGCTGAATTTCCTCAAAGTCGCCCACGATTTTGAAACCCTCGGCAAGGCTGCAGCCGTAGTGGTTATGTCGGCCTTAGGGCTGACCGTGGGCCTGTCTGTCTTTCTTTCGCTGTTTACTGCGACCGTCATTGGGATGTCCTAACATGTATGATGTTCAAAAAATCCGTTCCGATTTTCCGATCCTTTCGCGGGAAGTGAATGGAAAGCCGTTGGTTTACCTCGACAATGGTGCATCCGCCCAAAAGCCAAAGGTGGTGATTGATGCAATCAATCAAGCCTACTCTATGGAATATGCAAATGTTCACAGGGGCTTACATTACCTTTCCAACCTTGCAACGGACAAGTATGAGGCCGTGCGTGGCACCATCGCGAGGTTCCTGAACGCGGCATCAGAAGATGAAATCGTACTGAATTCCGGTACCACCGAAGGCATCAATATGGTCGCTTATGGTTGGGCCATGCCCCGGATGGAGGCAGGTGACGAGATCGTCCTTTCGGTGATGGAACACCACGCCAACATTGTTCCCTGGCATTTTCTGCGTGAACGTCAGGGGGTCGTGATAAAATGGGTCGACGTCGACAACGCCGGAGCGCTTGATCCTCAGGCTGTTATAGACGCCATCGGTCCCAGAACAAAGCTGGTCGCGGTGACTCAGTGTTCCAATGTCTTAGGCACTATGGTCGACGTGAAAGCCATCACCGAAGGCGCTCACGCCAAGGGCGTGCCGGTTCTTGTCGACGGATCTCAAGGGTCGGTCCATGCTCCTGTGGATGTTCAGGATTTGGGATGCGATTTCTATGCGATCACTGGACACAAATTGTACGGCCCCTCCGGGTCGGGCGCGATCTATTGCAAATCTGAACGGATGGCGGAAATGCGCCCATTTATTGGTGGGGGCGACATGATCAAGGAAGTGACCAAGGAGGCAGTGATCTACAACGATCCGCCGATGAAATTCGAAGCGGGGACGCCAGGCATTGTACAAACCATTGGTTTTGGCGTTGCGCTTCAATACTTGATGGACCTTGGCATGGACAATGTAGCACGCCACGAAGCTGGACTTAGAGACTATGCGACCCAGAAGTTCGCCGGCCTGAATTGGATGCAGGTGCAGGGCACAACAACTGACAAGGCCGCGATTTTCAGCTTTACGCTGGACGGGGCAGGGCACGCTCACGACATCTCCACGATTCTGGACAAAAAGGGAGTTGCGGTGCGTGCCGGTCATCACTGTGCGGGCCCTCTGATGGACCACCTTGGGGTAAGCGCAACCTGTCGTGCCAGCTTCGGCCTCTACAACACGCCGGAAGAGGTTGATGTACTGATAGACGCGCTGGAACTTGCGCATGAACTCTTTGCCTAATGATCTCGAGCGGGCCGCGATTTGTCATTGCGGCCCACGGCGCAGGTGGCTATAGAGCCTGCAACGCACCTTTAGCTCAGCTGGATAGAGCGCTGCCCTCCGAAGGCAGAGGCCAGAGGTTCGAATCCTCTAAGGTGCGCCATTTTCCTTTGACTTGAGACGGTTAGTTGGTTTTCTGGGCGCATGAGGGCCCGGCATGACATTGTCTGACGTTAAATTTGTTGCTGCAGGACTGGACGCAGTTGACCGCCAGAGATTTGAGGCTGTCTGTGAAACAGCCGGGCTGAGAGTTCCGTCAAAGTGGCAACTCGGAAGAATGCAAACCGGTATCGGACTGCGGACCGGTCCGAACGTTCTTGAGCAGTTCGACGCCTGTTCTTTTCCAAGGGCAATCAAAGGCTTGAACGCGGTCCTCAGGGCATCAAACGGGGCTGTTTTTGTTAGCAAGGAAAAAAGACTTCCAAATTGGAAGGATCGTTTCGGTTCAGAACAATTCATCATCTCGCTGGATGATTTTGAAAAGAAACAGCCTTCAAAAACCACTACACAAGCCGGTTTGGCTCTGGAGGGTCCATTCGCCTTTGTTATCCCAGTCGTGCACCCAAGTGGTAAAAAATTAATCGATTACAATGCCGTAGAGCGCATACTTCAACAAACTGTCCGGTCATGTCTATTGCAGTCGGAAACCAATGTTGCTGTCGTAGTTGTGTGTCACCGTGTGCCGGACTGGGCCGACAATCTTGATCTGCGTGTCCATTTTCTGGTGCTTGGTGATGACCGAGAATGGACAGCTTCGCCACTCGATGTACGGGAGGACAAGGGCGCAAAACATGTGCTTGGCGCCCAATTTGCGCTGTCGCAATTGAACGCTTCTTCCGTGATGTTTCTGGATGGAGATGATTTTGTCCGGTCGGACCTTGTTAGCACAGTAGGAAACCGCCTTGGTTCCGTAAATGACGGGGTCGTGATTTCCAGCGGTCTACACGCGGCGTTGAAACGGACGGATAAGGGGTTTTCTCTGGACGCAGCGATCCGTGTTTTCGGATTTCACAACACTTGCGGGAGCTGCCGCGTGTTTCGCGGCGCAGTCTTGGCTGACCGGATGCGCCGCTGGATGTCCGACATTTTCGAGCTGACGTTTTTTGAACAGGCCGAAGCCTTTGGCTCTTTTTCGAACCGCGCCGCCGATATGCGGGCCTTCTTCGATCAGATCGAGCGTACCGGTAACAATGAGTTTGGCCTAATTCGCTGCCTTGGTCGGCACGCCGCGCGATCGATGATCGCTGAATTGGACAACCTTTCGGAACCACTGGTTGCAAAGGGTTGTGGGCACGGAAATCATGACGGACCAAGAAAGGGCGAGGTGCATTGGAACAAGTGTATCGGACAAATGGACAGCACTGAGTTCGCTAAAAGCTTTTCCATCGACCCAGAGATCATAACCACGAATTCTCCTGATGTTGGTTTGGTGCGGCGATCTCAGATCTTGGCACCGTTCAATCGCGCTAAGCGTTTGTTTTTCATCGGCGACGACGTGTAGGGTCGGGGAAGAAGCCATTAGCTTTGGTATAGTTTCGGGGTCAGAACGCAAATGTGGAAATTTTACGCACGGATTTGGCGCAACACCGGCAAGGCTCAGATCGTTCTGATAATTCTGTCGCTCATTGTGGCGGCGCTGGCAGCAGCGCCATTGCAGTTTCAAAAGGACATCATCAACAGCCTCGGACCGGATCTAGAAGTCAATGTGCTGGTCGGGCTGTGTGCCGGTTATCTGGGCGTGATCGTCGTCACCAATATTTTCAAGTTCGCGCTAAACTACCGGAGTTCATTGCTGGGCGAAGATACGATCCGTCGCATTCGCGCGAGTGTCTATGGTGCACATCACAATCCGGACGCTTCGCGCAAGCCAAATGCAGGAACGCTTGCAACGATCATCTCTGCTGAAGCTGAAGAAGTCGGGCGATTTGTAGGACAAGCAGTTGCGAACCCTTTGTTGCAAGTCGGCACTTTGGTTTCGGTTGTGGGGTATGTTGCGTCCACCCAGCCATATCTGGGGGCGTTTATGGTTTTTATGATCGTACCGCAGGCCGCCATCGTCCTTTTCTTGCAGGAGAAAGTGAACAAACGGGTTCGGGACCGCACCATTGTTCTTCGCCACGCGTCTTCCGAAATCAGCGACGAAGAGATGAAGGACATCTCTCAGGTTCAGGACGTAATTGTCGATGACTTCGACAAGATTTACACGATCAGGCGCGGTATCTTTAAACTGAAGTTGTCCATGAAGATGGCAATGAATGTGATCAGTGGCGTGGGTCTCGTGGGTATTCTGCTAATCGGCGGTTTGTTGATGAAGCAGAACATGACGGATGTGGGGACGGTGGTCGCTTCTATTTCGGCTCTTGAACGGATCAATTCGCCTTGGCGCTTGTTGTTGAACTTCTACAAGGAACTCAGCGCCGCGCGGGTGAAATTCGAACTCATCGTGAAATCGAGCGATGCGTTTGACCCGGTTGAAACAAAAAAGGCGTCCTGAGGACGCCTTTGTGTGCTTCAAGACAAAGGTGGCTTAGCGGCCCCAGGTGCGTACCGGTCCGCAATCCATATGGACGAAGTTCGAACCGGAGTATCGACCAACACCGCCCGCGCGACATGCAGCAGCGGCTTTGGCGATCTGGTGAACTGAGCGAGACGAAATACGAAGGTCAGCGGCCTGACCTTTCATGTGAAGGGAGTTCTTGGCAACACCGCGTGACCGAGAGCGCAGCATCGCGTTGGTGGCCGGGCTGCGATAGCCGGACAAAAGCATGTAGGGCTCGTTCACATCCAGAAGGTTGTGTGCCGCTGCCATAATGTCGATTGTCCGCGTATCAATGCCTATTACATCGTTCGTGCGCCAATCGCGCATGAATGCATTGATTTCCTTGACGGCGTCTTTGATGTATTTGCCTTCGACCCAATAAATGGTGTCGATCTTTTCGCCGGTACGGCCGGAGTACATGCGGATTCGACGAATATCGCCGCCGCCACGCAAGAAACCTGCCGCTTTGGAGAAGGTAGGAGCAGCGGTGAGTGCCGTCGCTGCAAAGGCGCCCAAGAGCGCACGTCTGGAAATGCTCGAAGAGCTATGTTCAGTCATTGTTTCAGCGCCTGTCCCGTCGCTAACCTGCCATCGCGATGTTACGCGATTGTTTAACCATCCCCTCAGATGTGGGGAATTTATTGCATACATGGATTCATGCTCCAAGAACTCATTTCGAGCTTGACTCCCATATTGGCTGAAACAGGCGAAAAATTGCTTAACACGTGGAAAAATGTGCCGTGAGTTCTCACCAGACTGTAAATGTTCCCGCTGCGTTCTCCTTTCAGCTTGGAGCAGGCACTGGAATGCAACACAGCCGCAACACAATATATTGAGGTTTGAGGTTTCGAGAACTTGTGATTAGACAGCGAAAACGCAGTATCCAATGGTGGAAAAAACACTTCGCTATTCTGCGAATAAAACGACTGAGGGTTAGTTATGCTGTTAGGGTTCCGTCGCCAAATTACTGGTACCGTTTTTGCTGCTCTGCTTGCAGGCACATCATTTTCGGCAACGCCCGTTGCTGCGTTTCCGGTTTTCAAGCAGGCCGTGGCTGAAGCCGCGGCGCGCGACAGCGATGTGGCCGCTTATTATCGGTCCGCCAACTATGCGCCTGTTTGGACTGATGACACGCCCTTAGCGCGAGAGCGTCGTAAGGCGCTGATTAATGCCTTGGCAAATGTTGGCGATCACGGCCTTCCGACCGATCGCTACGACGTTGACACCTTGGTCGGACAAATGGCGGCGGCGCGGTCAAAGCGCGATTTGGGCATGGTCGAGGTGGCCATGACGAAAATGTACTTGAAGTACGCACGTGATTTGACGTCGGGCATGTTGACACCGCTTGAGATCGACGAGGGTTTGGTCCGTGAAATCAAGAAACGGGACCGCGACGAACTTGTCGCGTCGCTCGCTGCATCAGAAGATCCGAAGGCTTTTCTAAACGGGTTGGCACCACAGACAGCGGAATACTTGCGTCTCAAGAAAGAGCGTATGCGCCTTGAGGCTTTGATCGCATCCGGTGGTTGGGGCGAAACGGTTCCTTCGGGCAAATATGAGCCAGGTGACAGCGGCACGAACGTTGTCAAATTACGCAACCGACTGATCGCGCTCGGCTTCATGCAGCGTTCTTCGGCTGCAACGTATGACCGCGATCTCGAGAAGGCAGTGCAGGCCTTTCAAATCGCGAACGGTCTTGAATCCGACGGCGTGGCGGGCAAAGGCACGATTGAAGAAATCAACCGCAGCCCTGAGCATCGGTTGAAGTCGGTTCTCGTTGCGATGGAACGTGAACGGTGGCTGGATCGTACCCTGGAGGGGCGCGAAATTCTGGTGAACCTGACAGACTTCACCGCAAAGATTATCGACGACGGCAAGCTCACCTTCCGGACACGCTCTGTTGTCGGCAAAAACCAATCCGACCGTCGCAGCCCCGAGTTTTCCGACACTATGGAACACATGGTGATAAACCCGACTTGGAACGTCCCGCGTTCTATTGCGACCAAAGAGTATCTCCCGATGCTCAAGAACAATCCCAACGCGGTTGGCTATCTTCGTCTTGTCAACGGACGGGGACAAACAGTGGACCGCAGTCAGGTTGATTTCACACAATACTCGACCTCGAACTTTCCGTTCGACATGAAGCAGGCACCTGGCAACCGTAATGCGCTGGGTCTGGTCAAATTCATGTTCCCCAACCGGCACAATATCTATCTGCATGACACTCCTCAGAAAGCTCTGTTTGCACGCGAAACACGGGCGTACAGTCACGGGTGTATCCGTTTGCAACAGCCGTTTGATTTCGCCTATGAACTGCTGTCGAAACAGGAAGAAAACCCCAAGGAATTCTTTCACACCCGTTTGAAAACCGGACGTGAAACCAAGGTTGATCTGGAAACCAATATTCCTGTGCACATCATTTATCGCACCGCCTACACAGAAGCCAAAGGTCCGGTGCAGTACCGCCGCGACGTCTATGGTCGGGATGCGAAAATCTGGAAAGCTCTCGCCAATGAAGGGGTGGCGCTACCAGGTCAACAGGGATAAATATCCCCGGAGAACATCCGGGGAGAACCCATGACTTACACTGTTCGTCAAATTGCGAAGGCTTTGGACGCTGAGGCTTTCGGAAACACCGATCTGGTGGTTGAGCGCGTGGCAGAACCGGCTGGCGCGGGACCGGACGATCTGGCTCTTTTGACAAATCCCAAGTTCGCCGAAGGCCTCTCGCGCGGAAAAGCACGCGTGGCATTGCTATGGCCGGGTGCCGATTGGCAATCTCTGGGACTTGAGGCTGCTATCATCGCAACGCGGGGTCGGTATGCCATGTCCGGGCTAACCCAAATGATGGACCCCGGCCAACACTTTGAGGCCGGAATACACCCGACGGCATTGATCGACGACTCAGCAATAGTTGCTGAAAACGTCGCCATTTCGCCTTATGCAATCATCGGTCCACGGGCGAAAATTGGCGCTGGATCTGTCATTGGTCCGTTCTGTCATATCGGCGCAGACAGTGTTTTGGGCGAGGATGCCTATTTACGAGATCACGTATCTATCGGGGCCCGCGTCAAAATCGGAGCTCGCTTCCGATGCCAACCGGGGGTTCGGATTGGCTCGGACGGTATGTCGTTTGTCACTCCGGAAAAATCTGGGGTCGAGAAGGCCCGGGAGTCTCTCGGTGATCAAGGTGACGTCAAAAGCCAACAATGGGCCCGAATTCATTCGCTTGGGGCGGTTACGATCGGGGATGACGTGGAAATCGGTGCGAACACTTGTATCGACTATGGAACCGTCCGCGATACGTATATCGGTGATGGAACAAAGATGGATAACCTCGTTCACATCGCCCACAATGTGACCGTTGGGAAAGATTGTCTGTTTGCAGGCCAGGTTGGTATCGCGGGTTCCACAACCATTGGCAACAACGTTGTCTTTGGCGGCCAAGTGGGCGTGACCGACAACACCACAATCGGTGACAATGTGATTGCTGGGGGAGCAAGCAAAGTGATGAGCAGGGTGTCTGCAGGGCAAGTCATCCTTGGGTACCCTGCAGTCAAGATGGACACCAACCTAGAAATGTACAAAAGCCTGCGCAGATTGCCGCGGTTGAGCAAACAGGTAGCCGATCTTCAAAAATCTGTTTCCAAACGCCCGTCTAGTGACTAAGTCCAGCACAGGCTTCGAAAGGAAAATACATGAGCGTCCAGGACAAAGTTGTTGAAATCATTGCGGAACAAGCAGTTCTTGAGCCCTCTGATGTCACGCTTGAAAGCACGCTTGAAGATCTGGGGATCGATAGCCTCGGTCTTGTTGAAAGCATATTCGCCATCGAAGAAGCGTTCGATATTTCGGTACCTTTCAATGCAAATGAACCAACGGCCAGCGATTTTGACATCTCTACGGTCGCCAGCATCATTTCCGGCATCGAAAAATTGATAGCCGAGCAGGCCTAAAGGGCGCGCTAGGGCGCGCGGACAAAACTATGACAAACAAACGAGTCGTGATCACCGGGGCCGGAACGGTCAACGCGTTGGGTCACAACGTCAAGCAAACCCTTGACGCGATGCGCGAGGGCAGATGTGGGATCGGTCCGCTTGATGTGCGGGACGTCGAACGCCTTGCGGTGCAGATCGGGGCGCAGGTTCAGGGGTTTGAAGCGGATAAAATCTTTAACCGTCAGCAGCTTGCTTTGTTTGATCGCTTTACACAGTTCGCCTTGGTCGCTGCGCGCGAGGCTATTGGTCAATCCGGCCTGGAATTTCATGGCGATTTGTCTGCGAAGTCCGGCGTTGTCATGGGGAATTCCGGCGGTGGAATGCAAACGCTCGATGAGAATTATCGTACCGTTTACGAAGACGGGAAGAACCGCGTGCATCCCTTCGTGGTGCCCAAGTTGATGAACAATGCCGCGGCCAGCCACGTTAGCATGGAGTTCAATCTGAAGGGGCCGAGCTTTACTGTTGCTTCGGCCTGTGCGAGCTCCAACCACGCGATGGCGCAGGCTTTTCAGATGGTCCGTTCTGGCATGGCACCTGTTATGATCACTGGCGGTGCGGAGTCGATGCTGTGTTTCGGGGGCGTTAAGGCGTGGGAAGGCCTACGTGTCATGACCAAAGATGCGTGCCGCCCGTTTTCGGCCAATCGCAATGGTATGGTACAAGGCGAAGGCGCAGGCGTTTTTGTCTTTGAAGAATTGGAGCATGCAAAAGCCCGCGGCGCTGATATTCTCGCAGAGGTGGTTGGCTTTGCGATGAGCTCGGATGCAGCGGATATCGTAATGCCATCAAAACAAGGCGCCGCGCGCGCGATAGCTGGCGCATTGGAAGATGCGAAAATCGATCGAGAAACTGTCGGGTATATCAACGCGCACGGAACAGGTACCGCAGCAAATGACAAAACTGAGTGCAGTGCTGTCGCCGATGTCTTTGGTCCGCATGCCGACGATCTGATGATCTCTTCGACCAAATCGATGCATGGCCATCTTATCGGTGGAACTGGCGCGGTCGAATTGCTTGCCTGCATTATGGCAGTCAAGGATGGCATAGTTGCGCCAACGATTGGTTATGAAGAGCCAGACCCTGAATGTGCTTTGGACGTGGTTCCAAACGAAGCACGTGAAGCGGAAATTGATGTCGCTCTTTCCAACGCCTTTGCATTCGGCGGCTTGAATGCCGTGCTTGCGCTGCGCAAATTCCGATAAGCCAATCAATGTCGCACGAAAAAAGCCGCCCAATCACAGGCGGCTTTTCTACAACATGTTTCCAGTTCAGTTAGCGGCAGCGGCTTTGTCATAGGCTGCGGTAAACCCGCTGAGTGACATATTCACATTAACCACGCTGTCCGGGGCGATCGCCGGTACAATAACGATGTTGGCTTCGCCACCGGTTTTCATTGCTTCGATATCTGCTTCTGCAAGACCAAGTTCCACCACACACCCAACTTTGTTGCAGTAGGAGAACGGGTAACGTGTCGGGTTTTCGCCATCGACAGAGATGGTCAGCTGTTCAAGAAGGAGAGTCTCCAGCGGAACGATGATGTTGGCAGCTGCGACCGCGGGGCCGCGCGGTGTGGCAAACTTCACAATTGTGATTTCCGAAACAGGAGCTCCCTGGTCGTCGTTCATCAATTGAACCAGACGGCAAGGAAGTTGCTGGGTTGTATCTTCCGGGCAAACCAGATTCCAGTCGCCCATCTTTTCAACATTGGCTCCAGCCGGACCAACGGGTTGCGGAGCCTGTTCGACCTTTTGGCCCATATTGAGGGTGCCGTCAGACAAGGATCCGACCTGAGCGGCTGCGGGGACAGCGCCCGCGATAACAACGGCTGCTGCTAGGAGATTTCTAAACTTGGGCATGTGTATTCCCGTGATTTGCCTGAATTTCGTCTCGGATTATCACGCCAATGCGCAGATGTCAGAAAAAAGCGCGTGAACCAGCAAAAATGAGAGAAAATTTCCGCGAACCGAAGGAAACCAAGCAGCAAAAAAGGGCCCACCGAGATAGGCCCTTTTTCGTTTTCACTCCCCGTCGGACTGGCCGACTTATTCATTGCAGAGACGCTACGAATAAATTCTCCGACCGTCAACAGTTTAGAATACGTTTTTTCAAGGATTTCGATGGGTTACTTGTTAAGCAGTTTGCGACACGCGCTTTTTCTGGAGGTGAACAATGCGACCCTGGGTTGAATGATCCCATCCGGTCTATTGGGGGTGGCTTGGGTAGGCACCGGCGCGTATTGTGAACCAGACAATAAATTTCGAGGACTGGCATGGACGGAAAAGTATTTGTTGGCGGCGGTGGAGAATCCTACGGCGAAAAACAGGGGCTAACACTCAAGTATGCCAACCGCCACGGGCTGATCGCGGGTGCCACAGGCACAGGCAAAACCGTCACTTTGCAGATACTTGCCGAAGGATTCGCGGCCGCTGGTGTTCCAGTATTCCTGTCAGATGTCAAAGGTGACTTGTCGGGGTTGGCGGCGGCGGGGAGTGAGGCCTTCAAGTTGCATCAGGCGTTCACCGACCGGGCCGAAACTATTGGATTTGACGAATTCGTCTACGAAAGCTTTCCTGTGACCTTCTGGGACTTGTTCGGCGATCAAGGACACCCAGTCCGCACGACGGTTTCGGAAATGGGTCCACTTTTGCTCGCCAGACTCATGGAACTTAGCGAGGCTCAAGAAGGTGTTCTCAACATCGCGTTTCGTCTTGCAGATGAAAAAGGCCTGCCGCTGCTAGACCTGAAAGATTTACAGTCTTTACTTGTCTGGCTCGGGGAGAACCGCGGGGAAATCGCACTGCGTTATGGAAATGTGTCGGTCAACTCGATCGGCGCAATCCAGCGGCGGCTTCTGGTTTTGGAAAATCAAGGGGCCAGCAAACTGTTCGGAGAACCGGCTCTGGATTTGAAAGACATCATGCATGTGGGTGCTGATGGGCGGGGTCAGATCAACATACTTGCGTCGGACAAATTGATGGGAGCCCCCCGTCTTTATGCGACTTTTCTTCTATGGCTACTGTCCGAACTCTTTGAAGAACTGCCAGAGGTAGGCGACCCGGACAAACCAAAGTTGGTTTTCTTTTTTGACGAAGCGCACTTGCTTTTTGATGGCGCGCCCAAAGCGCTGGTGGATAAAGTAGAGCAGGTTGCGCGCTTGATCCGCTCCAAAGGTGTTGGCGTGTATTTTGTCACACAAAACCCCGACGACATCCCGGAAGACATTCTCGGTCAATTGGGCAACCGTGTTCAACACGCTCTCCGTGCATTTACCGCGCGCGATCGCAAGGCGCTAAAAATGGCGGCCGAGACATACCGGCCCAATCCTCGTTTTGACACGGAAACTGCCATTCGAGAGGTTGGGGTCGGTGAGGCGGTCACGTCGATGCTGATGAAAAAGGGGATACCTGGCATTGTCGAACGTACATTGATCCGCCCCCCAAGTTCTCAACTGGGGCCGCTTGATGCCGTTAGCCGACGTGCGGTTATGGCGTCCTCGCCGGTTGCGGGAAAATATGACACATTGGCTGACCGACGGTCGGCTTATGAAATCCTCAAGGAGCGTGCTGAAAAGGCAGCTGCTGAGGCTGAGGCCGTTGAGGCCAAAGAAGAAGACATGTCCACGGCCGAGCGCGAGTTTTCCTCTGCCCGCCGGTACTCCGGAGGGCGCGTCAGCCGGAGTTCGTCGCGTACGCTCAGGGTCCGTGCAGACGATACCTTTGGAGAAGCGATGACGAAGATGGTTGTTAAGGAGCTTTCTGGCACCACCGGCCGCCGTATTGTGCGCGGAATTCTCGGCGGATTATTTAAAGGGCGCTGATCAAAACCGCTTTCCACGGAACAAAAAAGGGCGTCCCTTGGGACGCCCTTTTCCATTATTTTTCGGGGATCAGGCCTCTCGGGCTGAACCTGAGAACCAGCAGCAAGATCACTCCCATCGTCAGGAGGCGCATATGCGCCGCGCTATCTATCAGATGTTTCTTGAGAGCGCTGCCTTCCGCCATTCCTGCGGTGATCACTTGCATCAGCCAAAGTCCCATCGGTTCGACTTGAACCCAAAGGAACCAGATCAGGAATCCGCCAAGAACAGCGCCAAGGTTGTTGCCAGACCCGCCAACAATCACCATCACCCAGATCAGGAAAGTATAGCGCAGCGGCTGATAAGTGCCGGGCGTAAGTTGTCCGTCCAAGGTGGTCATCATCGCTCCGCCGATACCGCAGACCGCAGAACCCAGAACGAATATCTGAAGGTGCCGGTTGGTCACGTCTTTGCCCATTGCTTCAGCTGCCACTTCGTTGTCACGGATCGCACGCATCATGCGTCCCCAAGGGCTTTTGAGCGCGAGTTGCGCCATGACAAAGATGAGGATCAGGACGATAGCAAAAAGCACCGAGTAATTGAGCTTCACAAAGATCGACGAAGCCGTCGCCGGATCCATGCCAAGCCCTTCGGCTCGGTTTACAAACGCGGATGAATTCTGCAGGTCAATTTCGTAGGGAACCGGACGATCCAAACCTACAACGTTCTTCACGCCGCGTGCCAACCAGTCTTCGTTCTTCATCACTGCGATGATGATTTCCGCAATGCCGAGCGTGGCAATCGCCAGATAGTCAGAGCGCAATCCCAGTGCTGTCTTGCCAATCAGCCAGGCAACGCCTGCGGCCAGCAAACCACCCATAGGCCAGGCCAGCAGGACAGGCAGGTTCAAACCACCAAGGTTACCTTGAAGCGCGGGATTGATGGCTTCGACGGCTTCCACACCGGGATCAAAGATGCCGCGGTACAGGAAAAAGCCGCCGACCAATATTGCCAGGGTCGAGACATTGCGTGCGCGTCCTTCAGCCATACGTTGGCGCACCATGACGGTGGCAATGATGGTGCCGGCGCCAGCCAGCAATGCAATCACAATCCGCCATCCGCCTGCGCTCCAGGCGCCCGGCACGGGGGCCGCAGAGGTCAGCACAACTGCCAGACCACCAAGTGCAACAAAGCCCATGACACCGACGTTAAACAGACCGGCAAACCCCCATTGCAGGTTCACCCCCAAGGCCATAATGGCCGAAATCAGTCCCATGTTGAGAATGAGAAGCGCCACGTTCCAGCTTTGCATAATTCCGGTCAACGCGATCAGCGCAAAGACCAATACGAAAAGAGCGGTGTTTTTTAGGTTTTCGCTCATACCGATTTCCCCTTGAACAGGCCGGTCGGCTTGAACAGCAGAACCACGATCAGGATCACGAAGCTGACGGCAAATTTGTAGTCTGTGCTGAGCAATTGGACCAATCCTGAAGGCTCAAGGCTTTCCGGCATCAGGTATTTCAGCACTTTCTTCCAAGCATAAGTGATGGTGACTTCCGAGAAGGCAATCACAAAGCCACCCGCAATGGCGCCCAGCGGGCTGCCAAGACCACCGACGATTGCAGAGGCAAAGATCGGCAGCAGAAGCTGGAAGTAAACAAAGGGTTTGAAGGATTTATCGAGACCGTACAGCACACCGGCGGTTGTCGCCAATGCGGCCACGATCAGCCACGTGTACATCACAACGCGTTCGGGGTTGATGCCCGACAAGAGCGCCAGATCTTCGTTGTCCGAGTAGGCGCGCATGGATTTGCCGGTGCGCGTGCGGTTCAGGAACCAGAAGAGCAGGGCGACCGCAATGATCGCCACGACAACGGTGATCCCTTGCGTGGTTTTGATTGCCAGACCTTCCTTGAGGCCCGTCAGCGCCTTGAACTCCCGAACAGAAATGATGAAACGCTCACCGTCGGCGAACTTTTGATCGTTCGGCCCAATGATGAAACGCACCAGACCGTTCATGATGAACATCACGCCCATCGACACGATCACAAGGATCACCGGTTTGGCTTTTTGTTCGCGATAGAAGCGATAGACCACACGGTCGGTGAACAGCAAAAGCGCCATCGTGCCAAGAATGGCAAAGGGCAGGGCGAGCAGGGCCGTTGGCAGAACGCCAAAGCTCACGCCCATCGATTGGAACCACCATGTGATGAGCACCGCGAGCATCGCGCCAAAGGCCATGGTGTCGCCATGGGCAAAGTTGGAGAACCGCAGAATGCCGTAGATTAGCGTAACCCCCAGCGCGCCAAGCGCCAGCTGGCTACCATAGGCAATCGCAGGGATGATGACAAAGTTAGAAAGCGCCACGAGGGCGTTGAGGAAGTCCATTAATTCAACACCTCGCATTTGCCAGTCATGAATTCGAAGTCATTTCCGGCTGAGGAAACATAGGCACCGCGACCCGAAGGTTGGGCGGTGATATACGTGTCGGTGACGGTCCCGGCGAAACGCAACTCTTCGCTGCCTTTCAACTGCTGAAAACACTCCATACCGTCGCTGCCATCAAAGCTTGCGACCAGAGGGCAGTCGTCACCCGCGCTTTCGTCCCACACCCGCAGCGTTTGCGTATCGCTGGTGACTTTGGACGCCATTTGGCATGTGAGCAAATAGTCCGTGGCGCCCGCAGTTGAGCATGAGGACATAAGCGCAGCAGCGGCAGCTGGGAGAGCTATGTTCTGAAAATGTGTTTGCATCACTCAGCCCCCCAGGAACGACTTGCGGACTTCTTCGTCCGCGAGAAGGTCTTTGCCGGTGCCGGTGTAGGCATTGCGCCCCTGAACCAGCACATAGCCTTTGTCGGCAATTTCAAGCGCCTGACGCGCGTTTTGCTCGACCATCAGGATCGGAATGCCGGTGCGGCTGACCTCAATGATCCGGTCAAACAGCTCGTCCATCACGATGGGCGACACACCTGCGGTTGGCTCATCCAGCATCAGAACTTTGGGTTGCGTCATCAGCGCGCGGCCCACGGCCACCTGCTGACGCTGTCCACCGGAGAGTTCGCCCGCCGGCTGATTGCGTTTCTCTTTCAGGATGGGAAAGAGGCCATATACCTGCTCCATCGTGTCCGAGAAATCATCGGTGCGGATAAACGCGCCCATCTCGAGGTTCTCTTCCACCGTCATCGAGGTGAAGATGTTGTTGGTCTGCGGCACAAAACCCATGCCTTTGGCCACACGTGCCTGCGGGGTCAGACCGGTGATGTCCTCACCATCCAGCCGCACAGAACCCTGACGAAGGTTCAACATGCCGAAGACCGCTTTCATGCCGGTGGATTTTCCGGCCCCGTTGGGGCCAACAATCACCGCAATCTCACCCGGGTTCACGGCAATCGTGCAGTCATGCAGGATATCAGGGCCGTCCTTGCCATAGCCGCCGGTCATGCTGTCGCCGACCAGAAAGGCATCCGTCGTGTTCATTTCCTTGCCAGTCCCAACGGCGGGCGTCATTTCGCCTCCGCCTTTGGGATTGGTGATCGATGCATCTTTGTTGCCACGATCGTCCTGATAGGGATTGTCGCTCATGGCGTCCCCCCTTTTTGTTTTTGTTGTTTCATTTCGTCCCCCTCTACGAAGGCACGCATTCTCCGACAAACTGGCGCGGGGCCAGGTCTCGTCCGGAAACGGCATTTTCGCTGTGAACGGCTTCGCCGCTGTCGAGCATGATGGTCGTCGTCGTTGTGCCGCCTGAAATGGGCCGCTCAAGTATTGTGACCGCGCGATCGCCCAGAACCAGTTCGAAAACACTCAGAGGGTTGCCCCCGATACGTTCAACGACATTGGTTTCCGTTTCGACACGAAAGCGCACATCCTCGCCAGCGTGGTCGCACTTGGTGTTTGGATCACATCCCCAATCGAACCAGCACCGGTAAATGAACTGATCCGCATGAACAGGGGCGGCCATCAAACCAAGCAACGATGCCACAGCGAGCCGCGTCATGCGCCCACCATCTCCTTGTTTTTCAAACCGGTACCGAGGTAGGCCTCAATTACCTGTTCGTTGGCTTTGATTTCGTCCAGCGTGCCTTCAGCAAGCACTTTGCCTTCCGCCATACAGATCACCGGATCACACAGGCGACCGATGAAATCCATGTCATGTTCGATCACAACGAACGTGTAACCGCGTTCCTTGTTCAAGCGCTGAATTGCGTCGCCGATAGTGTTAAGCAGTGTGCGGTTCACGCCAGCGCCCACTTCGTCGAGGAATACGATTTTGGCATCAACCATCATCGTGCGCCCCAGTTCGAGAAGCTTCTTCTGACCGCCAGAAACCTGTCCGGCCTTGTGATCCGCCAGATGTTCAATCGTCAGAAACTCAAGA
This sequence comes from Shimia isoporae, assembly GCF_004346865.1. Taxonomy (NCBI): domain Bacteria; kingdom Pseudomonadati; phylum Pseudomonadota; class Alphaproteobacteria; order Rhodobacterales; family Roseobacteraceae; genus Shimia; species Shimia isoporae. The sequence continues at coordinate 1,480,208 of NZ_SMGR01000001.1, forward strand.
ACTTCGTCAGCCTTGGCACGAAGAGCGCGTTCCTCGTTCGCAATGCGTTTGCGACCGAACCACGTATTCCAAAGCGTTTCGCCGGATTGCCCGCCAGGCACCATCATAAGGTTTTCCCGACAACTCATGGAGCTGAATTCGTGAGCTATCTGGAACGTGCGTAACAGACCCTTATGAAACAACTCATGTGGTGGAAGACCGGTGATGTCTTCTCCCGCCATGGTTACACGACCGGACGTTGGTTGAAGAACCCCGGCGATCACGTTGAAAAGAGTGGTTTTTCCGGCTCCGTTTGGCCCTATCAGGCCGGTGATTGATCCCGGTTCGATTTTCAGGCTTGCACCGTCAACAGCACGAAAGCCTCCAAAATGTTTGTGAACGTCTTCTACGACGATCATGTTACACCCCCTGCGCAGTTCATTGCTGCGCGTTATATATTGAAAAACAGCCCGGACAAGCCGGGCTGTTTTCGATCTCAGTTCACGAAGCGATTAGCGGTACTTAGCCGTGGTGATCTCACCGCCTTCGATAACGATCTGGCGGTAGTTACCCGCAGACTCACCCGCGCCAATCAGCTCAACCGCAGTCGCGCCAACGTAGTCGATGTCACCGCCACCTGCGAGGATCTCGAGAGCTTTGGCCAGTTCACCCGGGAAGATCTGTTCGCCGGGCGCGTTAGCGACATCCATGACTTTTTCCTTGTAGACTGCCGGATCGGATGATCCCGCTGCCTGCATTGCCAGCATGATCAGAGCAGCCGCGTCATAGCTTTCTGGTGTGAAGGGCGAGGTCGCGTCAAACGCGCCGCCAACCATTTCGGCGAATTTTGCTGCGCCAGGGCTGTCGGTGCCAGGGTGCTGACCGGTAGAACCTTCGATTTCATCACCGAAGTTTTCCTGAAGCTTCTCGCCAATCATGCCGTCCGGGAAGTGGAAGGTATCAAATGCACCGGAGTCGATTGCGGCACGAACGATGCCGGAACCACCTTGGTCCACATAGCCTGCAACAACCAGACGCTCGCCACCGGCCGCCGCCAATGCACCAACTTCTGCAGAGTAGTCGGCTTTGCCGTCTTCGTGGGCAGCGTTGATTGTGACCGTGCCGCCAGCCGCTTCGAAGGCCGCCTGGAAGCTGTCTGCGAGACCTTTACCGTAGTCGTTGTTGGTGTAAGTCACCGCGACTTCTTTGATGCCTTCTTCCATCAGAACTTCCGTCATCACAACGCCCTGACGTGCGTCAGATGGAGCGGTGCGGAAGAACAGGCCGTTGTCTTCGTTGTTGTTGTGGCTCAGGCCAGGTGACGTCGCTGACGGGGAAATCATGACAACACCGTTTGCCAGAGCAACGTTGTTGAGGATCGCGCCGGTTACGCCGGAACAGTCAGCACCCATGATACCTTTAACGCCATCTGCAGTGATCAAACGCTCTGCGGCGGCCGATGCCGCGGCTGCGTCGACGCAAGTGGAATCAGCGCGCACCGGCATCACGGAAGAGCCATCCAGAAGCTTGCCGCTGTCGGTGACTTCCTTCATTGCCAGTTCAGCACCGTCTGCCATGGAAGGCGTCAGGGATTCGATCGGACCGGTGAAGCCCAGAATGATGCCTAGTTTGATGTCTTCGGCCGATGCGGCACCTGCGAGCAGCGCGCCTGCAGCGGTCGCTAGAAGCAGTTTTTTCATTGTTACACTCCCTATTGGTATTTTTGTATGGCCGAGCCTATGCGGGGAGATTTCAAAAGAAAAGGGGCAAGTGCCCAAAACTTGATCACACAAAAACTGCGTTTGATGGTATGAATTTTCCAAGGTGTACCGAAAAACTCAGGCTTTAAAAAACATGAAATATTTCAAAGTATTACCTATTCTTGCCGTTATAACTGTTTTACTGGCGAGCGTTCATTACGTAGCGGCAAGCAACGCCGCAAACCTGCGGATTGAACCGGTCGTCGAAAAACTCAAGACACCGTGGAGTTTCGGTTTTTTGCCAGACGGTGGGCTCTTGATAACCGAACGCGGTGGAAAGCTCCTGCATGTTAGCGCGAACGGACGGCGAAATACGGTCTCAGGCCTGCCAAGAATTCAGTCAGACGGGCAGGGTGGTCTTTTGGATGTTCTGATTCCCCGCGATTTCAGCAGCAAACGCGAGATATTCCTGACTTTTGTTCAAAAGCAGTCGGGCGGAACGGGAACTGCCGTCGCGCGAGGAAAACTAAGCGCTGATGGGTCTCGCTTGGCAGATGTAAAAACCATTTTTCAAATGTCTCAAGGAAGCAAAGGATCACGTCACTACGGAAGTCGACTAGCGGAAGCCAAAGACGGAACATTGTTTTTTACGATCGGGGATCGCGGCGACCGACCTTCCGCGCAAAATCTTGCTGTGCATAACGGCGCGGTCTTGCGCATAACCCGTAATGGAAAGCCTGCGAAATCCAATCCGTTTGTAAATCAATCCGACGCCCAACCTGAAATCTGGTCCTACGGGCACCGAAATCCTCAAGGTTTGGCCTTTGATCTCAATGGCCAACTCTGGTCGGTGGAACATGGTGCCAAAGGCGGAGATGAATTGAACAAAATTGGGAAAGGCAACAATTATGGTTGGCCTGTGATCGCTTTCGGACGCCATTATTCCGGGCAAAAAATTGGCGAAGGCACATCAAAAGCAGGTATGAAGCAGCCGGTCGTTTACTGGGATCCTTCAATTGCGCCGTCTGGTCTCGCCATCTACTCGGGAAAGCTTTGGCCCGAATGGAAGGGGGCGTTTTTTGTTGGGAGCCTCAAGTTTGACTACATCTCAATACTGTCCGGCAACCGCCTGAGAGAAACAGGTAAAATAGGAACTCCCGAAACCAGGCGCGTCCGTGATGTTCGGGAAGGACCGCTTGGTGGCATCTGGTTCCTATCCGAAGACAGAGGAACTCTTTACCGGATCACCCCCAACAACTAGGCTCCTACAAGTACTCGAAAAAATGGATCGTTAGATGTTCAGATTATTGGCTTTATCGCTAGCAGTAACTTTGGCAACAACACAGGTGGCGGACGCTCAGACAAACCTGCGCACACAATTCAACCAGGGCATGGCAGAATTCAATCAGCTCGTCATGGAGCAACGCCTCGGGGACGCTCTTCAATTGATCCGGCCAGAGGTCGAACTGACAGACGAAGATATTGTAAGGATCGACAACCAGTTTTGGGAAAACTATCCGAAGAACTTCGTCGCGTTCGGGACCGTCAGGAGCGAGGCCCTGAAGAACGGTTTTCGTCAGGAAATACTCGCCTACTGGGATGAAGACTATCGTTACTTCTATGTATATTTGATGTCTCACTCCACCGACAACGGCATCAAACTGATCAATGTCGACTACAGCCGCGAGTTTGAGAAGCTTAACAGCTTCTTCTAATCAAATCGACAATCTCGCCGCCTGGGTGCCGCGCTCTCGATAGGGCGTTGTTTCGTAATGTGCGCGGTAACACTTGGAAAAGTGACTTGGCGAAGCAAAGCCACACGCAAGAGCAACATTGATTACGCTCATATCCGTTTGCATCAGAAGGTTCCGTGCTTTCTGGAGGCGCAGTTCCATATAGTAGCGTTTCGGCGAGCGATTGAGATACCGCCGAAACAACCGTTCCAACTGACGTGTCGACATGCCCACTTCTTTGGCCAGCAAAGACGGGCTGATCGGTTCCTCGATATTGGTTTCCATCATCTGGATGACCATGCTTAGCTTTGGGTGCCGCACGCCAATACGTGTGGGTACCGAAAGGCGCTGCGTATCCTGGTCCGTTCGGATCGAGCTGTAAATCTGCTGGTCCGCGACCCAATTGGCAATCTCTTCACCAAGGTCCGCTGCAATTATCTGCAAAAACAGATCGATAGAGGATGTTCCTCCAGCCGTTGTCATGCGATTTCCGTCAATGGTAAACACCGACTTAGACAGCTCTACTTCCTCGAACTCCTCCGAAAAACTGTCTTGGTTTTCCCAGTGGATCGTCGCACGCTTTCCATCGAGCAATCCCGCTTTCGCCATAGTGTATGAGGCCGTGCAAAGCCCGGCGATGGCCGGACCTTTTCGCGCTTCTCGCCGCAGCCAGTTCAGAAGTTTCTTTGTTGTGGCCTTCTGGATGTCGATACCACCGCACAAAACGATGGTGTCATCGCGGCGCAATTCCCCAAGGTCTTCGTCCAGTTTGAATTCGGTGTCGGTTGAAGATGAAACCGAGTCACCTTCTTCACCGGCAAGCACCCAGGTGTAGTGCGGACGCCCCAATCTCCTGTTGGCTAGGCGCAGACAATCCACCGCTGAGGCAAAGCTCAGAAGGGTGAAGTTATCCAGCAACACAAAAACAAAGCGCTTGGCCTTGCTAAAGGATGCGTCCTGCATGGGTGTCGAAGTATCTGACATTTAAGCCTTTTCCCCTTCAAGGCACGCGGGTCCCTCAACCCACTTTAGAGAACGACTTTAGCGCTGAAAAGATGGGGGGCGTCAAGAGCGGAATTTAGCGTATAGCGCTATCATTATCGCGCATGTATAACGCGGGCTCTAACTGTCTAATTGGAGTAAAGACAATGGCTGAATGGCACAAATCTGACTGGCGCTCTAAGCCCCGGATTCAGATGCCTGAATATACGGATGAAGCAGAGCTGAAGGCTGTCGAAGCCAAGCTCGCAACCTATCCGCCATTGGTCTTTGCCGGAGAGGCGCGCCGCCTGAAAGCCCAGCTTGGTGCCGCGTCCCGCGGCGAGGCCTTTTTGTTGCAAGGTGGGGATTGCGCCGAGAGTTTCGAACAATTCTCTGCTGATGGTATTCGCGACACATTCAAAGTGATGTTGCAAATGGCGATGGTGCTCACCTATGGGGCCAAGGTTCCAGTGGTCAAAGTAGGGCGCATGGCAGGCCAGTTCGCCAAACCGCGGTCCGCACCGACCGAAACCGTCGATGGTTTGGAATTGCCAAGCTATCGTGGCGATATCATCAACGAACTCGCCTTCACACCTGAAGCGCGGATACCGGATCCCAACAAGATGCTGCAGGCCTACACGCAGGCAGCAGCAACCTTGAACCTTCTGCGCGCGTTCTCGACCGGCGGTTACGCTGATGTGCATCAGGTGCATGCATGGACATTGGGTTTCACTGAAAGCGAGAAGGCGGAGAAGTATCGCGATCTCGCCAATCGCATTAGCGACACGCTCGACTTTATGAAGGCCGCAGGTGTGACCTCAGACAAGATGCACTCGCTGCAAACTGTCGATTTCTACACCAGTCACGAGTCGCTTCTTCTCGAGTATGAAGAAGCGCTGACACGTCTGGACTCAACTTCAGGAAAATGGCTTGCAGGTTCCGGTCACATGATCTGGATTGGTGACCGCACCCGTCAGCCTGACGGTGCGCACGTGGAATTCGCGCGTGGGGTTCAGAACCCGATTGGCCTGAAATGTGGTCCGACAACCACTGCCGACGATCTGAAAGTGCTGATGGAAAAGCTGAATCCGGAAAACGAGGCCGGTCGCTTGACTTTGATCGCGCGTTTTGGTGCAGGCTCTGTTGGTGAGCATCTTCCGCGGCTTATTAAAGCGGTGAAGGAAGAAGGCGCCAACGTTCTCTGGACGTGTGACGCAATGCACGGAAACACGATTAAATCGGCCACTGGGTATAAAACCCGACCGTTCGACAGTGTTTTGCGCGAAGTACGTGAGTTCTTTGGCGTGCACAAAGCGGAAGGCACTATTCCAGGCGGTGTTCATTTCGAAATGACTGGTCAAGATGTGACCGAATGCACCGGTGGTGTACGTGCTGTGACCGAAGAGGATCTCTCCGCACGTTATCATACTGCATGTGATCCACGTTTGAACGCGTCGCAGTCTCTGGAGCTGGCATTCCTCGTTGCCGAAGAGCTCTCCGCAATGAATGATGAGCGTCAAGCCGCTGCGGTATAAACAAGATAAAACAATAGCAAAGGCGCTCCATCAGGGGCGCCTTTTTCTTTAGAAAACACCATTAAAGTAGTGATAGAAAAGAAAAAGGGCGGGGTGCCATGTCCAGTGGCCCCGCCCTTTTCTTTATGACACTTAAAGCCTTCTGGCGTCAGGCGTCTGACACGACCAATCGCAGGTGTGCGTGTTTGGTGGGCACAGTATTTGCCCGAATATCTTCTGGCTGCAGAGCGTTTTGGCGATCGGCAAGCGTAACGGGGCGCACCGACAAACGTTCGGCGAGTCCGTCATCCCGCACGCTGACTTCGCGGATCAGGCTTTCCGTTAAATCAAAGCGGGTCGGACCTTTTCGACCGGCACCGTCCACAGTGATAGCGCCCAGAATTCTGTTGATGGCTCCGGAGTCGCTGCGCAAAGGCAGAAGCAACATCGATGCGCTTTTGCCGTCCCGGCGGAACCCACCAGAGGTGGACAGATCGAGCCGAGCCGTTGCCGGGCCCGAGAAAACCTGCTCAAGAATTTCGCGGAACTCTTCGCGGCTTTCTTCGGAAATGATCGACGCGATCGGCATTCCGCGCATGTCCATACCTTGCAAATCCGCAAGTGTGTTGCACGACACCCGCAACTTCGCCATGCCGGGTGCAATCCGCTCCAGAATGAAAGAGTGGCGCAACATACGCTGTACGGAGCGCGGGTCCACGTCCGAACGGTAAGGAACGGTCGCGCCACGGCGCAGACTTCCCCAGTAATCCTCCATCCGGTCCAGCACCAATGCGCCGTCCAAACGGTCTTCGCTCATATTTTCGTTTACAAACTTGTCCATGACGAAAGTCCCAACCAACTGCTCAACGCGGCAATCACTTAAAGCGACTCGTTTCTCCGCGAGGCATCCCCCGATGCATCTTCTGTTTAATCAGATTTTTCCCAATTTGCGATAAAAAGCCGATGGAATGGTTAACCGATCGGTTGCAGCGTTGCTCTTGAGGTGCCAATGGCTTTAGGTGTCTGGACACCAATGGACCAAAGGAGAGCCGTGTGTTGCACTCGATGACCGGTTTTGCTGCCCTTAAAGGCGAGGCGGATAACTACACCTGGGCCTGGGATTTGCGCAGCGTAAATGCCAAGGGGCTCGACATTCGCTTGCGGGTTCCCGATTGGATCGAAGGTCTGGAACCAACAGTGCGAAGCGCATTGTCCAAAGCGCTCGGCCGCGGTTCTGTAAACCTGAATCTACGTGTAAACAAAGGCGAAGAACAAGGCGCGTTGGCTGTCAATCAAGCGCAGTTGCAAGCCGCAATCGATGCACTGCAAGTTGTTGAGTCTACGGCTATGGAGCAGGGCATCGCGCTTCAGCCATCACGAGCAACTGATTTGATGAGCGTGCGTGGCGTATTGGAAACCGCTGTGGCGGAAAACGGCGACACGCTTCTGAAAGAAGCTCTGTTGGCGCAATTACCCGACCTCATCGAGGCACTCCTCGCAATGCGCAAAACAGAAGGTCAGGCGCTTCTTGAGGTTTTGTCAGAACAGATCTCTCAAATTGAGACTTTAACGAAATCAGCGTCAGACCTCGCCGAAGCCCGCCGTGAAGCCACCGCACAAACTCTACGCGACAATCTTGCGCAGGTGATGGAGAATACCGAAGGCGCCGATGAAGCCCGAGTCGCTCAAGAGCTGGCAATGATCGCCGTCAAATCCGACATCATGGAAGAACTGGATCGGCTGAATGCTCACGTCGGTGCGGCGCGCGAGCTCCTAAAGACGGATGGACCAGTTGGCCGCAAGCTCGACTTCCTGATGCAAGAATTCAATCGCGAAGCGAATACGCTTTGCTCAAAGGCGCAATCCGTGGATTTGACGCGAATTGGTCTGGACCTCAAAGCCGTGATCGATCAGATGCGTGAACAGGTTCAAAACGTGGAATAACCTCATGACACAGCGACGCGGTCTTCTCATCATCCTTTCTTCACCATCAGGTGCAGGAAAATCGACGTTGGCGAAACGCCTGATGACCTGGGATCCGGGTCTGAGCTTTTCAATCTCGGCCACAACGCGCGCGCCCCGACCGGGAGAGGAGCACGGACGAGAATATTTCTTTTTGACGGAAGATGAATTCAAAGGGCAGGTCGCCGAAAACCAGATGCTTGAGCACGCCCACGTGTTCGGCAATTTTTACGGATCTCCCGCTGGTCCTGTCAAAGATACAATAGACGCCGGAAACGATGTTCTTTTTGATGTTGATTGGCAGGGGGAACAGCAGATCCGAAATTCCGACCTCGGCAAACATGCACTGTCCATTTTCATTTTGCCGCCGTCGATCAAGGAACTTCATCGCCGCCTAGTGACCCGCGCGCAAGATAGCGATGAGGTGATTGCCAAGCGCATGCAAAAAAGCTGGGACGAGATCAGTCACTGGGGCGCCTATGACTATGTGCTGATCAACGACGATCTGGACGCAACCGAGGCAGAATTGAAAACCATCATCACCGCAGAGCGTATGCGCCGTGAACAGCAGCCCGCACTTCAGAACCACGTTCGCACGCTTCAAGATGAATTTCAGGAGATGTCTTAATGCCCCTTTATGAACTTGACGGCGTGTCCCCGCAAAAAGATGACAGCGCTTGGATCGCACCTGACGCGAACGTAATTGGAAATGTGGTGTTGGAACCGGACACCTCGATCTGGTTCGGCTGTACGCTGCGCGGCGACAATGAGACCATTACCATAGGAGCGGGGTCTAACGTTCAGGAAAATACGGTCATGCATACCGATCCCGGCTATGCCCTGACGATCGGCACGAACTGCACGATTGGTCACAAAGCCATGCTGCATGGCTGCACAATTGGGGATGGCAGCCTGATCGGCATGGGAGCGACCGTTTTAAACGGCGCAAAGATCGGAAGGAACTGTCTGATCGGGGCAGGGGCTTTGATCACCGAAGGCAAAGAGATCCCCGACGGATCCCTTGTAATGGGGGCACCAGGAAAAGTCGTACGCCAACTTGATGAAGCGGCGATCATGGGATTGCAAATGTCCGCGCAGCACTACCAGCAAAACGCAAAAAGGTTTGCGACAGGACTGCGTCCGGTAGGTGGCACCTCCTGCTGTTAAACAAAAGTGTCATAATCCTGTCATCTACCGCATGTTCTTTCCAGCGTTTGAACATGCAATTCAATGGAACACACGATGACTGACAGTTTCGACCCTGCTATTCTTGAGGGCATTCCTTTGCCCGCATTTTTCGTAGACGGGCGGGCACGTTTGGTCGCCTCCAACGCGCGGGTCGTTGAACTTCAACCAAAGGCCAGCGAAAGCCTTCCCCTGATTCTGGTTTTTCGTCAGCCCGCGTTGAACGACGCTGTAGAGAAATGTCTTCGGTCAAGACAGCAGCAACGGACGGTCTATCTGCATAACGATGGGCGTCAGGAACATAGATACGATGTATCAATCACGCCTGCGGAAGGCGGCGCGCTCGTGTGTTTTCGCGATATCACCGAAGAACGACAGCTTGACCAGATGCGGCGGGACTTTGTCGCCAACGTCAGTCACGAATTGCGAACGCCTCTGACTGCGATCCTCGGCTTTATCGAGACCCTCCAGGGACCAGCCAAAGGGGACCCGAACGCTCAGGAGCGGTTCCTGGGGACAATGGCAGCCGAAGCAAGCCGAATGAACCGCCTGGTAGGTGATTTGCTTTCTCTCAGTCGCGTTGAAGAAGTGTCACGTATGCGTCCGACAGACCCTGTCGATGTGGACGGACTGATCCGATCGGCGATACGTAATCTTTCTCCCTTGGCCGAAGAGAGTGAATCACAAATTGTCTTTGACCGCGAAGCTTCAGAAATGATCGTGCCCGGAGATTCGGACCAGCTTCTTCAAGTTGTCACAAATCTCATTGAGAATGCCCTGAAATATGGGGGGGAAGGCACTGAAGCGGTTCTTTCCCTTTCTGAAATCGACCGGGCGACCGGCGTCAAAGGCGAAGCGCTGAACCTAACGATCTCCGACAATGGCCCCGGTATCGACGACGTTCACATTCCGCGTCTGACAGAGCGTTTTTACAGAATTGATTCCCATAGATCGCGTGAAATGGGTGGTACAGGACTAGGTCTTGCGATTGTGAAGCACATCATCAACCGCCACCGGGGCCGCCTTGAGATTGAAAGTGCTCTCGGAAAAGGCACCTCGATAAGTGTGATTTTGCCGAAAAACTGACAAAATTCCGCGCGCCGCGGGAACTGTCATACTCCTGTTACATAGGCGTCACAAAAGCTTTGAGTAAGCCACCTAGATCGGGCTCCGAGACTGTCGCCCGACAGTACGGAACAAATGGAGTTACAAATGTCCGTCAAACTGACCGCCTCGGCCATCGCCGTAGCAGCCATCGCAGCAACCACTGCATCCGCACGTGATCAAGTTCAGATCGCTGGTTCATCCACCGTTCTGCCTTACGCAACCATCGTCGCCGAAGCGTTTGGCGAAAACTTTGATTTCCCGACTCCGGTTGTTGAAGGTGGTGGTTCCGGCGCTGGCCGCAAAAAGATGTGCGAAGGCGTTGGTCCGAACACCATCGACATCGCGAACTCTTCCTCGCGCATCAAGCAGTCTGACATCGATCTTTGCGGCACCAACGGTGTAAACGAGATCATGGAAGTTCGCTTCGGTTATGACGGCATCGTTTTTGCGTCCGACATCAACGGTCCTTCTTTTGCTTTCACTCCAGCTGATTGGTTCAACGCAATCGCAAAAGAAGTTGTCGTAGACGGCAAGCTGGTTGCGAACCCGAACAAAACCTGGGCAGACGCAAACGCCGACCTGCCGGCACAGGACATTCTGGCCTTCATCCCGGGCACCAAGCACGGCACCCGCGAAGTGTTCGACAAGAAAGTTCTGGAAGCTGGCTGTAAAGCAACTGGCGCTCTGGAATTGCTGGGCGACAAGAAAGCCTGCCACGCACTGCGCACCGACGGTCTGTCTGTCGACATCGACGGCGACTACACCGAAACTCTGGCCCGTCTGGACGCCAACAAGAACGCCATCGGCGTCTTCGGCCTGTCCTTCTACCAGAACAACACCGACAAACTGGTTGTTGCGACAATGGACAACGTGACCCCGTCGACTGAGACCGTCGCGTCCGGCGAATACCCGGTATCCCGCCCGCTGTTCTTCTACATCAAGAAAGCACACTTGGGTGTGATCCCTGGCCTTCAGGAATACGTCGAGTTCTTCGTATCCGATGACATGGCAGGTCCTGATGGCCCGCTGGCTGAATACGGCCTCGTTTCCGATCCGGAACTGGCTAAGACTCAGGAAATGGTTGCTTCCGGCACCCCGATGGGTCCGCTGAACTAATCAGCCTTTGACTTCGACAGCGCCCTCGCAGTAAGGGGGCGCTGTCACCCTGAACCATCCTTCTGCGCATGGAGTTAATATGAGCGCCGGTCTCGTAATCCTCGCCGTCGTCGCAATCGCGATCGTCGGTTTTTTTGTTGGGAGAACCAAAGCTCTCAGCGCGGCAGGCGGCGATATTCGCCAACTCCACTCCCTTCCCAGTTACTACGGGCAAGCAGTGTTCTTGTTCACAGCAGTGCCAGCATTACTGGTCACGTTTGCCTGGTTGCTCATTCAGCCGATGCTGATAGAAGGCCGGATCTCGGACATGATCCAGCCCTCTGACATCGACGAAGGCAGTTCGCTCGAATTGGTGATGGCTGACGTGCGCCGCATTTCGAACGGACTGGACACGGCTGTTGTTGCGGGGGCGATGACAGAACCCGACATCCAGACAGTCACTACGGAAAACACCGACGTACGCGCCGTTTTGGCGGGAGTCGGCGTCGCCGTTGCCTCTGACATCAAACCCAATGTCCTGGCGGCTTCGATTGAATATCGCGCGAAAACGAAGTCCGCTCGTGGGTACATGGCGATTGTCGCAGTTGCACTTGCACTCGCAGGCTTTGCTTTCGCACTCTCGTTGACCAAACCCGAATACCGCGCGCGCAACGTGTCGGAAACGGCCATCAAGTCGCTGCTTATTCTGTCGTCCTTTGTCGCAATCCTGACGACCATAGGCATTATCACGTCCCTGATTTTCGAAACCTCGAACTTCTTCCGGATGTATCCAGCCAAAGATTTCTTCTTCAATCTGACATGGAACCCGCAATTCACCGGCGGCTCGGACCTTGGCATTATCCCGCTTCTGTGGGGCACGCTTTATGTGTCTTTTGTGGCGCTTGTGTTTGCTGTTCCGATCGGCCTTTTCGTTGCCATTTATCTATCTGAATACGCTTCATCCAAAGTGCGTTCGATTGTGAAACCGGCGGTTGAAGTACTGGCGGGAATTCCGACCATTGTTTATGGTCTTTTTGCTCTGATCACTGTTGGTCCCTTGTTGCGCGACTACTTTGCACAACCACTCGGCCTAGGGCAGTCGTCCTCCTCGGTTCTGACGGCGGGTCTTGTGATGGGCATCATGCTCATTCCGTTTGTGTCTTCGCTTTCCGACGACGTGATCAACGCTGTACCACAGGCCATGCGCGACGGATCTTACGGTCTTGGCGCAACGCAATCTGAAACAGTCAAACAGGTCATCCTTCCCGCTGCTCTGCCTGGTATTGTCGGAGCGATCCTGCTTGCCGCGTCCCGCGCAATCGGAGAAACCATGATCGTGGTCATGGGGGCAGGGGCCGCCGCAAAGCTTAGCCTGAACCCCTTTGAGGCCATGACGACAATAACAGTGAAAATTGTGAGCCAGCTCACAGGGGACACCGAGTTTGCCAGCCCGGAAACGCTTGTGGCTTTCGCGCTTGGTCTCTCTCTTTTTGTCATCACACTCGGGCTGAACGTTTTGGCGCTCTACATCGTCCGTAAATACCGGGAGCAATACGAATGACCGACGTTACCCCAACCACGTCGATCCTCACCATCGACGACCGCACCCGGCGCCGGAATTCTGCCGAAAAGCGGTTCCGCATGTATGGTGTTGCGGCGATTGTCGTAGCCATGCTGGCGCTTGTCGGCTTGATGACCTCGATCATTTCAGGCGGGCTACCTGCGTTCAAACAGACATTCATCACTCTGGACGTGTATCTGGATCCCGCCAAACTCGACAAAGACGGATCCGGGGATCTGGAAAAAATCCGCAAGGTGTCCACTTTTGGCTACGCGCCTCTGATCAAGAAGTCGCTTGAAGAGCACATGGCCAACCCCGAAATGGCCGTGGACGGTCTGACTGCAAAACAGGCTGCAGCGATGATTTCGAAAGAGGGCGCCGCCGAGATGCGCCGTTTCGTTCTCGCGAACCCCGCCATGATTGGCGAAACTGTGAGCTTCAAGTTCCTCGCCTCGGGCCGCATCGACGGCTACTACAAAGGCCGAGTGACGATGGAGAGCGCTGAACTCGACAAAAACGTTTCGCCGGAACAGTTGCAGTTCGCAGACAAACTGAAAGACGCAGGCCTGCTGAAAACGTCGTTCAACTGGGGCTTCCTGACCCGTGCGGACGCATCCGAAAACCGCCCGGAGGCAGCGGGCCTCGGCGTTGCCATCCTCGGCTCGTTCTACATGATGATCGTGGTGCTTTGTCTTACTTTGCCCATCGGTGTCGCGGCCTCGATCTATCTTGAGGAATTCGCGCCGAAGAACTGGTTCACCGATCTGGTGGAGGTCAACATCTCTAACCTCGCAGCGGTCCCATCCATCGTTTTCGGTATCCTCGGCCTAGCGATTTTCATCAACTTTGCCGGCCTGCCGCAATCAGCGCCCATCGTGGGTGGTCTCGTACTGACCCTGATGACACTGCCAACGATCATCATCGCGACCCGCGCCTCGCTCAAAGCAGTCCCGCCGTCCATCCGCGACGCGGCATTGGGGGTAGGGGCCTCGAAAATGCAAGCGGTGTTCCACCATGTTCTTCCGCTTGCCGCACCCGGTATTTTGACAGGCACAATTATCGGGCTTGCGCAGGCCCTCGGGGAAACAGCACCGCTTTTGCTCATCGGCATGGTTGCCTTTGTTCGGGAATATCCGGCTGCGCCGCCTGAAGGGTTCTTTGACCCAGCCGCCGCGCTCCCAGTTCAAGTTTACAATTGGACCCAGCGTGCGGACCCAGCCTTTGTCGAGCGCGCCTCGGGCGCTATCATTGTTCTGCTGGTGTTCCTCTTGATCATGAACGCCATCGCCATCATCTTGCGCCGCCGCTTTGAACGCCGCTGGTAAGCAAAGGAAACACACCCATGTACGACGCACCTAAACTGGGGGAAGCCGTGGACCAGACAACAACAAAAATCTCCGCCCGCAATGTTCAGGTCTATTACGGCGAAAACCACGCTATCAAAGACGTGAATGTCGAAATCGACGCAAAAACCGTGACTGCATTCATTGGCCCATCGGGCTGCGGCAAATCTACTTTTCTGCGCTGCATCAACCGGATGAACGATACGATCGACATTTGCCGTGTCGAAGGTGACATCCTGATTGATGGCGAAGATATTTACGACAAGCGTGTCGACCCTGTTCAATTGCGCGCGAAAGTGGGAATGGTTTTTCAAAAACCGAACCCCTTCCCAAAGTCCATCTACGACAACATCGCATATGGTCCGCGAATTCACGGACTTGCCAAAAACAAGGCAGAACTCGATGAAATCGTTGAGAAATCCTTGCGCCGAGGCGCGATTTGGGACGAAGTAAAAGACCGCCTGGACGCTCCCGGAACGGGTCTTTCCGGCGGTCAGCAGCAGCGCCTTTGCATTGCTCGCGCCGTCGCAACCGAGCCTGAAGTGCTTCTTATGGATGAACCTTGTTCTGCGCTTGACCCGATTGCCACAGCTCAAGTTGAGGAACTGATCGACGAACTGCGCAGCCAGTTCTCTGTGGTTATCGTGACCCACTCGATGCAACAGGCCGCCCGCGTCAGCCAGAAAACGGCCTTCTTCCACCTTGGAAACTTGGTTGAATATGGGGAAACCTCCCAGATTTTCACCAACCCGCAGGACGAACGCACACAAAACTACATTACCGGCCGGATCGGTTAAGGAGAGACCTCTAAATGTCTGATCAACATATCGTTTCCGCATTCGACCGCGACTTGGAAGGCATTCAGGCGCACGTCATGAAAATGGGCGGATTGGTTGAGGCTGCCATTGTGGATGCGTCTCAATCCCTTCTCAATCAGGACGAAGAACTTTCCGCCGAGGTTATCAAGCGTGATCAGGCAATCGACGACCTGGACACGCTGATCAACGAAGAATGCGCCAACCTGATCGCTCTGCGGGCGCCCGCCGCTGTCGATTTGCGGGTCGTCCTGTCCGTGATGAAAATCGCAGGCAACCTCGAGCGGATTGGTGACTACGCCAAGAACATGGCAAAGCGCAATGCGGTTCTGGTCCATATGACGCCGATTGAAGGCGCTCGTGGCGCGCTGCAGCGCATGGCCCGCGAAGTTCAGCTCATGCTCAAGGATGTATTGGACGCTTTCATCGAGCGAGATTTGGATAAGGCGCAGGACGTTCTGGAACGGGATCGCGATGTCGATCAGATGTATAACGCTCTGTTTCGCGAGTTCCTGACTTTCATGATGGAAGATCCGCGTCATATCACCCCGTGCATGCACCTTCATTTCATCGCCAAGAATACGGAACGGATGGGCGATCACGTCACGTCCATTGCGGAACAGGTTATCTATCTGGTGTCCGGCAGCCTGCCCGAAGAAAATCGCCCAAAAGCAACGCGCTACGAAGCCGAATAAACCCTCAGGTTATGTGTCATGAGCAAAGATCACCCCACAGTTCTGGTTGTCGAAGACGAACCCGCCCAACGCGAAGTACTGGCCTATAACCTTCAGGCCGAAGGTTTCCACGTCGAGACCGCTCCGGACGGTGACGAGGCGTTGATCATTGTAGATGAACTTCTACCAGACATCATCGTCCTCGATTGGATGCTTCCGGGCACGTCCGGGATCGAAGTCTGTCGTCGCTTGAAAACGCGCGCGGAAACAAACGGCATACCGATAATTATGTTGTCGGCACGCTCGGAGGAAGTTGATCGGGTGAGGGGGCTTGAAACCGGTGCGGACGACTATGTCATCAAGCCATACTCGGTACTCGAGCTTATGGCACGCGTTCGAAATCAAATTCGCAGAGTTCGTCCAGCGGCCGTCGGACAACGTCTGAAATACGAAGACATCATCCTGGATGCCGAAACCCATCGTGTGACCCGTCAGGAAAAGCCACTGAAACTGGGGCCAACCGAATTTCGGCTGCTCACAACCTTTATGGAAAAGCCTGGCCGTGTCTGGAGCCGCGAACAGCTTTTGGATCGTGTTTGGGGCCGTGACATTTATGTCGACAGTCGAACGGTTGATGTCCACATCGGCCGATTGCGGAAAGCTCTTTGCGTACACGGTGGAGAGGATCCTTTAAGGACAGTCCGCGGTGCAGGTTACGCTTTGGGATAGCGTTTAAATTCAAAGATGTACACGCGACACCTGATGTAAATCCTTCGGTTAGGGAGGCACTTCCTAACCTAGTTATCGTTAGCGCATAATATGTATTATGTAATTTTTCTTGTATCGAATTTTGCCCGACCTCTGGGCTGGACAGCCGCACAACCAAAACACTAAAGTCTCGCACAGGAACCAGATTTTTTGTGGTCCTGAGACATTACCTGACTGGCAATTACCGCCCAAAAGATTCCATTACGGGATCTAGAAAGACCCGAACTATGACTGACCCTCTGGACTACATCGAAAGACTCACCAAACACACACGTCTAGAGGAACTCTGGGAAGCACACTGTGTGGAAATGGCCAAGTTCGGGTTTGACCGAATTATCTACGGCTACACGAACTACCGTAGCGGGATGATGGTCGGTGATGTAGACGACTTTTTCATCCTCTCAAACCACGCCCCCGAATACTTGAACATGTTTCTTGATGGCGGCCTCTATTTCCACGGTCCAATGTTTCAGTGGACTCTGAACAACGCTGGCTCTGCCAGTTGGGCCATGGCAGCGGCAGCTCTTGCCAAAGGCGACTTGAACGAGCATCAGCGCAACGTGCTGGACGTCAACAACAGCTTTGGCATCCACGCCGGTTATACGGTGAGCTTCCCAACGGTTTCTTCGCGTACCAAGGGGGCCATTTCGCTAGCAGCCCGCAGTGATCTGTCTCAGGCCGAAGTCGACAAAATCTGGGCAGCTCATGGACGTGAGATCGAACTGATCAACAATGTTGCCCACTTGAAAGTTCAGTCTCTCCCCTACTCAAACCCCGAGCGAGAATTGACCAGCCGCCAGCGCGAAGTGCTGGAATGGGTCGGTGACGGGAAAACCATTCAAGACATTGCTTTACTGATCGAGCGCACACCAGCCACAGTTGAAAAGCATTTGCGACTCGCACGCGACGCGATGAATGTTGAAACGACTGCGCAAGCTTTGCTCAAAGCGTCATTTATGAAGCAGATTTACCTGCTTGAAGGACCAAAATAACCAAAAGTATTAGCTACTTATCCCTTAGTATGGGAACCCTGACTTGTATAGTTAACGAGTACAGTGCCAATATAGGGTTGTTCCGTGAGTGGTGGCTTTGGCCTAAGGAACAGTTCAGAGCGGATCTTCGCAATATCGAAGCTCTCTGTTTTGACCGGTAAAACCCGGACGTCAGCCTGGAGGTTTATTTTGATTTTCAGGTTGGCACTTTTCGGAGGTCTCCCCATCCCCATGTAATGGAGACCGAGAAAAAGGCGGCGTCATCCCCTCGGATGGCGCCGTTTTTCATTGCCTCGCCACTTAGCAAACCAACAAAAAAGGCCGCTCCAAATGGAACGGCCTTTCATAGCTTATCAAGAAGCGATTAGCCTTGCGCGGCTTTTGCCACTTCAGCAGCAAAATCTTCTTCTTTTTTCTCGATACCTTCGCCAACTTCCATGCGGACGTAGCCAACGATTTCAGCACCGGCTTCCTTAGCCGCTGCTTCCACTGTCAGATCCGGGTTGATGACGAAGTTTTGGCCAAGAAGGGTCACTTCGGACATGAATTTCTTCATGCGACCTACGATCATCTTTTCGATCACCTGCTCCGGCTTGCCGGATTCACGTGCGATCTCGATCTGGACGTTGCGCTCTTTTTCAACAACTGCCGGATCAAGGTCTGCTTCACCCAGAGCCTGAGGAGATGCTGCTGCGATGTGCATGGCAACCTGCTTGCCGAATGCTTCGTCGCCGCCTTTCAGAGCAACAAGAACACCGATTTTGCCCATGCCATCTACGGCCGGGTTGTGCACGTAAGAGGTCACAACGTCGCCTTCGACGGACGCCATACGACGCACGGACATGTTTTCACCGATGGTTGCAACTGCGTCGGTTACAGTTTCCTCGACGGTCTTGCCGCCCAGATCCGCTGCTTTCAGCGCATCAACGTCTGCAACATTCACGGCTGCGCCAGCAATCTTTGCGACCATCGCCTGGAAGTCAGCGTTTTTGCCAACGAAGTCAGTTTCGGAGTTAACCTCAACGGCAACGCCTTTACCGCCTTCAACCTTAACGGCCACGAGGCCCTCGGCTGCGGTGCGACCGGATTTCTTTGCGGCTTTTGCCAGACCTTTGGTGCGCAGCCAATCGATTGCTGCTTCCTGGTCGCCGTCAGTTTCGGTCAACGCTTTTTTTGCGTCCATCATACCTGCGCCGGTCATCTCGCGCAGTTCTTTGACCATAGCTGCTGTGATCGCCATCTTAGGCTCTCCTCGTCAGAATTGGATATCCGGGGGCGGGCTTACCCTGCCCCCGTGTCAGATTTATTACGCGTTGGCGTCTGCTGCGGCTTCCTCAGCCGGAGCTTCTTCAGCAACAACTTCTTCAGCCGGAGCTTCTTCGAATTCGCCGAGGTCTACGCCCGCCGCGCCCATCTGCGCGGTCATACCGTCCAGAGCAGCACGCGCCGCCAGATCACAGTACAGTGCAATAGCACGTGCCGCGTCGTCGTTGCCCGGGATGATGTAGTCAACGCCATCAGGAGAGCAGTTGGTGTCGACAACAGCCACAACCGGAATGCCCAGCTTGTTGGCTTCTGCGATTGCCAGCGCTTCTTTCTTCACGTCGATGACGAACAGCAGGTCCGGCACGCCGCCCATGTCGCGGATACCACCGAGAGATGCCTGCAGCTTCTCCTGGTCACGCTCCATGCCCAAACGCTCTTTCTTGGTCAGGCCTTCGGCACCAGATGCCATCTTCTCGTCGATCTCTTTCAGACGGTTGATGGACTGGGATACGGTTTTCCAGTTGGTCAGCGTGCCGCCGAGCCAACGGTGGTTCATGAAGTACTGAGCAGATTTGTCAGCTGCGTCTGCAATCGGGCCAGCGGCCTGACGCTTGGTGCCCACGAACAGAACACGGCCGCCTTTGGCAACGGTTTCGCGGATTGCATTCAGACCCGCGTCCAGCATCGGAACGGTCTGGGTCAGGTCGAAAATGTGGATGCCATTGCGCGAACCATAGATGAACTCGCCCATACGGGGGTTCCAGCGCTGCGTTTGGTGGCCAAAGTGAACGCCAGCTTCCAACAGCTGACGCATGGTGAACTCGGGAAGAGCCATGCTTGTTTTCCTTTTCCGGTTTACGCCTTGGCGGGGAGAAGTGAGAGCATTTGCTCCAACCGGCGGACTGACAGGGATGTCTCCCCTGCCCAACCCAAACCCCGCCTGCGGGTTTGAATGGCGCGCGTTTACATGAGGTTTAGGTGCTGTGCAACCCTCAATGTTCACATTAGGCACAGTTTTGCAGTGACAGATGACGCCGCGTACGAAATTGGCGAAATACCACCCATCGTGGCGCATTGCTCGTATGCTTGAAACAACCCGAAATCAAGGAGCGAACATG